>NZ_JYJG01000246.1 GCF_000955955.1 Lentzea aerocolonigenes
TGGATGAAGGTTCCCTTCATCGAGCTAACTGACGGACTTGCGGCCGTACATACCTGCCACGACGGATACACCGATCGCCGCGACGACGATCTGGACGATCACCTCGATCCAGTCGATACCCGGCGTGTCCTGCACGCCGAGCAGCCGCGCGATCCACGACCCGATGAACGCGGCCGCGATACCGACCAGCAGGGTCAGCCAGATCGGGATGTTCTGCTTGCCCGGCGCGAACAACTTGCCGAGAAAGCCCAGGATCAGACCGATGATGAGCGCGCCGAGAATGCTCTCGATGGTCACGGACGCCTCCTCCCGCTACACCCCTGTTCGGGGATCTCGGTGAAAATCATCCCGTCACTCGGGAAGATCCGCAGCTTGAGAGCGCCCAGCGGTCGTTACCAGCGGCTGCCGGAGACCTGCGCCATCCACTGGTTGATCGTCGCGGTCCAGTCCGTGCCGACGGCCTGCTGGTGCGACACCGCGAAACGGCCGTAAGCGTCACCGCCCGAACGCAGCAGCCCGGCGCGCTTGTCCGCCTCCAGGATCACGTGCAGCTCGTGCGGCGTCGTGACGAACGTCAGCTCGACCTGCTTGAGGCGACCGGAGAACTGCGGCGGCGGGTAGAACTCGATCTCCTGGTAGAACGGCAGCTCCTGCGGCACGCCGTAGATGCGGCCGCGCTCGTTGTCCGCCTTGGTGAAGCGGAAACCCATGTGCCCGAACGCCTGCAGCACCGCGTCCTGCGATGGCAGCGGATGCACCCAGATCGGGTCGAGGTCGCCGGGGTCGACCGCGCCGCGGACCTCGAGCTCGGTGCGCAGGCCGAGCTGCATGCCGGACAGCTGCATGCCGCTCACGACGTTGAGCGGGCACTCGAACGGCACCGGGATCTGGAACGGCAGCGAGAGGTTCTGGTGCGGCTGGGCGACGATCCGCTGTCCCACGGAGAACTTGTGGAACTCCATGTTGGTGTTGTACTCGTTGTCGCCGCTCTCGACCTCGACGCGGGTGAGCAGCGCCAGCGTGACGTGGTCGATCTCGGCGGGGTGGTCGCCGCCGGCGATCCGCACCTCACCGGAGAGCAACTCGCCAGGACGCACATTCGGGTTGTTCAGCACCGTGTCGACAGTCGGCCCGCCCACACCGAACGCGCGCATCATCCTCTTGAACACCACTGCGGCCTCCTGAAGCCCAAATCCTTGCGGGGAAGTCTGCCTGCTGAATCGCCCAAATGCGGTGAAGCGTTCCGTTGACGCCTCAACCCCCCGATCGGTTCCGTATGGACTTCCGTTGACTTCAGATGGCAACATGCGACCGCCGTCACATACTAAGCGGTCGCTCAGGAGGATTGCCGTGCTGCTCGTCGCCAACCGGGGTGAGGTCGCCGTCCGTGTCTTGCGCGCGGCCGCTGACCTGGGCATTCGCACCGTGGCGGTGTACGCGGAGGACGACGCTTCGTCGTTGCACGTGACACTCGCGGACCGCGCCGTCGCCCTGCGTGGCCCCTCGCCGTACCTGGATGTGGATCAGATTCTGGACGCCGCTGCCGGGTGTGTCGCGGTGCATCCGGGATGGGGCTTCCTGTCCGAGAACGCTGCTTTCGCTCGCGCTTGTGAGGCGCGTGGGCTGGCGTTCGTCGGGCCGTCCGCCGACGTTCTGGAACTGCTCGGCGACAAGCGTCGTGCTCGGACACTGGCCGCGTCACTGGGGATCCCCGTGCTGGACGCCCAGCCGGGCGAGTTCCCCGTGATGGTGAAGGCTGTGCTCGGTGGCGGCGGCAAGGGCATGCGGGCTGTGTACGCGCCCGAGGACCTCGACAGTGCTGTCGAGGCGTGCCAGGCGGAGGCGCTGGCGGCGTTCGGGGCCGGGGACGTCTACCTCGAACGCCTGATGCCCTCCGCCCGGCACATCGAGGTGCAGCTGGTCGGCACGTCGGTGATCGGCGACCGCGACTGTTCCTTGCAGCTGCGGCACCAGAAGGTCGTCGAGATCGCTCCGGCTCCCCTGCTGGAACCTGGCACGCGCAAGGCGCTGCACACCGCGGCCGCCGAGATCGCCGCGGCTGCCGGCTACACCGGCGTCGGCACCGTCGAGTTCCTGGTGTCCGGCGACTCGTTCGCCTTCCTGGAGGTCAACCCGCGCCTGCAGGTCGAGCACACCGTCACCGAGATGGTGTCCGGTGTGGACCTCGTGCGCACCCAGCTCCTGCTGGCCTGGGGTGGCGACGTCGACTACACGCCTCTTGATCGCGGCTCGGCCGTGCAGGTCCGCGTGAACCAGACTTCGGGCGGCGTGCTGTCGTCGTTCGCGTTGCCTTCCGGGCCGGGCGTGCGCGTCGACACGCACGGCTACGTCGGCTACCGGGTCGGGACTCACTACGACGGCCTGCTCGCGAAGCTCGTCGTCCACGGCGAGGACCTGGACGTGGCCCTCAACCGCGCTCGGCGAGCGTTGCGCGAGTTCCGCATCGACGGTGTCTCCACCAACCTGGACTTCTTGAAGTCCTTGCTGTCGCAGGAAATCGTGGGCGCCACGACCGATTTCGTGGTCGAGGAACCTGTCGACGGCATGCGCGCGCCTCTTGCCGGCACGGTCGTGGCGGTGTCTCCCGACTCGGTCGTGCTGGAAGCGATGAAGATGCAGCACGTGGTCCGGGTGTCCGACGACGTGCTGGTGTCCGTCGGCGACACGGTCTCCGAGGGGCAACTCCTCGCGTCCGGCACGGGTGAGTCTACAGAGGACTCTTTCGAGGTCGACCTGGAGGAGATCCGCCCGGATCTGGCCGAAGTGCTCGCGCGGCACGAGTTCGACCGGCCTGAGGCTGCCGCGAAACGGCACGCCGCAGGGGGCAGGACCGCCCGCGAGAACATCGCCGACCTCTGCTCCGATTTCGTCGAGTACGGCGGTCTGGCCATCGCCGCCCAACGCGCGCGCCGCTCTCTCGACGAACTCATCGAACGCACCCCCGCCGACGGCATGGTGGCAGGCATCGGCGTCGTCAACGGCCAACGGATCGTGGCGATGTCCTACGACTACGCCGTCCTCGCCGGCACCCAAGGCCTGCGCAACCACCAGAAGAAGGACCGCCTGTTCGCCCTCGCCCAGCAGGAGAACCTGCCCGTGGTCCTCTTCGCCGAGGGCGGCGGCGGACGTCCCGGCGACACCGACCACAGCATGGTCAGCGGCCTGGACTGCGGCTCGTTCCACGCGTTCGCCCAGCTCAGCGGCCAAGTGCCCCTCATCGGCGTGGTAGCGGGCCGCTGCTTCGCGGGCAACGCCGTCCTGCTCGGCACGTGCGACGTGATCATCGCGGTCGAAGGCGCCAACATCGGCATGGGCGGCCCGGCGATGATCGAGGGAGGCGGCCTGGGCGTCTTCCGCCCGGAGGACATCGGCCCGCTCGACGTCCAGATCCCCAACGGCGTGGTCGACATCGCGGTCTCGTCCGAAGCGGAAGCCGTGGCCGTCGCCCGGAAGTACCTCTCCTACTTCCAGGACTCGACGACCGACTGGTCCTGCGAAGACCAGCGTCTCCTCCGCCACGCGGTCCCCGAGAACCGCCTCCGCGCCTACGACATCCGCAAGGTCATCGACACCCTCGCCGACACCGACTCAGTCCTGGAGCTGCGCAAGGGCTTCGGCAAGGCCATCGTCACCGCCCTAGTCCGCGTAGAAGGCCGCCCGATCGCCCTCATCGCCAACGACCCCAACGTCCTCGGCGGCGCGATCGACGCCGACGCGGCCGACAAGTGCGCCCGCTTCCTCCAACTCGCAGACGCCTTCGACATCCCGGTCGTGTCCCTCACCGACACCCCGGGCTTCATGGTCGGCCCCGAAGCCGAACGCACCGCGACCGTCCGCCACCTCACCCGCATGGTCGTGACGGGCGCGAACCTGACCGTCCCCTTCGGACTGATCATCCTCCGCAAGGCGTACGGCCTCGGCGCCCAAGCCATGGCGGCCGGATCCCTCAAGGTCCCGCAGTTCGCCATCTCCTGGCCCACCGGCGAGTTCGGCCCCATGGGCCTGGAAGGCGCCGTGAAACTCGGCTTCAAACGCGTGCTCGACGCGATCGAAGACCCGCAAGAACGCCGGCAACGGTACGACCAGATGGTCGAAGCCGCTTACGAACACGGCAAAGCGCTCAACGTCGCCAGTGTCTTCGAGATCGACGACGTGATCGACCCGGCAGACACCCGTCGCTGGATCACCACCGCGCTGGCCCCCACAACTTCCCGGCAACGACAAGGGAAGAAACGCCCGTTCATCGACACGTGGTGAAGGAGAAGCCGTGGTCAGTGTTGCCCCGGAGAAGAAGACCCTGCGCAGGCTCATGGCGGCCGGACTCGCCGGCAGCAGTATTGAGTGGTACGACTTTTTCATCTACGCAACCGCTGCGGCACTTGTGTTCCCCAAACTGTTCTTCCCTGAAGCGACCCCGATCGTCGGTCTGCTGCTGAGCTTCAGCACGTTCTGGGCCGGCTTCATCGCGAGGCCCATCGGCGGCCTGGTCTTCGGCCACGTCGGCGACAAGTTCGGCCGCAAGCCCGCCCTCGTCATCTGCCTCGCCCTGATGGCCGCCGCGACGTTCCTCATCGGCCTGCTCCCGACCTCGAGCAGCATCGGTGTCGGCGCCCCGATCCTGCTGGTGCTGCTGCGTT
Source organism: Lentzea aerocolonigenes (assembly GCF_000955955.1). Lineage (GTDB taxonomy): Bacteria > Actinomycetota > Actinomycetes > Mycobacteriales > Pseudonocardiaceae > Lentzea > Lentzea aerocolonigenes_A. The sequence continues at coordinate 4,659 of NZ_JYJG01000246.1, forward strand.
TCCTGCAGGGCATCGCGGTGGGCGGCCAGTGGGGCGGCGTGGTCCTGCTGCTCACCGAGTCCGCCCAGGACAACCGCAGGGGCTTCGCGGGCACGTTCGGCCAGGCAGGTGTCCCGATCGGCGTGTTCCTGGGCAACGTGGCGTTCATCCTGGCCACGACCACTCTGTCCAAGGAGGCCTTCGCGGACTGGGGCTGGCGCGTGCCGTTCCTGGCGAGCGCGCTCCTCTTCCCGGTCGTCCTCTTCATCCAGCTCAAGGTCGAGGACAGCCCGGTCTTCCGCGAGCTCAAGGAAAACCGGACGCCGGCCGCTCAAGCCCCGCTGAAGGAAGCCCTCCGCACGCACCGCAAGCCGATCCTGCTCGGCGCGGGCCTGATGTTCGCCTCCAACGCGATCTTCTACGTCTCGATCGCGGGCGTCCTCTCCTACGCCACCACCACACTCGGCCTGAGCCGTGAGTCGGTGCTGATCGTCAGCCTGCTCTCGTCGGTCGTGAGCATCCCGGTGATCCTGTGGGCGGGCCACGCCTCCGACCGCATGGGCCGCCGCCCGCTGATCATCGCGGGCGCCATCGGCCTGGTCTTGTGGGCGTTCCCGTACTTCCTGCTCGTGGACACGGGTTCGCTCGTATTGCTGTTCGTCGCCGCAACGGTCGGAGGCATCGCGTCCTCTCTCGTGTACGGCCCGATCGCCGCGTATCTGGGCGAACTGTTCGAGCCGCACGTCCGCTACTCGGGCGCCTCGCTCGCCTACCAGCTGGCGTCGATCCTGGTCAGCGGCGGCACGCCGTTCATCATGACCGCGCTGCTCGGGGCGACGGGCAGCTCGATGTCGGTCTCGGCGTTCCTGTGCCTGATGGGCCTGGCGACGCTGTTCTCGGCGCTCAAGCTCCCCGAGACGCACCGAGCGAGCTGAGCAGGGCGACCGCGTCGGCGCGCTTCGCGTCCGGCGCGTCGGTCCGCAGGAAGGTGCGCAGCTGTTCGCGGTGCTCGGGCGAGATGTCATCACCGAGCACCGCGAACACGTTGTTCATCCGGCGGTCGGGGAAGTACAACGACTTCGCCGCCCGCACGAAGGCGTCGGCGACGTCCGCCGGCACCACTCCCCGGTCGCGCGCGGCGGACAGTGCCACCCGGATGTTGACCATCGGCTCGCACAACGGCGCCAGCGTCTCCGGGTCGAACGTGATCGCGACCTCGTCGTCGGCGTCGATCTCACCGGACGCGAACAGCTCGTACACCTGTCCGACCCCGGTCATGCCGAACACGTCCAACTCCGCCGCGCGCAACGCTCCCATGCTGGACGACCCCCACATCTCGACGCCGCTGTCGAGCGCACGGAGCACTTCCTTCGGGGAGATGGACAACGACTGCATGAACTCGCCGTCGACGATGCCGATCCGCTCCGGCCGCACCGGCCGGGCGAGCAGCGCGTCGATGTCGCCGCGCTTGATCGGCGGCAGCAGCTCGACGTCGGCCAGCCCGGCCGCCACCGCCGGTTCGAGACTGGGCCCGAGGAAGACCACGGTGTTCATGCCCGCTCCAGTTCCAGTGACCGCACGGCCTCGTTCCACGCGTGGGTGGCGCGGGCGCCGATCCTGCTGCTGTCGATGCTCCACGACTCCAGACCCGGCACGATCACCCGCACGACGCTCGCCGGGATGCCCGGTGGCGACAGGTCCACGACGATCGCCTTGTCCAAGCCGCGCGCGAGGACCACGTCGAGCAGCACGCGGATGTCCGCGACCACGTCGTCGGACGGGCGGGACGGCAGGTCCCGGAAGCGGATCGCGGCTGTCGGCGCCGTCGCCCACGAACCCTCGTCGGTCTTCGACGCGCGCTGGGCGTGCCACTGCGACTTGTGCACGTCCGACCCCGGCAAGGTGATGTCCTCGCGCAACGCCTGCATGTCGACGGCCCGGCACTGGGCCACCTCCGTGATGGCGCGCAGCACCGCCACCTCGGCGTCCGGGTGCGTGCCGATGCCGTGGTGGCCGTACGAGAACGTCGGGGCCAGGTCCTCGACGGAGACCGCGAAGACGCTCGGCACCCCCGAGACGCCGGTGATGTTCTTCAGCCGCAACGAGACTCCGGCCAGTTCGAACATCTCCACGAGACGCGCCGCGCTGTCCGGCAGGCTGTCCAGCTCGATGTCCGGGTACCTCTGCCGCAGTGGCAGGGCGTCGGCGGGGTCGAGCTGGGCGCTGAGGTAGTGGGCCACGAGCTCGGCCATCGTCCAGTCGTCCCGCTCGATCAACTCGGACAGCGCGTGGCAGACGGCCTCCTCCACGGTGTTGCCCGAGGCGATGCCGTTGGTCGTGGCGACCGCGCTGCACGGCGTCTCGTGCCACGCCACGTGGTAGCCGGCGATGAACGCGGGCACGAGCACCGTGCTCCCGCTCAGCAGGTCGTGCCCCTCCACCCACGAGATGGGTGTGCTCTCGGTCCACCTCGGGTGCGGCTGCAGCAGGCATTCGCGCGGGTCGAGCACCGGCGTCCCCGCGAGCTCCGCGTACGGCGCCACCGCCACGGGTCGCGCCGGCAGCGCCGCGGCGTACCGCTCAACCGCCTCCATCACGGCCGACGTCCGCGCGGCCACCGCCGTGGTGCCCTTGCCGTTGTAGACCGAGATGACGTCGTTGGACCGCGGCGCGATCGCGCTGTAGACGGGGATCCCGATGCGGTCGAGTCCGGTGATGTCCGCGACCCTGGTCACCCCGATCGTGCGCAGATGAGGTGAGACCGCCCGCCAGGTGTCCTCGGCGGTGCGTTCACGATGAGTGCCGTTTCCCGCGATCTTCGCGGCGTGTTCCCGCAACAACGTCCTACCCCCCTTTGTCCACGGGGTGGCCGGGCCCCCGATCCCGGCCACCCCGCGCGCCATCAGTCGACCTGTGCGATCAACGCGACGCCGGTGCCCGCGAGGCCCTGCGTCATTCCGCTCGACCGAGCCGACTCCATGAACTCCTGGAGCCGCGCCGACGACATGTCGGCCAGGTCCGCGAGCTGCTGGTTCTCCATGGTGTTTCCCCCTCTCCGTTGTTCCTGGCCGATCTTGGAGGAGGGGCGTTGCAGAAACGTTGAAGCCCTCGTCCGGGGTCGTTCGCCCCGCGCCCTCTGGTAATCCTGGTCGGGCCACCGAGAAACAAGGGGGAATCACGTGTCCGACAAGGTCTGGCTGATCACCGGCGCCAACAGCGGCTTCGGCCGTGCGATCGCGGAAGCTGCCATCGGAGCGGGCGACCGGGTGGTGGCCGCCGCACGCCGCACCGAAAGCCTCGACGATCTGGTGCGCGCCCACCCGAACCACGTCGTCCCGGTCCAGCTCGACGTCACCGACCACGAGGCCATCCGCACCGCGGTCGCCAACGTCATCGCCGAAGAAGGCCGCATCGACGTCCTCGTCAACAACGCCGGTCGCACCCACGTAGGTGCCGTGGAAGAAACCACCGACGAGGACCTCCGCAGCCTCTTCGACGTCCACCTGTTCGGCCCGGCCGCGCTCATCAGGGCCGTGCTTCCGCACATGCGCGCACAGCAGAAGGGCGCCATCGTGCAGATGAGCAGCATCGGCGGGCAGCTGTCGTTCGCGGGCTTCGGTGCGTACAGCGCCACCAAGTGCGCGCTCGAAGGCCTGAGCGAGGCCCTCGCCGACGAGGTCAAGTCGTTCGGGATCAAAGTCCTCATCGTCGAGCCCGGCGCGTTCCGCACGAGCCTGTTCGAGAACGGCAGCGGCTCCGCGGACTCCGAGGTCTACGCCGACTCCGCGGGCAAGACCCGGCAGATGGTCGAGGCGAACGCGGGCAAGCAGCCCGGCGACCCGCGGAAGGCCGCCCAAGCCGTCCTGAAAGCCCTCGACGCCGCCGAGACGCCGCTCAGGCTGCCGCTGGGCCCGGACTCCGTGGACGGCCTCCTGGCGCACCTCAGCCAGGTCAAAGCCGACATCGAGCGATGGGAGAAGGTTGCCCGCGAGACCCAACTGGACGGATGAACCGGACAAAACGAGCCTTCACTGTCAAGACCTCTGCGGAACCCTGAGCCGATGCCGTACGTTGCTGCGTCGTGACCACTCTCATGGCGCGCTTCAAGCAGCGGATGCGCCGGTTCGCGCAGAAACCGGCGTCGGTTGACCTCGCCCCGTTCTCGGCACTGCTGGGAGACGTGGAGAAACACGCGGACACCTTCAAGGCGTTCACCGACGAGGAGCTGACGGCACACGCCGCGAAGCTGCGCGAAGAGCACGACGACACCGAGCTGGTGGCCCTCACGCGTGAGGCCGCCGAGCGTGCGATCGGGCAGCGTCCGTTCGACGTGCAGGTGCTCGGCGCGCTGGGCATGCTCAGCGGGCTCGTCGTCGAGATGGCCACCGGTGAGGGCAAGACGCTCGCCGGTGCCATGGCCGCGGCCGGGTTCGCCATCAAGGGCAAGCGCGTCCACGTGGTCAGCGTCAACGACTACCTCGCCCAGCGCGACGCGGAGTGGATGGGCCCGCTGTACCGGCTGCTCGGCGTCACGGTCGGCTGGATCAACGGCAGCTCGAAGGCCGAGGAGCGCCGCGAGGCCTACCAGTGCGAGGTCACGTACGCACCGGTCAGCGAGATCGGCTTCGACATCCTGCGCGACCGGATCGTCACGAAGCCCGAAGACCTGATCGTCCCCGAGCAGGAGGTCGCGCTGATCGACGAGGCCGACTCGGTGCTCGTCGACGAAGCTCGCGTGCCGCTCGTGCTGGCCGGTTCGACCAGTGCCGAGGCCGCCGACCCCGTCATCGCGGACCTGGTGAAGCGCCTGCGGCAGAACCTGCACTACGAGATCGACGACGAAGAGCGCAACGTCTTCCTCACCGGTGCCGGCTCCGAGGCCGTCGAGCGCGCGCTCGGCGAGATCGACCTGTACTCGCAGGAGCACGTCACGTCCACGCTGTCGAAGGTGAACGTCGCCCTGCACGCCCAGGTGCTGCTGCACCGCGACGTCGACTACATCGTGCGCGACGGCAAGGTGCACCTGATCAACGACACGCGTGGCCGCGTCGCGAAGCTGCAGCGCTGGCCGGACGGCCTGCAGGCCGCGGTCGAGGCCAAGGAGAACGTCCAGACCACCGAGTCGGGCGAGATCCTGGACTCGATGACGGTGCAGGCGCTGCTGTCCCGGTACCCGACGCGCTGCGGCATGACCGGTACCGCAGTCGCCGTCGCGGAAACCCTGCGCGAGTTCTACGAGCTCGAGGTGCTCGTGATCCCGCCGAACAAGGAGAACATCCGCGAGGACGAGCACTTCCGCCTCTACGCGACGCTGGAGCAGAAGGAAGACGCGATCGTCGAGGAGATCAAGACCGTCCACGAGACCGGGCGGCCGATCCTCGTCGGCACGCTCGATGTCGCGGAGTCCGAGCGGATCTCCTCCAAGCTGCGCGAAGCCGGCATCGAGTGCGTGGTGCTGAACGCGAAGAACGACGCCGAGGAAGCGTCGATCATCGCCGACGCCGGCTCGTACCAGCGCGTCACCGTCTCCACGCAGATGGCCGGCCGCGGTACGGACATCCGCCTGGGCGGCCACGAGGGCGAGGACCACGACCGGATCGCCGAGCTGGGCGGCCTGTACGTGATCGGCACCGGCCGCCACTCGTCCTCACGCCTGGACGACCAGCTGCGCGGCCGAGCCGGCCGTCAGGGCGACCCCGGCGGCTCGGTGTTCTTCTCCTCCATGCACGACGACCTCATCACCCAGTACGCGCCGGACGCCGAGGATCCGTCCGAAGTGGACGGCGATGGCCGGGTGCACGACAAGGGCCTGCTGCACACCTTCGAGCACGCGCAGCGCGTCGCCGAGGGCGTGAACCTGGAGATCCACCGCAACACCTGGCGCTACAACAAGCTCATCGAGCACCAGCGCGACCTGCTGCTCAAGCACCGCGACGTGGTGCTGCGCACGGACGCGGCGCTCGAGAAGCTGGGCAAGAAGGAAGGCGTCTCCGACGAGGTGGCCGGTGACGCCGCCCGCAAGATCACGCTCTTCTACCTCGACGACCTGTGGACGCACCACCTGACGTTCCTGTCGGACCTGCGCGAGGGCATCCACCTGCGCGCGCTGGCCAGGCAGAACCCGCTCGACGAGTTCCACCGCGAGGCCATCCCGGCGTTCAACAAGATCGTGCCGGAGTCGTGGGAGCAGGCTCAGGACAAGTACGACGCCGCGAAGATCACCGATGACGGCTACGACCTCGCGGACTCCGGCGTGAAGCGCCCGAGCTCGACGTGGACGTATCTGGTGCACGACAACCCGTTCGGCTCCGGGCTCGAGGAGACGATGAAGGGTCTGGTCAAGATGGTGCGCGGCCAGCGCCGCTGAGCTTCATCCGTTTGGAATCAAGTCATCTGCAGGTCTGGCGGGCCGGGGCAAAGCCTCGGCCCGTCTGCTCGTGGTCATCTCCTCGGTGAGCGCTCTGATCTCAGCGAGGATGTCCAGGTGCTCCTGCGACGGCGGCGGCCCAACGAGGTTGGACCGGTTGTGCGCCGTCCGTTCCGCGCGCTCGGCCAGCTGCCGGATGCGGCGGAGGAGATCGTGCTCCCCGTCCGGGAGCAAGAAGTCCGTCTGCTCCATCACCCGTGCAAGCTTTCGCGTGCACGGGTGACGCGTCGATCCCCTAGTCGGCTGATTCCAGTTTCTGGACCAGCCACTCGTGGAAACCGCCGATGTGGTGCTCCGAGGGCACCAGCACTCCGCCGCGCGCGTAAGCACGCGAGGCCATCGCGGGCTGGCAACGCTCGCAGGCTTCGAAGTCCTGCTCGTTCACCCGGTGGAACAGCTCGACCGAGCGAGTGACGTCACGCCCGGTGTCGACCACTTCCTTTGCGTACAACCAATCGCACTCGACGATCGTGCGGTCGACGGCCACCGGGTACATGCGGTGCAGGATCACGTGGTCCGGCACGAGGTTGATGAAGACCTGCGGCTTGATGGTGATCGCGTAGTACTTCCGGTCGCGTTCCTCGTCCAGGGCGGCAAGTTTTTCGAAGCCCTCGCCGCCGTCGACGGTGAAGCCCTTGATCTCGTCGCCGAACTCCGCGCCGTGCCCGACGTAGTACTGCGCCGCGTACCCGTCGGCGAACTCGGGCAGCACCTCCGTCAGCTCGGGGTGGATCGTCGCGCAGTGGTAGCACTCCATGAAGTTCTCGATGATCAGCTTCCAGTTGGCCTTGACGTCGTAGACGATTCGTTTGCCCACGGACAACTGGTCGATCTCGTAGCCGTCGATGCCCTCGAGCGAGCCGAGGCGTTCCGTCACGGCGCTGAGGACGTCCTCCTCGAAGCTGGGCGGGTCGTCCGCGAGATTCACCCAGGCGTAGCCGAGCCACTCCCGCAGATGCACTTTCGTCAGGCCGTATTCCACCCGGTCGACGTCCGGCATCGAGGTGAGGTTCGGCGCGGCGATCAGCTTGCCGTCCAACGCGTACGTCCACGCGTGGTACGGGCACTGGAACGCCCGCTTGACGCTGCCCGCCTCGTCGACGCAGATCCGCGCGCCACGATGCCGGCAGACGTTCAGGAACGCGTTGAGCGCGCCGTGGCGGTCCCGCGCGATCAGCACGCTCTCCCGCCCGACCTGCACGGTGCGGAAGTCGCCGGGGTTCGCGAGGTCACCCGACTTGACCGCGCAGAACCACATCTTCTCGAAGATCTTCGCCTGCTCGTCGGCGAAGATCCCCGGGTCCGTGTAGTACCGGCCCTCAAGGGTGGAGATCAGGCTGCCGGTCATGCTCCGCCTCTCAGACGCTTCATCTCGGGGTCGAACAACGGCTCCTGCGCCGGCCGCGCCTTCACGCGCTCGCCGAAGTACTCGATCTCCACCTCGCCGACGCCCGCGGGCAGCCACGCGTAGGCGATGTTGAGCCCGGTCGTGTACCCGTACGCCGCGCTCGTCACGTACCCGACCGGCTTCCCCTGGTGGAAAACAGGTTCGCTGCCCAGGACGACGCTGTGCGGGTCGTCGATGACGAGGCAGGTGAGCAACTTGTCGCTGGAACGCTTGTCGAGCGCGGCCTTACCGAGGAAGTCCTTGTCCTTGCGCACCGCGAACCCGATCCCCGCTTCGAACGGGTCGTGCTCGTCGGTCATGTCAGTGCCCCACGACCGGTACCCCTTCTCCAGCCTCAGGCTGTTGAACGCCCCGCGCCCGGCCGCGATCACCCCGAGCTCCTGCCCTGCCTCCCACAACGTGTCCCACAGCTTCGGCCCGAGGTCCGCCGTGGTGTACAGCTCCCAGCCGAGTTCGCCCACATAGGACAGTCGCAGCGCCGTCACCGGAACGTTCTTGATGAACGCCTTCTGCGCGGTGAAGTAGCCCTTGCCCGTGTCCAGCGAGTGCGGCAGCCGCTCCACGAGATCACGCGCGAGCGGCCCCCACAGCCCGATGCAGCACGTCCCGGCCGTGATGTCGCGGATGAAGACGTCGTCCGGCGCGTGCTTGGTGAGCCACGCGAGGTCGAGGTTGCCGTTCGCACCGACCTGGAAGGTCTGAGCGTCGAGCCGCGCGATCGTGAGGTCGCTCCGCACGCCGCCGGTCTCGTCCAGCAGCAGCGTGTAGACCACGGCGCCGGGCTTGCGGTTGAGGTTGTTGGTCGTCATGCGCTGCAAGAACTCCAGCGCCCCCGGCCCGCTGACCTCCAGCCGCTTCAACGGCGTCATGTCGAACATCGCCACGCGCTTGCGGGTCACCAGCGCCTCGGCCCCGCAGATCGGCGACCAGTACCGGCTCGCCCACTCACCCCGCCCAGGCACTTCCGCGACCTCGGGCAGCGACGCGTTGACCTCGTACCAGTGCGGCCGCTCCCACCCGGACGCCTCCAGGAAGAACGCGCCCAAGTCCTTCTGCCGCTCGTAGAACGGGCTCGTGCGCAGCGGCCGCGGGCTTTCCATGGGCTGCAACGGGTGCAGCACGTCGTACACCTCGACGAAGTTCTGGCAGCTGCGTTCGAGCACGTAGTCCGGCGCGAGCTGCACCTGCTCGAACCTGTTGAGGTCACTGGAATGCAGGTCCAGCTGCGGCTGCCCGTCCACGATCCACTCTGCCATCGCCTTGGCCACTCCGGCGGAGTGCGTGATCCACACCGCCTCCGCGACCCAGAACCCTTGCACGCCGGGGTGTTCGCCGAGCAACGGCATCCCGTCGCTGGTGAACGAGAACAGCCCGTTGAACCCGCGGTCCAGCCCTGCCTCGGCCAACGCGGGGATCAGCTCGACGGCGGCTTCCCACGACGGCTCGAAATCTTCCTTGGTGAACGGCTCCTCGGAGCCGGTGATGTCCTGCGCCCTGATCGGCATGGGCCGATGCCCGTACGCCCCGATCCCCACCGCCCGACCGTGCGACCGGAAGTAGAGATCGGCTTCCTGATGCCGCAGAATGGGTTGCTTGGCAAGCTCTTCCGCGCTGACGTTCAGGTTGCCGGTGAACGCGTACTGGTGTGCCATGGGCACCAGCGGGATGGTCAGCCCGACCATGTCGCCCAGCACCGGCCCCCACATCCCGGCGCACGACACGACGATGTCGGCGGGATAGGTGTCCGTCTCGGTGCGCACTCCGGCAACCCGGTCACCGGAAGTCTCGACCGCGACGACCTTCTGCCCGAACTCGAACCGCGCACCCCGCTCGATGGCCCGCCGCGCCTGGATCTCGGCCGCCAGCACCGGCTTCGCCAGCCCGTCGCTCGGAATCAGGAACCCGCCCAGCAGCCGTTCCCGGTCCACCAGCGGATGCAACGCCGCCACCTCGTCAGCGTCGATCAGCCGGCTCTGCACACCCCACGACGTGGCCCACCCGTGCCGCCGCGTGAGGTCAGCCAGCCGCTCGGAGGTCGTCGCGATCTCCAGCCCGCCGATCTGGTCGAAGCACCCGAGCCCGGTGTACTTCTCGACCGTATAGCGCGCGAAGGCCGTCATGCTCCGGCAGGAGTTCGTCTGGAACACGAGCCCCGGCGCGTGGCTGCTGGAACCGCCCGCGGCGAGACCCTGCGCCTGGTCCAGGACCGTGACGTCGGTGAAACCCCGTTCGGTGAGCTCGTCGGCCAGCGCACAGCCGACAATGCCCGCCCCCACGAGCACCACGCGAGGCACCTCTCCAGGCATCTGGAACCCCTTCGCCGCCGTTGCGCGGAACGGAACTTGTTCCGCTATCTGCAACAAGGTGCGTCCAGCACGTCCTGCTGTCAATACCGCCGTTCGAGCGTCGCCTGTTTGACGCTGGGTGAAAGCGGGCAATGAGGGAGGTTCAGCTTCCATTCGTACAAGGCGGGCGACCGGCCCGGCCGCCAGCATGGACCGCATGCCGACCTGGGACGAAGTGGTGGAGACGGCCGAACGGTTGCCGGAGGTGGAAGAGACCACCTGGTACCGGACCCCGTCGCTGAGGGTCGCCGGCAAGGGGTTCGCCCGGCTGCGCACCGAGGCCGAGGGCGGGCTCATGCTCCTGTGCGACCTGGACGAGAAAGCCGCACTGCTGGCGTCAGGCGACCCGGCTTTCTACACGACGCCGCACTACGACGGTCACGGGTCGATCCTGGTCGACCTGGAGAAGGTCGATCCGAGCCAGCTGACGGAACTGATCGAGGAGGCGTGGCGGATCAGAGCCCCGGCCAGGCTCAAATGAGGAGCATGGCGCCCTGACGTCGCGCACAATCGCCTGCATGGAGTCCGCGACCCTGCACACGGTGGCGCGCAGGTACCTGATGAGCCGCAACGACAAGCTCCACGCCGAGTACGCCGACGTCCAGAAGCACACCCGGCGGATGACCGGCGCCCCCGGCAACTACGCCGACGAGGAGAAGCGGATCTACCCCCGCTACAACGTCGTGGACGCGATGCTGCGAGAGGTCGAGCGCCTCGACCCGGACGACCTGCCGCCGCCCGCGCGCCTCGCCACCGCCCTCGCCACGGCCGCGAGCACGGCGCAGTCGGTCTTCACCACGAATCTCGGCCCGATCGAGGCCGAGGCGACCGCCGCCGAACGCGAGCTGTTCCGCCGGGCGATCAAGGGGTGGCTCGCCGCGCCGGACCCGCAGGTCGAGCCGCTGCCCTACCGCCGCGTCTTGAGCGACGAGGAGGCGGAGGGATGGCGCCGCCGGCTCGAACAGCGGTGGGGCTTCGAGCGGAACATGACCGAGTGGCATCCGATCATCGGCGACGTGCCGGAGGGCGTCATCGCGCTGAACTCAGCCGCGGTGTGGGACGGCCCCGGCACCGAACTGGTCCGGGCCGCGCTGCGGGACATGGGCCTGCGCAGGGTGATCGAGATCAGGGAGCACGGTGACCCGGGCTCCCTGCTGGACCTCGACGCGTTCGAACCGACCTACACCGGCGCGGAGGGCATCTGGACCGACGAGACGCTCGAGTGGGTCGCCTACGCCTCGCACGAGGCGTCAGTGGCCTTCGCCGGAACGCTCGCCGACCGTCTCAGGTCCTCCTGGCCGGACCTGGACGACTGGGCCTGGGCTCCCTGGTGGGATCAGCCCGCGAAGTAGCCGAGCTGCGCCGAGAGGTCCCCCGCCGCCGACACCATCGCCGGCACGATCTGCTCGACCCGTTCCCGCGACAACCGGTACGACGGACCGGAAGCGCTCATCGCCGCCACGACCTCACCCCGATGCCCCCGCACCGGCACGGCCACCGCGTGCAGCCCCAGCTCCAGCTCCTCGAAGCACGCCGCGTACCCCTGCTCAGCCACCGTTTCCAGCTCGGACAAAAGCCGCGAAGCGTCCACGACGGTATTGGACGTGTACGAGTCGAGCGGTAGCGAGACGAGCCGCTTGCGCTCGTCCAGGTCGAGGTAGGCGAGCAGGACCTTGCCGGACGACGTGGCGTGCAGGGGCGTGCGCTGACCGATCCAGTTCACGGCCGACACGGCTGCCGAACCGCGGGCCTGGGTGATGTTGATGGCGACCCCGGCGTCGTGCACGGCGATGTTCACGGTCTCGCCGAACGAGTCCGCGAGCGTCTGGCACACGGGCTGCCCGAGCTTGCTCAGGTCCATCCGGCCGGTCGCCGCACCGGCCAACCGGACCACGCCGAAACCGATGGCGTACTTGCCTCTTTCCCCGAGTTGCTCGACCAGGCCGCGGGACTCCAGCACGGAGACGAGTCTGGACACCGTGGACTTGTGCACACCCAGCTCACCTGCGATTTCGGTGATACCGGCCTCGCCTTGGGCCAGTAGTTCCAGCACGCTGATGGCTCGATCGACGGACTGCACCTGAGCTGCCGAGTCGGAGTTGCTCATCGCGCAACAGTAACCGGCAGGCAAAACAACCTGCTGGCCTCTTGACGGCGCGCCGCCTGAGCCGCACATTGTGTTGCGTCATTCGGAACGCGTGCCGCGTAACGCAACGGAGGCCCGACGATGATCCGCGCCTGCGCTCTCATGGACCTGCCCCCGGGAGAGGCGGTGCGCATCGTCGGTCCTCATGCCCCGATCGCGGTGTTCAACGCCGACGGTGTGCTGTATGCAGTCGACGACACCTGCACCCACCAGGACGCCTCCCTCAGCGAGGGATGGCTGGAGGGCTGCTTCGTCGAATGCCCACTGCATGCTGCGTCCTTCGACCTTCGCACCGGCGAGCCCACTTGTCTGCCCGCCAAAAGACCGGTGAAGACCTATCCCGTCTTTGTGGAGGATGGAGTGGTCTATGTCGATGCCGAAGTGAACAAGGACGTGGCGTGAGGACGATCGCGATCATCGGCGCTTCGCTCGCCGGTTTGAGGTCGGCGCAGGCACTGCGCCAGCAGGGGTACGACGGACGGCTCGTCATCGTGGGCGACGAGATCCATCTCCCCTACGACCGGCCTCCTCTCTCGAAGGACTTCCTCCTCGGCAAGGTCGAGGCGGTCCCGCTCGCCGACCAGGAGGACCTCGACGCCCTCGACGCCGACTGGCGGCTCGGCGTCCAGGCCACCGGACTGCTCTCCAGCCAAGAGGTCGCGCTCAGCGACGGCACCACGGTCGAGGCCGACGGGTTCGTCATCGCGACCGGCGGTATACCGCGGACGATCTCCAACACACACGTCCTGCGCACCCTCGACGACGCCGTCAAGCTCCGCGACGCCATCAACAACGCCCAGCACGTCGGCGTCATCGGCGCGGGCTTCATCGGCGCGGAGATCGCGTCGAGTGCGCGCGCCCTGGGCAAGGACGTCACCGTCGTCGAGGCGCTTCCGGCACCCCTCATGCGTGTACTCGGCGCGGAGATGGGCGCTGCATGTGGACAACTGCATGACGACCACGGATCAACGTTGATCACCGGAATCAATGTTGATTCAGTCAACATTGACGGCCAAATCAACCTCGCTGATGGACGTCAGGTCAACGCCGACGTCGTCATCGCGGGTATCGGCACCCGGCCGGCGACGGACTGGCTCGCCGGCGGACCCGTCAAGGTCGACAACGGCGTCGTGTGCGACGCGGGCGGTGTCACGAACGTGAAGAACGTCGTGGCCGTCGGCGACGTCGCCAACTGCGCCGGCCATCGGGCCGAGCACTGGACGTCCGCGACCGAGCAGGCGCACATCGCCACCCGCAACTTGCTCGCGGGCGAGACGGTCGCGACGCACACCAACGGCGGCTACGTCTGGTCCGATCAGTACGGCGTGCGGATCCAGTTCATCGGACGGGCGACGAACGACGTTCGCGTCGAAGATGGGTCCATCGAGGACCGGAAGTTCGTGGCGACCTATCGAGACGCACAGAACCCAGAAGATGTTGTCGGCATTGTGGCAATGAGCAACGCTCGACTTTTCACCCGACTGCGCAGGAATCTCAGGTAGAGACGGTCGTCACGGTTTAACCGACACCGGCGACCGGCTATACCCCAGTGTCCTACGTGGACATACGAACAGGGAGGCGTGTCGCCGGTGCGGCAGATCATCAACCCCTTCGACCAGAGTGTTCTCACCGAGGTCGAGGACCAAACCCGCGAACAAGCGATCGCTGCGATCGCGAAGGCCAGAAACGCCTTCGACCACGGCGACTGGCAGCACGCGAGCCCCGAGCACCGCGCCGCCGTCCTGAACCGGGTCGCGGACCTGCTGGAACGCGACAAGGAGGACATCGCCCGCACCGAGACGCTCGACACCGGCAAGACGCTGGTCGAGAGCCGCATCGACGTGGACGACGTCGTCTCCGTGTTCCGCTACTACGGCGGGCTCGCCGGCCTGCTGCACCCGAAGATCGTCCAGGGCGCCCCGGCGGACGTCATCAGCCGCATCGACTACGAACCCGTCGGTGTCTGCGGCATGATCGCGCCCTGGAACTACCCGCTGCTGCAGATCTCCTGGAAGATCGCCCCGGCCCTGCTCGCGGGCAACACGCTCGTGGCCAAGCCGAGCGAGGTCACGCCGCTCACCACCATCAAACTGTTCGAGCTCCTCGAAGAGGCCGGCTTGCCCGACGGCGTCGCGAACCTCGTCCTCGGCACCGGCCCCGAAGTCGGCGCGCCGCTGAGCGAGCACCCGGACGTCGACCTCGTCTCGTTCACCGGCAGCCTCGCCACCGGCCAGAGGATCATGGCCAGCGCGGCCAGGACGGTGAAGAAGGTCGCGCTCGAACTGGGCGGCAAGAACCCGAACATCGTCTTCGCGGACGCGGACATCGACACCGCCGTCGACTACGCGCTCACCGCGGCGTTCTTCCACGCCGGCCAGGTCTGCTCGTCCGGTACGCGGCTCATCGTGCACAGCAGCATCTACGACGACTTCGTCACCGAAGTGGCCCGCCGCGCCGACAGGATCAAGCTGGGCAACGGTTTCGACGAGGACACCGAGTCCGGTCCGCTGGTGTCGGCTGAACACCGCGCCAAGGTCGAGAGCTACGTCCAGACCGCGAAGGAAGAAGGCGCCACCCTCAAGGCAGGCGGCAGGCGCCCGGAGGAAGCCGAGCTGCAGAACGGTTTCTTCTTCCGCCCCACGGTCTACGCGGACTGCACGAGGGACATGAAGCTGGTGCAGGACGAGACGTTCGGCCCGATCATCACCGCCGAGCGCTTCGAGACCGAGGACGAGGCCACGTTCCTGGGCAACGACACCGACTACGGCCTCGCGGGCGGGGTCTGGACTCAGGACCTCGACAAGGCCCAGCGCGTCGCGAAGAAGCTCCGCCACGGCACGGTCTGGATCAACGAGTTCGGCCCGTACCTGCCGCAGGCCGAATGGGGCGGCTTCAAGCGGTCCGGTGTCGGCCGCGAGCTCGGCACCGCGGGCCTGCACGAGTACACCGAGCCCAAGCACGTCTACCAGAACCTCAAGCCCGCAGCGCAGAACTGGTTCGCTCGAAAGGACGACAAGTGACCGCATATGACTACGTGATCGTCGGCGGCGGAACGGCGGGCTGTGTGCTCGCCGCGAGACTCACCGAAGACGAGAACGTCACGGTCGCGGTCATCGAGGGCGGCCCGTCCGACGTGGGCGACGAGAAGATCCTCAACCTGCGCAACTGGATCAACCTGCTCGAGACCGAGTACGACTACGACTACCCCACGGTCGAACAGCCGCGCGGAAACTCGCACATCCGGCACAGCCGCGCCAAGGTGCTGGGCGGATGTTCCAGCCACAACACGCTCATCTGCTTCAACCCGCTGCCCCAGGACTTCGACGACTGGGGCCACGGCTGGACGTGGGACGTGCTCGGCCCGTACTACGACAAGGTCGCGCTCAACATCATCCCGGTCGAGGAGAAGGACCGGAACCCGATCGCCAAGGACTTCGTCACCGCCGCGCAGGAGGCCGTGAACGTCCCGGAGATCAACGACTTCAACGCCAAGCCGTTCGAGGACGGCGTCGGCTTCTTCTCCATCGCCTACCACCCGGAGAAGAACAACCAGCGCTCGTCAGCGTCGACGGCCTACCTGCACCCGATCCTCGACAGCCGCAAGAACCTGACCCTGCTGCTCAACACCTGGGCCGGCAAAATCGAGTTCGACGGCAACCGCGCGATCGGCGTGCACACGGACAAGGGTTATCTCGAGGCCACCAAAGAGGTTCTGCTGTGCGCAGGCGCGATCGACACGCCCCGCCTGCTGAACCTCTCCGGTGTCGGCGACGCAGAGCACCTGAGCGACATCGGCATCGAGGTCAAGCACGACCTGCCCGGCGTCGGCGAGAACCTGCTCGACCACCCCGAGTCGGTCATCGTCTGGGAGACCACGAAACCGCTGCCGGAGAACTCGGTCATGGACTCCGACGCGGGCCTGTTCATCCGCCGCGACGAGTCCGACCCGCGCCCGGACCTGATGTTCCACTTCTACCAGATCCCGTTCACCACCAACACGGAACGCCTCGGCTACCCGAAGGTGGAGCACGGTGTCTGCATGACGCCGAACATCCCGCGGCCGCACAGCAAGGGCAAGCTGTGGCTGAAGTCCAACGACCCGAAGGAAAAGCCCGCCCTGGACTTCGGCTACTTCACCAACCCCGACGGCTACGACGAGCAGACCCTGGTCGACGGGTTCAAGATCGCACGCAAGATCGCGGAGCAGGAACCGCTGAAGTCGTGGCTCAAGCGTGAGATCGCGCCCGGCCCGGACGTCACCAGCGACGAAGCCCTGTCCGAGTACGGCCGCAGGGCCGCCCACACCGTTTACCACCCGGCCGGCACGTGCGCGATCGGGTCCGTTGTGGACGGTGATCTCAAGGTCATCGGGCTCGAAGGCCTGCGCGTGGTCGACGCGTCCGTGTTCCCCACCATGCCGACCGTGAACCCGATGGTCACGGTCCTCATGATCGGAGAACGAGCCGCAGATCTGATCAAGGGGGCGGCCGGATGACCACGACGATCACCGCCGAGGACCGGCTCAAGGACCTCGGCTACACGTCGGAGTTCAAGCGGGACATGAGTCCCTGGGCGAACTTCTCGCTCGGCTTCACCTACCTCTCCCCCGTGGTCAGCACGTACACCTTGTTCGGCACGGCCCTGATGCTCGGCGGCCCGCCGATGATCTGGAGCTTCGTCGTCGCGGGCGTGGGCCAGTTCCTGGTCGCACTGATCTTCGGCGAGCTAGTGGCGCAGTACCCGGTCGCGGGCGGCGTGTACCCCTGGGCACGCCGCCTGTGGGGCAAGCGCTGGGCGTGGATGACCGGCTGGATCTACATGATCGCCCTGCTGGTCACCATCGCGTCCGTCAGCTACGGCGCAGGCCCTTACCTCGCCACACTTCTCGGCTACACCGCCACGACGGGCAACACCGTGCTGTGCGCGGTCGCGATCATCGCGGTCTCCACCCTGATCAACTACGCGGGCACGAAAGTCCTGTCCTGGGCGGCTATTTTCGGGTTCGCCGCGGAGATCATCGGCGCGCTCGCGGTCGGCATCTGGCTGCTCGTCAACCACCGGCTCCACGGCCTCGGTGTCATCTTCGACAGCTTCGGCGCGGGCGGTGGAGGCAGCTACCTGCCCGCGTTCTTCGCGGCGGGAATCATCGGCCTCTACCAGTACTACGGCTTCGAGGCCTGCGGCGACACCGCGGAAGAGGTCAAGGACCCCGGCCGTGTCATCCCGAAGGCCATGCGCCGCACCATCTACATCGGCGGCGCGGCGGCCACGTTCGCCTGCCTGTCGCTGCTGCTCGCGGTGCCGGACTTCGGCAAGGTCATCGACGGCACCGACGCCGACCCGGTCACGAACGTCCTGACCACCGCGTTCGGCCCGGTCGGCTACAAGATCGTGATCGGCGTCGTGCTGATCTCGTTCCTGTCCTGCACGATGTCCCTGCAGGCAGCGGCGTCCCGGCTGACCTACTCGTACGCACGCGACAAGATGCTGTTCGGGCACAAGTCGCTCGCGAAGTTCAACCAGAAACGGCACATCCCGCCCTACGCGCTCGCGCTGGCCGGCATCATCCCGGCGGTCATCGTGTTCGCGTCGATGCTGTCCACGAACGCGCTCGACAAGATCGTCTCGTTCGCGACGCTCGGCATCTACCTGGGCTTCCAGATGGTCGTCTTCGCGGCGCTGCGTGCCAGGCTCAAGGGCTGGACACCGTCGGGCGAGTTCAAACTCGGCCGCTGGGGCCTCGCGATCAACGTCGCGGCGCTCGCGTACGGCGTCGCTGCGATGGTCAACATGGTCTGGCCGCGCACTCCGGGCGCGCCCTGGTACGACAACTACGTCGTGATCCTGAGCGGTGCGCTCGTGGTGGGCATCGGCCTGGTCTACATGGCGATCGCCAAGCCGTTCGGCAACTCCGACGCACCTGCGGGAGACGCGGTCCGCTAGGAGTCCACAATGGATTCGAGCACCTCGGCGGCCTGCCAGCAGGATCCGCCTGGACAGTTCGCCGAGGCGCTCGGAAGCCGCACCGATTCGTCGAACGCCGCGCTACGTCATTCGGCAAAATGTTGACGGCCGTCATCGATCTGAATACCTTCGGACCTCCGGAACCCTGACCGGAGGTCCACGATGACCGCACGCAGAACACTCATGACGCTCGTCAGCACCCTGCTCACCATCGCCGGCGTCCTGCTCGCGCCACCGGCATCCGCCGCATCCCTGGTCGAGGTGACCAATTTCGGCAACAACCCCGGCGGGATGCGCATGCACGTCTACGTCCCGGACGCCCGCCCGGCCCAGCCCGCGATCGTGGTCGCCATGCACGGCTGCGGCGGCTCGGGTCCCGGCTTCTACTCGGGCAGCGAGTTCGCCTCGCTCGCCAACAGGTACGGGTTCATCGTCATCTACCCGAGCGCACAACAGCAGGCCGGGTTCGGCAAGTGCTTCGACACCTGGTCCGACGCCGCGAAACGTCGTGGCGGCGGGAGCGACCCCGTGTCGATCGTCTCGATGGTGACCTACGCCCAGCAGCGCTACGGCGGGGACCGCAACCGGGTCTTCGCCACCGGGTCGTCCTCCGGCGGCATGATGACCCAGCACATGCTCGCCCTCTACCCGGACGTGTTCAAGGCGGGTGCGGCGTTCATGGGCGTCCCCTTCAACTGCTTCGCCAACGCCGCCGACTTCCCACCGCCCGGCAGCAAGTGCACGAACGGAAGCATGAACCGCACGCCGCAGCAGTGGGGTGACGCGGTCCGGCAGGCCTACCCCGCCTACCCCGGCCCCCGCCCGCGAGTCCAGCTCTGGCACGGCACCGCCGACACCCTGGTGCCGTACTCCCTGCTGCAGGAGTCGATCGAACAGTGGACCAACGTGTTCGGCCTGAGCCAGACACCGACGTCCACCGACACTCCGCGCGCCAACTGGAACCGCCGCCGCTACTCGGACAAGGTCGAGGCCTACAGCATCCAGGGCGCCGGCCACAGCCTGCCGTCAGCCGGCATGGCCGCGGTCGCACTGGAGTTCTTCGGCCTCACCCGGTGAAAGTGCTAGCGCTGCAAGCGAAGTAGCCGCAACGCGAGCTGCACCTCCAGCACGCGGTCCGGCGACTGCCAGTCGCCGAGCAACGACGAGACCCGGTCGAGCCGTTGCGTGACCGTGTTGACGTGGAGGTGCAGCTCCGCCTTGGCACGACTCAGGTTCGCGCCGCACCGGAAGTAGACCTCCAGCGTGTGCACCAACTCCGTGCCGCGCTCGGCGTCGTAGTCCAGCACCGGCCCCAGCACCGACCGCACGTACCCCGAAACATCGGCACGGTCGCCCAGCAGCACACCGACGAACCCCAGATCGTCCAGCGTCGCGGCGTCCTTCTCCCGCCCCAGCTGCCGCAGCGCCTTCAAGCACCGCCTGGCTTCCTCGTAGGCCGCCGCGATCGCCACCGGCCCGGTGACCGGCCCGCACGCACCGACAGTGGCGTCCAATGCCTTGGCAACCTCACGAGCGACGCCGGTAGAGGTAGAAGGCAATGCCAGCACGACCTCACGGCCGCGAGCACCCGCCAGTCCCCTGTGGACGGACGCGTAGTGCGTCGCGCCGGAGAGATTCCCGTCCGCCACCAGAACCACGTGCGGCTCGGTCAGCTCGGCCCCGACCCGCCGAGCGCGAGCCAGCAACCCGGCTGGATCCCGCCCGTCCAGGATGTCGGTGATCAGCTCGCCGCGGACCTTGTTCTCCGCCTCGGCAACGGTTCTGCGCAGCAGCAACAACAACGCCGTCACCGCCGCCGACCGCTCGAACACCCGCCGATCGGCATCCGACAGGTCAGGCCGCCCGGACAACGCGATCCCGCCCAGCAGCTCCGAACCCGCCAGCACCGCGCACACCCACGCGCCGTCGAGCAGCACGGCCCGCCCGTTGGCCCGCACAGCCAGCGTCGGCACCGAGTCCAGCACCTCGACCGGCCCGCCGAGCAACTCCCCCACGGCCGCCGCGACCTCAGCCGACGACCCGCCGCGCAAAACGAGGTCCGTGAGCCGGTCGTGGGCTTCCTCGGCCCGTTTCATGGCCTCGTTGTGCGACTGGATCGTGGCGAACAACGACGCCGTGTCGATCGCGATGGCCGCGTGATGAGCCAACGACTGCAACAACGCCACTTCCTCGGCCGGGAACTCGCGCGAAGACCGGTCGGCCGCGTAGAGCACGCCGATGACCTTCGAGTCGAGCTTCAGCGGCACGCCCAGGATCGCCACCAGGCCTTCGTCGTGCACGGCGGAGTCGATGGGGTTCGTGTGGTTGAACCGAGGATCCGCGAAGTAGTCGGACGTCGCGTACGGACGGGCGGTCTGCGCCACCAGCCCGCCCAGCCCCTCGCCGAGTCCCAGGCGCACCTTCTGGAACAGCGGCGAGAACGACCCGTCCGTCACCCTCATGTAGGTGCCGTTCGGGTCGTCGTTCATCGACAGGTACGACACGTCGGTGCCCAGCAGAGTCCGGGCCCTGCGCACGATCGAGCGGAGAACCGCGTCCGGGTCGCGCATGCCCGCGAGCTCGGACGCGGTCTCGAACAACGCCGCCAGTTCGGCCTCACGCCGTCGTGTCACACCCCAACCCTGTCACGTTCCTCCAGATCCGCACCACGGGTCTCCCGCGCCAGGGCGATCGCCGCCACCGTGATCACGCACGTGATCACCACGTACAGCGCGATCGGGAACGACGACTTGTACTCCTTCAGCAACGCCGTCGCGATCAGCGGAGCCAGCGCACCGGCCGCGATCGACGCCAGCTGGTAGCCGACGGACGCACCTGAGTACCGCACCCGCGTCCCGAACAGCTCCGAGAAGAACGCCGCCTGCGGCCCGTACATCGCGCCGTGCAGCACCAAGCCGACCGTCGTCGCCAACGTGATCCACACCGGGTCCTTCGTGTCGAGCATCGCGAAGAACGCGAAGATCCACGCGGCCATGCCCACCGCGCCGATCAGGTAGATCGACCGCCGCCCGAACTTGTCCGACAGATGGCCCCACACCGGAATCGTCACCAGGTGCACTGCCGACGCGATCAGCACCGCGTTGAGCCCCACCGACTTCGACAGCCCGAGCCCGGTCACCACGTACACCAGGATGAACGCCGTGATCACGTAGTACGACACGTTCTCGGCGAACCGGGCGCCCATCGCGATCAGCACCTCGCGCCAGTTGTGCTTCAGCAGCAACAACGCCGGCGCCTTCTCCAGCTTCGGCGCCTTCTCCTGCGCGGCCAGGAAGACGGGCGACTCCGAGACGCTGAGCCGGATCCACAGACCGATCACGACGAGCACACCGGAGAGCAGGAACGGGATCCGCCAGCCCCACGCCAGGAAGTCCGCGTCCGACTGCACCGCCGCCAGCACCGCGAGCACGGCCGTCGCCAGCAGGTTCCCGCACGGCACACCGGCTTGCGGCCACGACGCCCAGAACCCACGCCGAGCCGGATCACCGTGCTCCGACACGATCAGCACGGCCCCGCCCCACTCACCGCCCAGCGCAAAGCCCTGCACCAGCCGCAAAAGCGTGAGCAGCACCGGTGCCAGCACGCCTACCGACGCATAGGTCGGCAGCACGCCCATGAGCATCGTCGCGCCACCCATCAGCAGCAACGACAGCACCAGCAACTTCTTGCGCCCCAGCCGGTCGCCGAAGTGCCCGAAGACCAGTCCACCCAAAGGCCGTGCCAGGAAGCCGATCGCGTAGGTCGTGAACGCGAGCAACGTGCCGTTCAAAGGGTCCGCGGTCGGGAAGAACAGCTTGTTGAACACCAGCGCCGCAGCAGACCCGTAAAGAAAGAAGTCGTACCACTCGACAGTTGTCCCGATGAGCGATGCGCCTACCACTTTCTTGATCATCGACAACTCCTCATTGAGCGGTCCAGCCGCCGTCGACGGCCAACGACGTACCAGTGACAAAACTGTTCTCGCACAACCACAGCACGGCATCGGCGACCTCGGAAGGTTCGATCAGCCGCTTCACCGCACTGCGCTGCAGGAAGATCTGGGACGAGACGTCTTCTTCAGAGATCCCGTGAAGGCGCGCCTGATCGGCGATCTGCTTCTCCACCAACGGAGTCCGCACATACCCGGGCGCCACGCAGTTCGACGTGACGCCGTGCGGAGCGCCTTCCAGGGCAGCGACCTTGGAGAACCCCTCCAGGCCGTGCTTCGCGGCGACATAAGCGGATTTGAACGCGGAGGCGCGCAGCCCGTGCACGCTGGAGATGTGGACCAACCGGCCCCAGCCGCGCGAGTACATGTGCGGCAACACGTGCCGGGTCAACCGGAACGCGGCTCCGAGCATCAGTTCGAGCATCGAGGAGAACCGCGGGACCGGGAACTCGTGAATCGGTGCGACGTGCTGGACACCTGCGTTGTTGACCAGCACGTCGACCTCGGCGGGCAACGCGTCCACCGGCGAGGTCAGGTCGAGAACGTGCCCGACCCCGCCGATCTCGGACGCGATGTCCCGCACGTTCGGGTCGAGGTCGACCAGATGAACCTTGGCGCCCTCGGCGGACAGGGCGCGGGCGCAGGCCAGGCCGATGCCGCTCGCGGCTCCGGTGACCAGCGCGGTGTGACCCGTGACACTCGACATGACCGGAAACGGTAGGCGTCACCCGGCGTGATCAATATGTGCTCAAGCCACATAATGCCTGGTCGCTAGGTGGATTTAGCCAACATTTAGCGTCTCGATGGCATATGCGACGAGAAGAACGGGTACAGGGGCGTAAGCTCCCGTCACCTGAACGGGGGAAGATCAGCAAGAGGGGGCAACACCATGTCAGCGACGCCGATTTACGACGACCTCCTGCGCGAGCTCGAAGAGATCGCACAGGAGGCCGGGTTGACCAGCTCGGAGCCCACTTCCGAGCCCGTCAAGTCCTGACTACTTCGGGGGAGCGATCAGCTCGGCGGGCACCGGCTCGTCCTTGCTGATCAGGTCGAAGAGCTGAGAAGCCTTCTCCTTGTTCCACTGCACGACCGACTGGCCACCGATGTTCGGGGTGCCGCTGATCGGCACCGTGCCGGAGGTCGCGTCGCTGATGTTCAGCGCTACGCTCGCCAGGTTCCACACGTGGTCGCCCTCGTTGACCGACACCGAGTCGGACGCGGCGCTCATGAGCGGCAGCATCCGGAACGGGTTCGCGAGCGTGGCCGGGCTCTTGACCTTCTCGAACAACGCGGACAGGAACTTCCGCTGGTTCTGCACGCGCTGCAGGTCGGAGGTCGCGAACGTGTAGCGGGTCCGCACGAACCCGAGCGCCTTCGCACCGTCGAGCTCCTGGCAGCCCGCGGGCAGGTCGATGCCGGCCATCGGGTCCTTGATCGCCTCGTCGAGGCAGATGTCGACGCCACCCACCGCGTCGACGATGTTCGAGAACCCGCCGAAGCCGATCTCCATGTAGTGGTCGATCCGCACGCCGGTGGCGCCCTCGACGGTCCTCGCGAGCAGCTGCGGCCCGCCGATCGCGAACGAAGCGTTGATCTTGTTGCGGCCGTTGCCCTCGATCGCCACGTAGGAGTCGCGCGGGATCGACAGCAGCACCGGCTTGGCGGCGCCGTTGTCCGGCAGGTGCAGCAGCATGATGCTGTCGGTGCGGCTGCCCGCCGCGTCACCGGTGGCGAGCTTGTCCTTCTGCTCCTGCGTCAGCCCGTCCCGTGAGTCGGAACCGACGAGCAGCCAGGTGGTGCCCGGCGTCTCCGCGGGACGGCCCTCGTAGTCCGGCAGCGCGTCGATCCGCTTCAGCGTCGAGTCGACGTAGAAGCCGAATCCGAGTGCGGCCAGCACCAAGACCAGCAACAGCACCAGAATGACGCGTCCAGGACGCCTCTTCTTCTTGTACGGCCGCTGCGGCGGCATGGGACGCCGCGGCTGCTGGTAGCCGTGGTGATACCCAGCGCTCATGTGTCGCCAACCCCGATCGCTTTAGATTCGCTTTGCAACTGAGGACGCGGTACGCCCGTTCAGGTTGCGACGAACCTACCGGGGTGGCAGCACCAACGCTTCGAAAAGGCGGGTGACCTCGGCCGACGGGTCGTCGGTGAATCCTGTGTGCGCTGGTGAGGTCTGCACGATGGTGCTGCGCGGCGCCGTCAGCCAGCGGAAGCGTTGCCCAACCGTTGTCCGGCTGACCGGACCGGCGTCGGGCGTGCCGTCGCAGGAGTTCGTCAGGTGTTCCAGCGACGTCTCCAGCGTTTCGACGTCCAGCCGCGGGTCGAGGGCCCGCAGCCGGTCACCGTCCACATAGGTCTTCGCGCACAGGAAGTCCAAGTCGCGGCAGTAGACGATCACGCCGACGTTCATGAACTCGCCACGCTCCTGCCGCGGCACCGCCCGCAGCAGCGCGTACTCAAACACGTGCGGCACGGGCGGCCTCCAGCTCGTCGGCCCAGCCGCGGTGCGCGAGGCGGTAGGTGAAGAAGTCCTTGTAGCGCTGACGAAGTTCCGCCGGGTCGCCTTCCAGCCACTCGTCCGGGATCAGCGCGAGCACCTCGTCGAGCAGCTCTGGCGTGATCTTCGCGGCCATCTCCGCGTCCACTTCGGACACAGATCCGGCGTTCGGCAGCATCGCGTGGTCCGACGCGTCCCACCTGTACTCCTTGGTAGCGGGACGGTCCTCGCTCCAGGAGTAGTGGAAGTACAGCGCGGCGCCGTGGTCGATCAGCCACGGTTCGCGGTGCCACAGCAACATGTTCGGGTTGCGCCAGCTGCGGTCGACGTTGAGCACGAGAGCATCGAACCAGAGCAGCTTCGTCGCGAACTCCTCGCCGGGGTCGCGCACGACGGGGTTGAAGTCGAACGAGCCCGGCAGGTAGTCGAAGCCGATGTTGAGGCCACCGCTCGCCCGCAGCAGCTCCTGGACCTCCTGGTCCGGTTCCGCGCGCGCCAGCTCGGGGTCGAGGTGCACCAGCACGATCTCGGGTATGCGGAAGCCCAGCCGCCGCGCCAGCTCACCGACGATGATCTCGGCGACCAGCACCTTCACGCCCTGTCCGGCGCCGCGGAACTTCACCACGTACATACCCAGGTCGTCGGCCTCGACCAGCCCCGGCATCGACCCGCCCTCGCGGAACGGCGTCACGTACCGGGTGGCCGTGACCTCCCTCAACGAATTCACTGGCGCATGATCACACGAACGCTTGCTGGAAGCCGAGCAGAATTCCTCCCCAGCCACCCTCGCCGCTGACGCCGCTCTCGACCCGTCCGGGCTTGGTGAAGTGCCGATCGAAGTTGCGATGCACCAGCTCAACGCGCGTGCCGTCGCCTTCCGACGTGAAGGTGATCTCCACTTCGGACGCCCGTGCCGGGTCCGGGTCGTAATCCCAGTCACCGTCGAGGTGCCAGGCCAGCAACAAGCGGGACGGCGGCTCCCACGCCAACACCTCACCCCACTCGCACTCGGCGCCGTCGGTGCCTACTTCATACCAACGACCGCCCTCGCGCGGTTCGACCACGACGTCCTGCAACTCGGCCGCGCCGATGTGGTGCGCGGCAGGCCACCACGTCACGAACTTCTCCGTGAACACCTTGAACGCGTGGTCAGCGCCCGCGTTCACGAGCACCGATCTCCGTACCTCTGTCATGTCTCCTCCACCACCGCAGCGAAGTTCGCGAGTGCCTGACCCCAGACGTCGTCGAGGTAGTCGCGCATCGCGGCCACCCCGACGTGGTCGACTGAATACCGTCGACGAGTTCCCTCGGCTTCGACGCGCACCAGCCGTGCCTCCTTGAGCACCTTGAGGTGCTGGGACACGGCCGGCCGCGACACGGGCAACTCGGCGGCGATCTCGCCCACCGCCCGCGGCCTGGCCACGAGCAGCGTGAAGATCTCGCGGCGGGTCGGGTCGCCGAGCGCCGCGAACGCCGTTTGGTAAGTCTCCACGAACGGTAAGCTACGACTTACATAGTTACCCTGTCAACGCCGCGAAGTAGGCGGCTTGGCCTGCCTTGTTCGGGTGGTAGGAGTCGTCCGCCGGGCTGACCAGCGCGTTGATCCAGGGCTCGTCCGCGCAGACGCCGTGGTCCGCAAACGCTTCCCTGACGTCGACATAGCGCGCGCCAGCCCGTGACGCGGCCGCCGAGATCACGTCGGACAGCTCGTCGGCGGCGTCGTTGAGCGCCTGCCGCTTCCGCGCGGACAAGGTGCGGCACCCGTCGTCCGGCGTGAACAGCCGCGGATATCCGAGCACGACGAGCTGGGCGCTCGGCGCGGCCTCCTTGATCGCCGCGTAGGTGGTGTCGAGCCGGCCGGGCAGCTGGTCACGGGCGAAGGCTCTGGCCTTCTCGACCCGCTTCTCGCACGAGCTGTTGCCGTTGAGCGTGCAGGTCGTCAGCACGTCGACGAACCCGAGGTCGTTGCCGCCGATGGTGATCGTCACGAACGACGTGGCCGGCGACAGAGCTTTGAACTGCGACTTCAACGACTTCGTGGTCGCACCGGAGCACGCCACGAACTTGAACGACGGGAAGTCCTCGCCCTGCAACGCCGGATAGGCGTTCGAACTTCGGCGGCACGAGCTGTCCACATAGGAACCAGCGCCCGCACCGGACGCGTAGGAGTCGCCGAGTGCGACGTACTCCGGCGCGAACGGTGCGGGCGCCATGAGAGCTACCGCGAGTACCCCAGCCATAAGACCCATAAGGGCCGGAGTACCACTGTGGATGATCGACTAGAAGGGCATTAACCCAGACGTGTGGGCAGCACGCAGACGGGGATCGCGGTCTGCAGCGCCGTGCCGGACGGCGTCAGCTTGCCCGTTGCCCGGTCCACCGCGAACGACGTCACGTTGTTCGAGTTCTGGTTGGCCGCGAACAGGAACCCGCCCGACGGGTCGAGGGTGATGTGCCGCGGGTACTTGCCACCGACCGGCGTGTGCCCGACCAGCGCCAGCTCCGTCCCGTTGACCGAGAAGTGCGCCACGCTGTCGTGCCCGCGGTTCGACAGGTACACGTTCTTGCCGTCACCCGAGACCAGCACCTCGGCCGGGTAGTTCCGCGCGCCACCGGACGGCGCGGTCTTCAGCGACTGCCCCGGCGTGAGCTTCCCGTCGGCGTACGAGCAGGCCACGATCGTCGAGTCCAGCTCGTTCGCGACGTAGGCCGTCTTGCCGTTGGGGTGGAACGCGATGTGCCGCGGTCCGGCGCCCGCCTTCAGCTTCGCCGTCGACACGAGCTTCAGCTGGCCGTTCACGAACGAATAGACGAACACCGCGTCCGCGCCCAGGTCGACCGCCGCCGCGTACTTGCCGGCCGGGTCGAAAACGATGTGGTGCGCGTGCGGGCCCTCCTGGCGCTCCGGGTCCGGCCCGGAACCCTTGTGCTGCACCTTCTGCGTGCGCGCACCGAGGCTGCCGTCGGCCTTGACCGGGAACACGCTCAACGAGCCCGACGAGTAGTCCGCGGTGATCAGGAACTTCCCGGACGGGTCGAGCGTCAGGTGGCACGGGTCCGCGCCGCCGGTCGCCTGCTTGTTGATCACCTTGAGCGTGGCCGCGTTCACAGCGGTGACCTCGCCCTTGGTGTTCTCGTTCACCGCGTACAGGAAACGACCGTCCCGCGACTCGATCACGAACGACGGGTTGACCACGCCGGAAATCACCCCGGTGGTCTTGAGCTGGCCGCTCGCCGTGTCGTAGGTGCCGATGCCGATGCCTTTGGCGCCACCGCTCCACGTCGTGTAGGCGCCGAAGAACACTTTCCGGCTGGCAGCCGCCTCCGCGGTTCCTCCGGTCATCAGCAGTCCAACTCCCACACCCATGGCTCCGAGAAAACGTCGCCGGTCCACACCCACGTCCGCACCTCCGGGATACTCTCGTCGGCGGCGCAGCCCACAGTGGCCTAGACCTTCACGGCTAGGCAATAGGTGCAACGAAGATTGCGTCTAGCGCAACGGGTCGTTGTTCACCAGCCTGGCCTTCTCGGCCTCGATGTCGTAGGCGGGCGGCGGGAACTTCGGGTCCATCTCGCGCATGGTCTCGAGCAGCAGCCGGCTGACCGCCCAGTTCCGGTACCACTTGCGGTCACTGGGAATCGCGTACCAGGGCGTGTCCCGGCAGTTCTTCAACGCCTGCGTGTACGCGTCCTGGTACTTGGACCACTTCGACCGCACGTCGATGTCGGCCGGGTTGTACTTCCAGTGCTTCTTCGGGTCGTCCAAACGGGCAAGCAGCCGTTCCTTCTGGACCTCCGGCGAGATGTGCAGGAAGCACTTGATCACCGTGATGCCGGAGTCCGCGAGCTCGCGTTCGAACGCGTTGATCTCCTTGTAGCGGTTCTTGAGCTCGGCGGCGATGAGCAGACGCTCGACCTTGGGCACGAGCACGTCCTCGTAGTGGGACCGGTCGAACGCGCCGATGCGCCCCTTCTCGGGCAGCACCTTCCTGATGCGGGTGAGGAAGTGCTGACGGCGTTCGGCGGGAGTCGGCTTCTTGAACGACGCGATCCGCACGCCCTGCGGGTTCACCAGGCCGACGACGTGGCTGACCACGCCACCCTTGCCCGAGGTGTCCATCCCTTGCAGCACGAGCAGCACCGCGCGAGAGTTCTCCGCGTACAAAGCTTCCTGCAGGTCGTCCAGCTCGGCCCCGGTGGCGGCGAGGTCCTCGGCCGCTTCCTTCTTGTTCTTGGGACCGATCGGACGCCCGGCCGGGTCGAGGGTGGAGAGATCCACCTCATCGAGTCGCAGAGCTTCACGAACCGACTTCTTCGCCATCGACCGAGCGTAGCGATGAACCGTTGAATCCGCCTGCTGCACAAAGATCACCCACTGTTCAGCGAATCTACGCAACAAACAGAGGCAGTGCGCAACATTCGACGGATGAAATCGCTTGTCCGCGCCCCTAGCCTTGGAGGATGACCGCCATCGCTGAGCACAACACCATCACCAGCGCTGACTACATCGCCATGGACGAGGAGTGGAGCACTCACAACTACCACCCGCTCCCGGTGGTGCTGTCGCATGGCGAGGGCGCGTGGGTCACCGACGTCGAAGGCCGCCGCTACCTGGACTTCCTGTCCGGCTACTCGTCGCTGAACTTCGGCCACCGCCACCCCGCCCTGGTGGCCGCCACGATCGAACAGCTCGGCCGCGTGACGCTGACGAGCCGCGCGTTCCACCACGACCAGTTCGGCCTGTTCTGCCGTGAGCTCGCGGCGCTGACCGGCACCGAGATGGTGCTCGCGATGAACTCCGGCGCCGAGGCCGTGGAGTCCGCGATCAAGGTCGCGCGCAAGTGGGCCTACCAGGTCAAGGGCGTGCCGGAGGGCACGGCCGAGATCATCGTCGCCGGGTCGAACTTCCACGGCCGCACCACGACGATCGTGTCGTTCTCGACCGACGAGACCGCGCGCAACGACTTCGGCCCCTTCACGCCGGGCTTCAAGGTCGTCAAGTACGGCAACCTCGACGAGATCGAGTCCGCGATCACGCCCCGCACGGCGGCGGTTCTGATCGAGCCGATCCAGGGCGAGGCCGGCGTCGTCGTGCCGCCCGCCGGGTACCTGCCTGGGATCCGCCGTCTGTGCGACGAGCACAACGTGCTGATGATCGCCGACGAGATCCAGTCCGGTCTCGGCCGCACCGGGGACCTGTTCGCGCTGGACCACGAGGGTGTGCGCGCCGATCTGTACACGCTCGGCAAGGCGCTGGGCGGCGGCATCCTGCCGGTGTCCGCGGTGGTCGGTTCCCGCGCGGTTCTGGGTGTGCTGAAGCCCGGCGAGCACGGCTCCACGTTCGGCGGCAACCCGCTGGCCTGCGCCGTCGGCCGCGCCGTGGTGCGGCTGCTGGAGACCGGCGAGTACCAGGAGCGCTCGCGCGAGCTGGGCGCCTACCTGCACTCCTCGCTGGGTGCGCTGGTCGGTTCCGGCATCGCCGAGGTGCGCGGGCGTGGCCTGTGGGCCGGTGTCGAGATCTCCCCCGGTGGCCCGGTCGGTCGTGCGGCGTCCGAGGCGCTGGCCGCACGTGGCGTGTTGTGCAAGGAGACGCAGGCGACCACGCTGCGCGTCGCTCCCCCGCTGGTGATCACCCGTGACGAGATCGACCTGGGCGTCCAAGCCATCGCCGAGGTAGTTCGCCCCACTTTGGGCTGATTTGGTGCTCGATGAAGGGAACCTTGCTCCACCT
>NZ_JYJG01000247.1 GCF_000955955.1 Lentzea aerocolonigenes
GAACCTTGCTCCACCTGAGGTGGATGAAGGTTCCCTTCATCGTTTGCCGCTGGGGCATGATTACTCGTATGGGTGAACGGGTTCGGGCTGAGGCCGCTGCGGCGTTGGGCACGTGGACCGAGCCGGAGGAGGTCTACGAGGCCGGGCGCGAGCTGCGGTCCTCTGTGGACTTCAAAGCGCATCGCGCGGTGTCGTTGGCTGCTGGCAGGCCTTCCGTGCTGGAGTTCATGAACGCCAGCAACGAGGGACGCCTGGAGCACCTGATCCCGTTGCGCGTGGGCAGGATGCTCGCCAACCCGTTCGCGTTCTTCCGCGGTGCCGCCGGACTGCAGGCGGGCGACCTCGCCACCGGATGCGCCACCGGGCTTCACGCTCAGTTGTGCGGTGATGCACACGCAGCGAACTTCGGCCTCTACGGCACGCCCGAGGGCCAGATCGTCATGGACATCAACGACTTCGACGAGACGCTGCCCGGCCCGTGGGAGTGGGACCTCAAGCGCCTCGTCGCCTCTCTGGTGCTGGCGGGTCGTGTCGGCGGCGTCTCGGACAAGGGCTGCCGCGAAGCCGCCGAGGACGCCGTGCGCGCCTACCGCGGCGCGATCCGGCACCTCGCCGAGCAGCCGTTCATGGACTCGTGGACCGCGCTGGGCGACGAGTCGGTGCTGTCGAAGGTGAAGGCCGACGACCTGATCAACGACTTCTCCAAGGCCGCCGAGAAGTCCCGCAAGAACACCAGCGCCCGGTTCGCGGCGAAGTGGACCGCACACGACGGCGAGCGGTGGCGCTTCGTCACGAACCCGCCCACCTTCACCGATGTGTCCGCTGAGACTGAGCGTGCCGTGATCGCCGCGCTGCCCTCCTATGTGGACACTCTGCGCGAGTCGCGGCGCAACCTGATCATGCGCTACGGCGTGTCGGACGTGGCGTTCCGCGTCGTGGGCACCGGCAGCGTCGGCCTGCGCAACTACCTCATCTTGTTGCACGGCAACGGAACCGAAGCCTTGGTGTTGCAGGCCAAGGAAGCTCGTTCCTCTGCGTTGCAGCCGTTCCTGGACGTCGAACCCGCCAAGCACGAGGGCAAGCGGATCGTGCACGGCGCGCGACTCGTGCAGGCGGAGACCGACATCCTGCTGGGCTGGACGACGATCGAGGGCCGTCCGTTCATCGTTCGCCAGTTCCGCAACCGCAAGGGCGAGATCGACGCCACGACGTTGAAGCGCGACGACCTCGACGACTACGGCCGCTTCGCAGGCGCTCTGCTGGCCCGCGCGCACACGCGTTCACTCGACCCGCGACTGCTCGCCGGATACTTCCAGAACGGCGGCGGCGAGGACCTGGACGAGGCGTTCGCCAAGTACGCGTTCGACTACGCCGACCAGACCGAGGCCGACCACGCCTCGTTGGTCGACCTGGTCAAGAACGGCAAGCTGCCCGCGGTCGTCGAGGACCGCTGACGCGCCTTCAAGCCTCCACCGGAAAGTTCACCTAGCCTGGCGGTATGAAGATCCGCCGCGCCGCCACCCCCGACGACGTGTTCGCCGCCGCGCACCTGTTCGACGCGCCGCCGCTGCCGGACGCGACGTCGCGGTTCCTGGCGCAGGATCACAGCCACCTGCTGATCGCCTACCTGGGCGACCAGCCGGCCGGGTTCGTGTCCGGAGTGGAGACGACGCACCCGGACAAGGGCACCGAGATGTTCCTGTACGAGCTGGGCGTGGACGACGCGTTCCTGCGCCGCGGCATCGGCACGGCTTTGGTCGAGGCCTTGAAAGCCCTTGCCGCGGAACGGGGTTGCTACGCGATGTGGACCGGCACCGCCGCGGACGACGCGGCGGCCCAGGCCACCTACAAGAAGGCGGGCGGGTCGATCGACGACGGCGCCTTCGTCAGCTGGGAGCTTTGACCTGCCCGACCAGCGCCTGCCAGGCCTGGGCGGAGAAGGCCACGACCACACCCGCGTTCTTGGAGTCCCGCACGAGTGCCGCTGGATGCGCAGCTCGACGGCCTTCTTGATGATCTCCGGTGTCTCGATGCCCGTCTCGACCATCAACTCACGCGCATAGGCTTCCGTCTGCGGAAGCCCGGTGATCGTCAGGACGTCACAGGTGACGATCTTCTTGGCCGCGGCCGTGCTCGATGTTCGTGACTTTGCTTGGATGCCGGCTGTACGCGGTGGAGGCGAACGCAGTCATGACCTTCGACGCAATTGCTGGGAGTAACTCCAAGCCTGCTCGTTCGGGCGGAAACGCTGAAGCACGGACGAAGTCCTGCTAGTTGCTGTCGCAGCGCCAGTACTGGTACCAGTCCACGGTTCCGTCGTGCTTGTTGTTGACCAGCCCGACAGGCGTCACCCCGCGAGCCCGGAACCCGTACTTCGCGACGCACTCCCGGTCAGCGGCAGATCGCGTCTCGTTCTGCGCGGCGGCATCCGAAGGCCGCGCGCTGCCGTGGTAGCGGAGCTGGATCGGGTACGCGTACCAGTCGGCCTGCGCCGGCACCGTCCCCAGAACGACCCCCGCGCCCAGGGCGAGGGCGAGCGCACCGCCCGTCATTCGCACGGTCCTGCCGGATTTCTTGCGCACAACTACCTCCAGTGAGCACATTCCGATTGTGTGATCACATTCGTCGGTGTGCTCTGCCTTTGGCAACGTCTGCGGAAGAATCTCCGGATTTGTCGGGACGCTACGTCCACACCGGTTCGTCCACTTCGGACACCTTGCCGTCCGCGCGGAAGTGCAGGAACCGGTCGAACGACTTGGCGAACCACCTGTCGTGCGTGACCGCGACGACCGTGCCCTCGAAGTCGTTCAGCGCGTTCTGCAACGCTTCCGCCGACGCGAGGTCGAGGTTGTCCGTCGGCTCGTCGAGCAACAGCAGCGTCGCCCCGGACAGTTCCAGCAGCAGGATCTGGAACCGTGCCTGCTGCCCGCCCGACAGGTTCTCGAACCGCTGATCACCAGCCTTGTCGAGCCCGTACCGGCTCAACACCGACATCGCGGCGCCGCGGTCCTTGCCCGACCGTTGGCCCTCGCCGTGCCAGAGGATGTCCACGAGACTGCGGCCGAGCCACTCCGGGTGCTGGTGCGTCTGCGCGAACAGTCCGGGCACAACGCGCGCGCCGAGCTTCCACGCGCCGTTGGTGCGCACGGTGTCTCCGCCCAGCAACCGCAGGAAGTGGCTCTTGCCGGAGCCGTTGGAGCCGAGCACCGCGACCCGGTCACCGAAGAAGATCTCCTGCGAGAACGGCTTCATCAACCCGGTCAGCTCCAGCTCTTCGCACGTGATCGCACGAACGCCTGTACGGCCGCCCTTGAGCCGTGGGTTGACCGTCTCGTCCTGAGGAATCTCCGGCGGTGGGCCTGCCTCCTCGAAGCGTTCGAGGCGCCCACACATGACGCGGTACTTGGGCGCCATCGACTCGTAGTACTTCGCCTGCTGCTGCAGCGTTCGCACGAGTTCTTTCAACCGCTCGTGCTCTTCGTTCCAACGGCGGTGGTCTTCTCGCAGCTTCTCGATGCGCTTGTGCCGCGCGGCGTGCCACGTTCCGAACGAGCCGGCATGCGTCCACGCGGAGTGCGCTTCGACCGTGACGACGTGCGTGGCGGCGTTGGCGAGCAGTTCGCGGTCGTGAGAAACCACGAAGACGGCCTTGTCGGTGGCCCGGAGACGATCTTCCAGCCAGCGTTTGCCTGGGACGTCGAGGTAGTTGTCTGGCTCGTCGAGCAGCAGCACCTGCTCGTGGCCGCGCAACAACGTTTCCAGGACCAGGCGTTTCTGTTCGCCGCCTGACAGCGTGCGCACCTCGCGGAACCGTGCGCGGTCATAGGGCAGACCGAGTGCGGCGACGGTGACGGTGTCCCAGAGGACCTCGATGTCGTAGCCACCCGCCTCGCCGTAGGTGGTCAACGCGTTGGCGTAGCGCATCTGGGCGGCTTCGTCGTCGGTGTCCATCAACGCGAGTTCGGCCTCGTCGAGCTCGAAAGCGGCGTCACGCAACGCTTGAGGTGCGACGGAAAGCAGCAGATCGCGGACGAGCGACTCATCCCGCACCGAGCCGATGAACTGCGGCATCACCGCGAGGCCGCCCTGCACGTGCACGCTGCCCTGTTTGGGCGTGAGCTCGCCGGACAGGATGCGCTGCAGCGTCGTCTTGCCCACGCCGTTGGCACCGACCAGCGCGACAACGGTGCCGCCGCTCACCTTGAACGACACGTCGCGGAACAGCTCCCTGCCATCAGGCAAGGCGTACGCGAGCCCGTTCGCTTCCAGATAACCCACGCCGGAGATGGTCGGGCCTGCCCGGTTCCCGGCGCCAGCGAGTTTCCGCTACCGGAGGCGCAGCGGGTACTTGCGCAGCACCAGTGCGACGGCCGTGACCAGCAGACACTGGAACGCGGGGCCGAACGCGCCGATCACCGTCAGCAGGACCGTGAGGCCACCGAAGACGAGCAGCAAGGCGTAGAACAACCACGGCCGCACCCGGCGGTTCATCGTGCGAGCCAGTCTTGGCTCCTCGGCTAGCAACCGCTGCTCGATCTCCTCGAGCGAGCGGCGTTCGGCTTCACTCAGCATCGGTGCCTCCGGAAGGCGTCGGGACGTCATGGTTCCCGCTCGTCACCCAGTGGATACTCGAACGCCGCCTTAGTCAAACTCCAGGGCCGTCAATCAGTCATACTCCCGCGCATGCCTGGGGGATTTTCCAAGAAGCTCGCGCTCAGACTCGACGCCGCGCAGTACGCCGCGTACGAGGGCACGCCGCCCACTCGCCCGCACTGGACAGCCGCCCGCGGCGCGCTGGTCGCGATCTCCGCGGTGCTGGTGGTGCTGGTCGCGGGACTCGCCGTGCTGGGCGGGTGGCTCGTGGCGCGGGACTTCCCGTCGTTCTCGATCCTGGCCGGCGTCCCGGTGCTGATGGTCGCGTGGGTGCTGCGGCCCCGGCTGTGGGGCGCGGGCGAGGTGTGGCACGAGCTGCGCCGCGACGACGCACCCACCTACTTCGCGCTGCTCGACCGCGTCGCGGCGGCCGCGGGTGCTCCGTTGCCCCACCGCGTGGCAATCGACGCCAGCTTCAACGCCTCGGCCGGGACGCACGGGTGGCTCCGGCGCCGCACCCTGACGATCGGACTGCCGCTGTTCGGCGTGCTCTCACCCCAGCAGCGGGTGGCGGTGCTGGGCCACGAGTTCGGGCACTACGTGAACGGCGACCCCGCGAGTGGCGTGCTCACCGAACCGGCGGTGCGGACGCCGTTGATCCTGGCCGAGCTCGTGCGCCCGTCCGACACGTTCGTCACCGACAACCTCTGGAGCCAGCTCGCGGAACGGGCGCTGTGGCCGCTCCAGTGGCTGCTCGAACGCCTCTTCGTGCTGATCGGAGCCGGCGTCGCGGCCGTCGCGGCGCGGGACCACCAGCGCGCGGAGTACTGCGCCGACGCCCTCGCCGTCCGGCTGGCCGGCACGGCGGCCACCGAGGCGTTGATGATCGACTTCGCGGCCGGCGAGCAGCTGATGGGCGCGATCGCGGCCGCCGAGCGTGGCACGCAGTCGAACCCGGAGACGGCGCGCCGCAACCACCCCGGAGCCGCCCGGTGGCAGGCGGCCGCCGAGGCGTGGCGGGCATCGTTGAACGTGGGCGACGTGCTGGAGAAGTCGGTCACCGAGGATGCCTCGTTGTGGCACGACCACCCGCCGTCGGGCCTGCGAGCCCGGATCATCCGGTCGTGGCCGTACACGGATCCGTCGGTCGTCCTCAGTGAAGCCGACTCGGCGAAGATCGACGCCGAGCTGCACCGGTTCTACGCACGTGCGGGCCGGGACATCGCCTGGTCAGCGGCTTAGCGCGACCAGTCTCGACACCGCCCGCAGGTACTTCTTGCGGTAGCCGCCCTTGAGCATCTCCTCGGTGAACAGCTCCGAGAGCGGCTGCCCCGACACCGCGACCGGGATGTCGCGGTCGTAGAGCCGGTCGCCGAACGCGACGAGCCGCAGCCCGACGTTCTGGTCGGGCGCCGGCTTGACGTCCTTGAGGTGCACGGCGGTGACCCCGTCCAGCAGCCTCCCGTACTTGGAGGGGTGGATGCGGGCGAGCGCTTTGCACAGGTCGTCGAAGTCGTCGATGGTCGAGCCCTGCGTGTTAGAGGCTCTAACGATCAATTCATCGTCTTGCATCGGTGAGGGGGCGTCCGGCAGGCCGCGGTGGCGGTAGTCGGGCCCGTCGACGCGCACGACGTCGAACTTCGACGACATCGACTGGATCTCGCGCAGGAAGTCGGCGGCGGCGAACCGGCCCTCGCCGAGCTTGTCGGGCAGCGTGTTCGAAGTGGCGGCGATGAACACGCCGTGCGCGGTCAGCTCCTTGATCAGGCGCGTGACGAGCATGGTGTCGCCGGGGTCGTCGAGCTCGAACTCGTCGATCGCGAGGAGCTTGTGCGCGCTGAGCCGCTTCACGGCCTCGGGGAACGTCAGCATGCCGACGAGGTTGGTCAGCTCGACGAACGTCCCGTACGCCTTGGGGCCGGGGACGGCATGCCAGAGGCTTGCCAGCAGGTGCGTCTTGCCGACGCCGAAGCCGCCGTCGAGGTACAGCCCGAGCTTGCCCTCTTCTTCGGGCTTGCCGAACAGCGACCACTTCTTGCGCTTGGTCAGGCTCACGCGGGCGGCGAAGAGGCGCCCCTGTTCGACCGCGGCGGCCTGGCTGGGCTCGTCCGGGTTGGGGATGTAGCTGTCGAAGCTGACCTTGTCGAACCTCGGCGGCGGTACCAGGTTCTCGATCAGTTCGTCGGCCCCGATCTGGGGATCCCGGTCGGACAAGCGCATGCCGGCAGCCTATCGGCGTGATGGGATGGGAACGTGGAGATGTTGTGGCCCTCACCGGCTGTTGAGATGACCGACACAGCCCTCGAGTCCCTGTACGGCTATCCGGCGGACCGGACGTGGGTGATCGCGAACTTCGTGTCCAGCGTGGACGGTGCCGTGTCGGTCGACGGACGCTCCGCGGGCCTCGGTTCACCCGCCGACAAGCAGATCTTCACGCTCGGCCGCGCGCTGGCCGACGTCGTGATGGTCGGCGCCGGCACCGTGCTGATCGAGGGCTACCGACCGTCGGCCGAGCTGCCGATCGCCGTCGTGACCGCCCGCGGCACGCTGACGGCGGATCTGCCGTTGTTCAGCGACCCCGCGGTGCGCCCGATCGTGATCACCTGCGCGTCCGCTCAACTGCCCGACCTGCCCGCCGACGTGATCGTGGCCGGGGAGACCGAGGTCGACCTTCACGTGGCGGTCGCCGAACTGGCCTCGCGAGGCCTGCACAAGATCAACCTCGAAGGCGGCCCGCGGCTGTTCGGGTCGATGATCGCCGCCGGTTTGGTCGACGCCGTGAACCTGACCATGTCGCCACTGCTCGCGGTCGGCGACTCGTCTCGCATCGCCCACGGCACCGTGATCCCGCCCGTGGATCTGGAACTGGCATCCGTGCTGCGGGCGGATGACGTCCTCTTGCTGCGGTATCAGCGGCGAAATTCCAGTTGAAGAGGCAGGATGTGCGCGTGGACCTACCGCTGACGCCACCTCTGCAGCCCATGCTCGCGACCGCGGTCGACGGTATACCGGACACCGCCGACCTGGTGTTCGAGCCGAAGTGGGACGGTTTCCGCTGCGTGGTGTTCCGCTCCGGCGACGAGGTCTTGCTGCAGTCCCGCAGTGGCAAGCCGCTCAACCGCTACTTCCCCGAAGTCGTCGCCTCGATGCTCGAAGTACTGCCTGACAAGGTGGTCGTCGACGGCGAACTGGTGGTGGCGAAGAACGACGAGCTCGACTTCGACGCGCTGTCCGAGCGCATCCACCCGGCAGCTTCGCGCGTGACGATGCTGTCCGAGTCGACGCCGGCCACGTTCGTCGCGTTCGACCTGCTGGCCCTGGGCTCCGACGTCCTGCTGGAACAGCCGACCACCGCTCGCCGGGCCGCGCTGCTCGAGCTGCCCGGCCTGAACATCACCCCGGCCACGACGTCTGTGGAAACCGCCCGCCAGTGGTTCACCCTCTTCGAAGGCGCGGGCCTGGACGGCGTGATGGGCAAGCCGTCCGACGGCCCGTACACCCCGGGCAAGCGCTCGATGATCAAGGTCAAGCACGCCCGCACCGCCGACGTCGTGCTCGCGGGCCTGCGCTGGCACAAGGACACCGAGCCCGGCACCGCGGTCGGCTCACTGCTGCTCGGCGTCTACGACTCGAACGACCTGCTGCACCACATCGGCGTCTGCGGCTCCTTCAAGGCAGCCGAACGCCGCTCCCTCGCCACCGAGCTCGCCCCGTTGATCACCGAGTCCGGCGACCACCCGTGGGCGAATCCTCAGCCGGGCCAACGGATCCCGGGCGAGATCAACAGGTGGCGCGGCAAGCAGGCCGAGTACGTGGCGCTGCGCCCCGAACGCGTCCTGGAGATCCACTACACCCAGACCGAGGGCGAACAACCCGTCCGGCTGCGGCACAACGGCCAGTTCGCGCGGTGGCGTCCGGACCGCGAACCGCTGTCGTGCCGCTACGACCAGCTGGAGATCCCTGCCCGCTACGACGTCGCCTCAGTCCTGAAAGGCGAGCTGCGCGCCCGCTGACGACCCAGGATCGGCGTTCTTGTCAGACCCCTTGAGTACGTTGATGCGAGGGGATCCCAGCCAGAGGAGACCCTCGCGAAAGCATGGGGGGGACTGACTTTTGGGCACCAGACCGACCGATGGCGGCCGGGAGATTCCGGGCATCGACGAGTGGGCGCGCCCCGTCGTCGAGCTGAATCCGGCACCCGGCGAGCCGACCGCCGCCGACAGCCACATCGGCGGCCCGTTGTTGTGGCCGGCCGACGAGCCGTGGCCGCACTGCGACGGCTCGACGCACGAGGGCTCCACCGACAGCCCGTCGGCACACGCCGTAGGTGTGCGCGTGCCGTTCGTGAGTGCCTTGCAGCTGTACCGGCGCGACTTCCCCGAGCTGCCGTTCCCCGCGGACACCGATGTCCTGCAAGTCTTCCTGTGCACGCTGCGGCACGAGCGCAACTGGGGCCCGGACGTCCACGTCGTGTGGCGGGACACGGCCCGTGTCACCACAACGATCGCCGAGGAGCCGCGGCCGGAGCTGCAGGAACCGGACCTCGCGCCGGCGCCCAGGCTGCTGAAGCCGGTTCGCGATGTCGAGTACCCGATGCTCGAAGAGCTCCCGAAGGCCTTGATCGACTCCCTGGAAGCGGCGCAGGAGGACTACGACGAGTTCTTCGACACCTGGCCGGACGTCGCCACGGGCTCGAAGATCGGCGGCTGGACCGCGTGGTGGCAGACGGGCCCCGGACCCGGCCCGGAGTGCCCGGAGTGCGGGGACCCCAGGCGTCAGACGCTCGCCCTGGCCACGCACGAGCCGTCAGGCGACGACGTCGGCTGGGAGTTCGGCCGGGAAGGCGTTCTGAACGTGTTCATGTGCCCGCGAGACGTCAACCACCCGTTCGAGGTGCACATCGACTAGGGCGGGCAGACGGTGCCGTTCGACGGCACCTTCGCGTCGACCAGGTAGTCGCGCGCCGCGGTCGTTGCACAGCCGGAGAGCGTCAACGCCCCGTGCCCACTCCCCTGCCACCCGATCAACGCCGACCCGGGCAGCCGCTGCGCCGTGTGCTCGGTGCCCGGCGCGGGCGTGGAGACGTCGTTGGCGGTGCTGAGCACGACGATCGGCGGCGCGCTCTTCAGGGCGTCGACCTTCTCGGCCTTGGGCGGCGGGAACGGGTTGCACTGCAGCAACTGGCGGGCGAACAGGGCGCCGAACAGCTTGTACTTGCCCTGCCAGTCGGCGGCCAGCGCCTTCACGCGGTCCGGCGGGATGCGGGTCGAGGTGTCGTTGCAGCCGATCACCAGGCCCGCGTCGAGGCGGGGCGGGTTCTCGTCGAGGTCGTTCACGAGCGGGTCGAGCAGGGGGAACAGGCCGCTGCCGTCGCCGGTGCGCGCCTTCACGATCGCGTCGGCCAGCTGCGGCCAGCGCGAGCGGTCGGCGAGGCCGGAGAGGATCGCGTTCAGCGCCGAGCCGGGCGTGAGGTCGACGTACTCGCCGCGCACGCGTCCGTTGCGCAGCTGGGTGAGCAGTGCCTGGACGTCCTCGCGCGGGTTCGCCAGGGCGCAGCCTCGGGTCTTGCAGTCGGTGGCGAACGCGTCGAGCGTCGCCTCGGCCGCCACGGCACGGGACTCCAGGACGCCGACCTCGTCGAGCGTCGGGTCCGGAGCGCCGTCGAGCACCATGCGGCCGATGCGGGTCGGGAAGCGCTGGGCGTAGGTGGTGAGGACGCGCGAGCCCTCGCCGAGGCCGACGGCGTTGAGGCGGTCGGTGCCCAGGTAGTCGCGGAGGCGTTCGAGGTCGGAGGCCGCGCGCCACGAGTCGAACGCGGTCAGCCTGCCTTCGAGGTCGAGCACGCATTCCTGCGCCGCTTCACCGGCGGCGACGACGAGGTTCGACTGCTCCGGCTCCGCGGGGTCGTACTCGACGAGCTGCGCGCGCGTTGCCGGCGGTACGCACGACATGCCGTCCGAACGGCCCGTGCCGCGCCGGTCCATGCCGATGATCGTGTACGTGCTGAGGATGTCCTTCGGCAACGACGCAGCGAGCCGCGCGGCCTTCAACGTGCCGGGCTCGCCGCCGGGATCGTTGACCACGACCAGCGCGCTCTTGCCCGTGCCGACGCGCATCAACGCGATGCCGAGGGTGCCGCGGCCGGGACGTCCCGGCGGGTCGAGCACGACGGTCATGCGCGAGCACTCGTAGGTCTGGTCGCCCTTGGGAGCGTCGGCGCCCAGACGGTCCTTCATCTGCTCGTTGCACGACGACCAGCCCAGCGAGTCCTGCTTGTACTCACCGAGCGGCGGAACGGGCTGCGGCCCCGCGAGCGTGCTCTGGTC
This sequence comes from Lentzea aerocolonigenes, assembly GCF_000955955.1. Lineage (GTDB taxonomy): Bacteria > Actinomycetota > Actinomycetes > Mycobacteriales > Pseudonocardiaceae > Lentzea > Lentzea aerocolonigenes_A. The sequence continues at coordinate 10,920 of NZ_JYJG01000247.1, forward strand.
GACCGGCTGGTTCCCCTCGCCCTTGACCGCGATCACCGGCCGGCTGGAGTATCCCGCGCTGCACGCCGTCAGCACGCTCACTGCCAGTAGGGCCAAGGCAGCGCGACGCACAGATGTCCTCCGTTATCTCTATTGGACGAGGTTGAGCCTCGCACGCTGCAGGTGAGAAAACGGTGAGTCAGATCGGTGTGTGGAATTTCGCGTGCTCGCGCCGCGGGCCGTGAGTGAGGATGGGAGTCATGGCTCACGCGGATCGGCTCCCCGTCGCCCGGCTGATGGGCGGCATCCCGCCGACCGCGCTGGTGCTGCTCGGCATCGTGAGCGTCCAGGTCGGCGCGGCCGTCGCGAAGCAGCTCTTCACGGTCGCGGGCGCGGCGGGCACCGTGACGCTGCGCCTGGTCGTCGCCGCCCTGGTGCTGGTCGTGATCTGGCGCCCGTCGTTGCGCCTCGACCGGCGCACGCTGCTGGTCGTCGTCACGTACGGCGTGGTGCTCGCGGGGATGAACCTCTGCTTCTACGCCGCGCTCGCCCGCATCCCGCTGGGCGCCGCGGTGACCATCGAGTTCCTCGGCCCGCTGGCGGTGTCCGTGTTCGGGTCACGGCGGTGGCTCGACGGGCTGTGGGTGTTGCTCGCGGGTACCGGTGTCGTGCTGCTGACCCGAGTACAGGGCGGGCTGGCGTTGTCCGGTGTGCTGTTCGCACTGGCGGCGGGTGCTTTGTGGGCCGCGTACATCCTGGTGACGGCCAAGCTCGGCAGTCAGACGTCCGACGGCAAGGGCCTCGCTTTGGCGATGGTGGTGGGCGCGGTGATCGCGCTGCCGTTCGGTGTGTCGTCGGCCGGTACCGCGATGCTCGACCCCGTGGTGCTCGCCGCCGGGTTCGCGGTGGCGTTGATGTCGTCGGTGATTCCGTACTCGCTGGAGCTGGAAGCGTTGCGGCGCATGCCTCCGCGCGTGTTCGGGATCCTGATGTCGATGGAACCGGCGGTGGCCGCGCTGGCCGGGTTGTTGCTGCTCGGCGAGGAACTCAAGCCCGCACAATGGGTTGCGGTGTGCTGCGTCGTGATCGCCTCGGTGGGTGCTACCCGGTCAGCCCGGCCGGACGTCTGAGGGCTCTCCGACCACCTGCGGCCGGGAAGCCTGTCGTACCACCACGGATCCGGGCGTTCGGTGAGGACGTCGATGTTGTTCCAGAAGGGGTTCCAGAGGAACGGATTCGGCAAGGTGCGCCGCTCGAACTCGATGTCGAGGCGCCGCACCACCCGTCCGAGCTCGGCCCTCGCGCGCACAGGTAGCCGTTCCAGCACTTGCTCGAGCACGTCGCGTGCGTGCACCACGCTGTCGTGGAGCACGCAGTGGCAGCAACTGCACTCGGCCGGCATCGGGTAGAGCGGGCCGCGTCTGGCCACGAACTCCCGGTACTTCGTGAGCGCGCGATGAGTGGATCCGACGAAGACGCAGTAGTCGCCGAATGCCTGCTCCACGCGGAGGATCGCCAGCGACGTGGCGGAGGAGAGCCCGCTGATGGGCTCCGGAAGGTGTTGGGACCACACGGATTTCAGGTGTGCGCCGCGCAGGGCGCCCGGCCGGTTACGCGGCATCGGCCTTTCGGGTCGTCATGATCGCAGACTACGCGACGTGGGGAGCCTCCCGCGGCCAGAACGCGGAAAGCTCCCCAGGCGAATCTTCGTGTCAGCAGCTCGAACAGCAGCCGCAGCCGGGACCCGTGCACCCGGAACAGCACCCACACGTACCCATCAGGGCCTCCCCGTACTCCAAGCCGGACCTGCGCGGGACCTCCGCGCATCCCACGGTCCGCCCCGGCACCAGCCCTGGGAAGCCCTCTCACCCGAACGCGTGCGGACAACCACCGGGGCGTCGCAGCGCGTGATATCGCTACGCGCCCAGGTCGTCCAACGCCTTCTGCGCTGCCTCCAGTTCGGCGCGCAACTGCTCCACGCGGGCGAGCTGCTGAGCACGCGCCGCGTTCAGCACGCCCTCGACGATCTCGGCCACCTCGGGCGTCAGCAGCTTCGCGGCCTGGGACACGGCGGCCGGTGAGACCGGGGTCGGGCGGATCGCCTTGCGGGCGCCCTGCATCACCTCGACGGTCCACTCGCCCTCGCCTGCGGACACGAGCGTGACCGTGACCTCGGGTGTGGAGCCCTTCGAGGCGGGCTTGCGCGCGGGCTTCGCGGGAGCGGGCGGAGCTTCCACCACGGGAGCGGGTTTCGGCTTGGGGGCCGCGGGTTTCACCGGCGCCTCCGGAACGTAGGGATGGAGGATCTCAGTCTCTCGCGGCGGCTCCGGCGGCGCAGGGGCCGGGGCCTTCTTGCGCGGCGGCGGTTTCTCCAGCGTCAGCTCGGCAGGGCCGAACGACATCTCGTCCTTCGACCCGGTCGGGCGAACCTGGATGAAATCGCCCTCCTCGGGTTCGGTGAAGGCGAGGAGCTTCGCCGACCTCCCCGCCTCCATGCCCACCGCGGCCGCCGTGAACCACACCAGCGGCTGGGTGCCTCCGTCCAGCTGCGAGCGCAGGCTGTCGACGTCCTCCGCCGACAGCCCGCTCTTCTTCGCCATCGCGCTGCCTCCCGCCCGTTCGAACACCTGTGCCCCAGCATGCCCTACACCCCTGACAATTCTGAGCACCGGGTCCGAAAGCAAGATCAGCTCTACGGGTTTCCGTCCGTCCCGCAGATGTAGCCGGCGTTGATGCAGTTGGCCACGCGCCGTTGGAGTTCCGCGGGATCCCACGCGTTCATGAAGTCCCCGTGGAACGTGTAACCGGGCGCGCTGGTCACGTTCACACCATTGAGTGTTCCTCCCAACGACAACCCGGTCCCGTTCACCGGATAGGTGATCAGGAACTCGAGCCGCGGCACCACCACCGGGTGCGACGCGGGACAGACCAGCCCGACCGCGAACGCCATGTGGTCACGGTGGTTCGCCGAGTCGAGGTCCCGACCGTTCCAGCAGGTCGGGAAGTCCAGATATGTCTCGACTTTCGTGCCCGGCGGGCAGTTCAGGAAGTCGCGGCTCGACGGCGACTGCGTGGTGCACGACCACCGCGCCGCCGGGTTCTGGTCCGGTGACGCGGCCTTCGAGTTGCCCACCACGTACCGCAGGCCCTGCGGGTACGCGACGGCCTTCTGCCGGTCGTGAATGCCCTGGTAGTAGATCGTGACGCTGTCGGGCGCGACCGCCTGCCCGTTCTTGTACAGCGTCGGCACCCAGTAGGCCGACCTGTCCGCCACCGGGTTGCAGTTGGTGGTCCCTGCCCTGAGCGACGTCAGCGTCGACTGCGCGTTCGTCGTCCGGTTGCCGAAGAACTCGTGCATGTGTGAGACGCCGGGCTGGTTCTGGAACACGATCGGGTCATCTTGCCTGCGATGACTGGACCCGCAGTTCGCCCGGAATTCCGACCCCGGAACCGCCTGCTGCTCGACCATGGCCCGCGCCTGCTCAGCGCTGTAGACGTAGCTGTGCCCCGCATGGGACACACCCGGTTGGGCCAGGACGAGCCCTGCTGCCACGAGCGACACCGCCACCGCCGCGACGCCGATCGCTCCTCGAATCCGCACGTGCATGGAATCTCCTCTCGCACCACAGTGTGTGAGAGCGCTCTCATGACAAGTACGGTAAACCCGATTGCCTATGCGTGTCCACGTGAGGGTTGCTCAGGCCTCTTCGGCTTCTTCGCCACGCAGCCGGTACTCGCACCCGTACTCGACCGCGTACTCCAGGTCGTAGATGTGGACGATCTTGGGCCCGCCGTGCAGGTGCACATACGTCACGGTCTGCTTCGGATCCTCCGGCGTGGACGGCAGCGAGTCGACCCGGCCGTCGAGGGGTCCGCCGACGTACCGCACGACATAGGGCTGGGACATGGGCGACCTCCTCTCACGTTCCTGCCATTCTACGAGGTCGGCAGCTGGATTCGTGCCCGATACAGCCGGTTGGCTCACTGCGCGAACCAGTTCAGGGCCAGTTCTCCGAGCGTGTCGGCTTGCGGCATGCGTTTCACGAACACGACACATTGCTGTACACGTGCAACAACGTGTAAGCCATCACCGCTCTCGGATCCGGCGCGCCCATACGCGTTCGTCATCGCCTTCCACAACCTCGGGTCACCCTTCGTCACGAAGATGCCCGCCGCGACGAACTCGTACTCCCACGCATCGCCGGCTCGAAGTCGAACAGTCCGGACAGCTTCCCGTCCTGCCGCAACAGGTGCACGCTCATGACCTCGGTGTGCAGCAACACCGCCTTCTCGTTCTCGAGGTCCACGCCGTCGAGGATCTCGGGGATCTGCTCCAGCCAGCGCTCGCCGAACCCGAGCTTCCGTTGCTGCTCAACGCATTTGGCGCGCTGCTCAGCCACGAACTTCGCCCAGTCGCCCGGCCCCGTACAGCCGCGACATCAGCACGTACGCCCACTCGTCGAGCGTCCCCAGGTCGTGCAGCAGTTCCCCGTCAGGCTCCATCACCGTGTGAAGTCCACGAACGGCGTGGTGCCGTTCGTCCATCCCCTCAGACAGCGGTGCAGAGGCTGAAACGCGTCGCTGTCCGGGCAGATGGCCAGCAGGTGCTCACCGAGCCCGCGACGGGAGACGGTGAGCACGTCCCATTTCCGGCCGGGAATCCGGCACTGCACCCCGGCTTCGAACGCCGCCGCGGCGATGACCGAGGAGAGGCAGGTGAACCACTCGATCGGCATCGGCGTCACCAGGTTCGCCACTAGTTTCGGCACCACGGAAACCGGGATCGGAAGCAGTTCGGCCAGCCCGGCGATGATGTAGGGCCCGAGCGCGACCATCGCGAGCCGGTTGCCCGTGCCGCACGCGCGCATGAGCGGCCCCGGTACGTACTCGGCGCCGTCGCCGGGAAGCCGCGCGTAGACGAGAGTGCTCCCGTGATGCCGCCAGACGAACAGTTCCGGCGTCACCATGCCGTACCGGACGCGGCCGAGCGTGACCTCGTACTCGATCTCGGGTCCCGGCGCCACCATGCCCGCGCCGAACCGGATGTCGGCGAACTCGTCGCGGCCAGCCTCGGTGCGGGTGATCACAGCCTCGGCCACCGCGAGCGCGCGGTCCTTCTTCGTCCTGCGGAGATTGCGCAGCGCCGTTAACAAGCCCGATGAACCCGTTTCCCCCAGCAACTTGAAGGCGTGTTCCAGCAACGCGTCGACAGTGGCGTGGTGCGCACTGTTGTGCTCGAGGAAACCCAGGCAGAAGGTTATGACCGCGAGCTCGGCATCCTGGTCGAGCCTGTTGCGCGCCGCGTCCAGGAAGAGCCGCAGGCAGGTGTCTCCCCCGTCGGCCCTGTTCATGTCGTAGATCTGCATGGCGACCCTCGGGACGACATGGCTCTTGCCCGACGTGATCATCGGCAGCAGACAGGACAGCAGTTCATCCGCGGTCTCGCGGGTACGCAGTACGTGGCAGGCCGTGTAGTACTCCATGAACGTCCGGTGCGTGAAACCGAACAACCGCTCACCGTCGGGAGCCGTGCCAACCTGGGTCAGCACCCACGCCCGTTGGGCGCAGTACTCGAGAAAGTCCTGCGCCTGCTGGTGATATGTCCGCGAGACCTCTTCCTCTCGCGCCTCCAGGTGAGTGACCACGAGGCGCTCCAGCGTCTTCTCGGACGCCACTTCCTGACCGTCGAGGTTGAAGAAGAAGTAGCCCGCCAACTCCTGCACGAGGACCTTCGCGAGCTTGACGGACGACTTGATCAGTGACGGCACGTGGGACACGGCGTCCCACCGCACAAGCATCAGCTCAGCGCACTCCCGGTAGACGTCCGCGCTGTTCTCCGGGATGTAGCCCTCGCTCTGGTAGAGCATGCACAGCAGCGAAAGCATCAGCGGGTTCGACCGGAGGTCCCTGACGTGCCCGCTGTCGTGCAGGAAGGCCACTGCCCGCGAATCGGAGCTGCTCGCGTGGTGTGGCACCAGATGGAACCAGGTGCGCACGTAGTGCTCGACCTGCGCCGGGTCGAAGTCGGGCAGCCGATAGGCGGGAAACGCCTCGCCGTCGAGCCTCGCGACCGGATAGCTCTCCTCACGGCACGTGACCACGATGCGCGCCAACGGGAAACGCGCCGCGAACGCCTCGATGGCGGTCACAGTCGCCCGGCGTGCGTTGACATCACCGACCTCGTCGAGCCCGTCGAACACGACGAGCCCGGCACCGGAGTCGAACAGGTCGGAGATCTCCTGCTCGGGCACGTCCCGCTGGGCCAGGGGCCGGAGCTCGCGCGCGATGGTCGTGGTGAACTTCTCCCGCACCAACTGATGTCGCTTGAGCTGCAGGACCATCGGCACGACCCGGTCGCCCTCGGCGGCGACCCGGTACACGAGACGGCGGATGAACGTGCTTTTGCCCGCACCCGGATTGCCCACCACCACGAACCTGCGCGCACTCAGCGCAGTCTCGTGGACGTGCTCGCCCCGCGGCAGGTACGTCGGCTGAACCTTGCGCGGCACATAGATCTGCTCCATGACGAACCGGTAATCGGCCTTGGAGTGCGGCATGATCATGCGCTCGTACGCGGCAGCCATCGCCTGACGGATCACCTTGCCCGTGTCGAACGCCGCACGGCAACGCGCCTCGTCGATCGCCAGGGCGAGACGTTCCTGCACGGGTCGTTCCGGCCCGGTCGCCCTGATTATGATCTTGTCGCTGCCGGGGACGCCCTTCTCGTACTCGTACACCGCGTCCTCAGCCAAGATCCACAGCGCGGACGCGAGGTCGTACCAATCCTGCGTGTCGACCCCGACGGCCCGCAGGAGCTCCCTGGCGAACGCTTCGCTCAGCTGCGTCCGGTCCAGGCGGCGAGGGTTGTCGTGCTGTGACGAGTGCTCCACGTTGCACAGCAGCTCGATCAGGCTGGTACAGGCGCTGCCGCTCAGGTAGTCCCCCACGAGCCGGCGTTCGTCGGCAGAGATCACCTGACCGAGCTGGGAGACACCTTCCCGCATCGCCGCCCGCACCTGGTCACTGACGGCAGAGATCCCCTCCATGCCGAAAAGATCGGCACCAAACGGACGAGTGTTACTCCTGTTTGCGGGCGCGCGACGGCTGCACCCGCATCGGCTCGCCCGGCATCTTCGGGGTGCCTAGGACAGGTCCATTGTGCCCACCAGGCAAAACGCTGACCTGCGACAACCATTGTACGGCGGGTTGTCGGGCGAGTTCGAAGTCGTTCCCCAAGTTCTTTTCGACTCGGCGTGTTGTTCGGAATGTCGGCATGAAACGACCCCCTGGCTCCTGTGCTCCAGGGGGTCGTTTCATGGCCGTGATCAACCGTCGAGTCGATCGTCCTTCGCCGCGTCGAGGAACAGCCCCCAGGCACCGTTGCTGAAGCTCAGCACGGCACCCCCGACGTTCTTGCTGTCGCGGGTGAAGGTCCTGTCGCCGACCAAGGCCAGCTCGACGCATTGACCTCCGTTGCCACCAGAGCGACTGGCCTTGCGCCAGGTCGCTGTACTCAGGTCCGGGATCATGGCCCGCACCTCCTCGTCTTGCCGTCACAGTTGCCTGGCAACAGTATCGAGCAACTTGACCGAGGCCGACGGCGACAAAGCGCTGGTCATCAATGCTTCCCACGTGAGCTCGTAGGACTCGATGCGGCCTGCCTCGGAGACGAAGAGCCCGTCGGTCACGTTCTCGGTGTAGGCGACGACCTTGCCGTCCGGTGGCGTGAAGAGGGTGAACGGGAAGCCGGTCGCGGCATGCGCACCGGCTGAGAAGGGCACCACCTGAACGATCACAGGGCCAGGCTCGGTGCGCCTCTTGTCGTTGGCGCGCTTGCGTTTGGTCAACTCAGCGAGGTGGTGGAGCTGCTCGCGCATCGCGTCCGGACCGCCGACCGTGCGCCAGAGCGCGCCCTCGCTGAGCACGAGGTGGAGCTGCGGTGGATGGGCGCTGTCGAGCCGCTCGTCGAGAAGCTCCTGTCGCGCCAGGCGGGCCTGCACGAGCCGTGGCACGTCGCCAGGACGATGAAGCGGGCTGGCCTGGATCACCGTCCGCGCGTAGTTCTCGGTCTGCGCCAGGCCGTGCACGAGTTCCGGGTCGTACGCCCGGATGAGCATCGCGCTCTCCTCGGTGCCGAAGTACTTACGCAGGGCGTCCGGCACGGCGCTACCCCACGGTGTCGGAGGACGACGGCGCTTCGCCTCCTTGCCGAGGTGCTTGAGCTCCTCGCGTTCCTTGCCACGCACCTTGAGCAGGTCGAGGAACTTGTCCAGGTCGGACGGATTGACGCCGACTCCGCCGCGCAGGATCCGGGCCACCTTCGACTCGGAGCAGTCGAGCACCCCGGCGACGTCGAGCTTGCTGACGCCAGCGCTGGTCATCAGCTGCCCCAGGCGCTTGCCGAGGTTCTTCTTGTAGTCGGATGGGCCCTACGTCATCGGTGTATCTCCTCCTGATCGCGAACAGTCTGCCCGATCCCTGGCGGATCGCAGTTCGCCCGATCGGGCGCCTGTGCAACCTGCACGTGCAGGTTTATGGTCGACTTGCTCGGATGCCTGCTTGGTCAGGTGTCGCGGAGCACCCGTCCTGGGCCAATTCGTCACAGTTGCGGCCCAGGGCGGGCCATACCCGCACCGGAGGTAGTTCGTCATGAACGCAGGTCAGCTCGCTGTGCTCACCGTCATCGGAGGTGGGGCAGCCATCGCGGTCGTCGCGGCCGTGTTGACCTGGTTGCAGGGCAGATTGCGCAGGCGCCGTGAGGTGCAGCGTTACGCGCAGATCGCCCAGCAGATGGCTCAGGACGCTTGGGTCTGGAAGCAGAACCTGACCAGCGAGAAGAAGCTCAAGCCCGTCGTTCCGGTTCGTGATCGCCCCCTGACCGGGCCGGATCGGCGCGTGGTGTGGCCGTCGACTTCCCCGGCGTCCGGCGGCCACATCACCACGTCTCCCCGTCACGCGAGGGCCTCGTGAGGCGCCTGCTCAACCGCCTCGACGACTGGATCGAGCGCACGTTCTTCGGACGTCGGTCATGACCATGCCGCCTGTGCCGGGCCACATCTGGTGGCACTCGGCCCTCGACGCGCAGAACCACCTCTACCCGGTGCGCGACGAGGACGACGAGCCCGAGGACGGCATCTACGAGGCCGCCTGCGAGAAGCTCGTCGTCAAGGACAAGCTGGTCCGCGAGGAGTACGGCCCCTACTGCCACGACTGCCTGCTCAAGCTGGGCCGGCATCAGGCCGCGCGACTCGAAGACCACCTCAACAACTACGTCTCGACCTACGACGACTCGAAGTCCGCACAGGATCCCGCGTCGTGAACCGCCACCTCTGGCTCCGGGCCCACCACTCGGTGATCTGGCACGCCTACCGGGCCGACGAGGTTGAGACCGCGGACTCCCACTCGCTCAAGGCCGCGTGTGGCCATGAGGTCCGCCGTGTCGACCTTGCCGCTGGCCCGCCGCCACCAGCAGTCGAGTTTGTCTGCGTCGTCGACATCGAGCTGCTGAACGCCGAGCGGCTCCCCAAGCCGCTTCCCGATCGTCCCCGCACCGGAGGAGACCACGATGACCAAGCGCACTAGGCACAGATTCTTGGACGGCCCCTACGCCATCTTCGCGTGGCTCGGCGTCGCCCTGCTGTGGCTCGCGTTCATCTTCTCGTTCTTCGCGATGACGAGCCGGGGCTGGGGTTCGGCGTTCTACGTGTGGCTGCCGATGATGCTGGGCGGCGCGTGGGGCATCTGGTTCACGTTCGCGAAGCACGAGGAACGGCACCCCGGTGTGACGAAGCGGGGTGCGATGCACATCGCCGTCGCCCTCTTCACCGCCTACGTCGTGCACAAGGTCTGGAACCGCAACCGCCATTGAACTGCTTCGTAAGCGCCCACCAAGATCCATAAGCGTCAATACTTGCTCATACCCCTATGAGCGCCTATGGTCGTGCCGTGGCAACGACACAGGGGAGCGAAACCCCTTACACGATGTTCGTCCCCCAAGGACACGACAAGGTCCGACTGGTTGGCCCAGGAGGGGTCGAGGTGATCGTGCAGTTCCCCGCAGCGTCAACCGGGGCTGCCGACGCACCGCTTTTCACCTCCGAGGTGCAGGCCCGGATCGACCGGTGGCGTCAGTACGACCCCGCCTCGCCTGCTCCCGTGTTCGCGGAGCGGCTCGTGAGCGAGTTCGGCTACGAAGTGCAACAGCCGCCGAAGTCGGGAGCCGAGCTGCGGTTCGTCTTCGCCAAGCCGGGCAAGGGGGCGGCGACACTCTGGATGAACACCACAGGCATCCACAGCATCGCGGCGCCGCAGGCCGAGTTCGCGGCTAGGTTGCAAGGCGCGCAGAAGAAGGAAGACAACCGTGTCGTCTTTCTTTTTGACAGCGATGGCTTCGACTTCGACCTCGTCGCGACCCGCTTTGCCGAGTGGGCTGCGAAGGAAATCTACTGATGTAGCAACAAGAACAAGCCCCGGTCCACATGGGTCGGGGCTCGTTGCTGTCAGGAGGCCTTGCTGGTGAGGAACAGCGGCGGCGGGTTGGGCACGGTGCCACCGAGCTCCCGCACGGTGCTGACGACGATGAGGTCCCACTCGTGGTGGACCTGGAGGATCTCGCGCTGGCGATCCTGCTCGTCTTCCATGCGGTCGACCTTGTCGGCGAGCTTGTCCAGGCGCTCGTTCAGCTTGACCGCGTAGTCCACGGAGCTCGCGGTGAGCACCTGTGCGGCGTCGGCTTCGAGCTTGCGCTTCTCGGACTTGAACCTCAGCGCTGCCAACGTTCCACCGATCACTCCCCCGCCACCCAGCGAGGCGCCCACGACACCAACCCAGTCCGGAAGCGCCATTAGCTCGTCCTTTCATCAGGGGCTCTGGCGACGAGCTCGGCCGCCACGCCTGAGAGTTGCTTCGCGCGGCGGATCTTCCAGATCCGGCAGATCGACGCGATGGCCAGCGCGAACAGGAACGCCGCGAACCCGAGAGCCCGGCTGCCGTTGACGCCGAGAGACCAGAGGCCGTACCAGGCCCCGATGCCGGCCAGCGGCCACAAGCCGATGCGCTCGATCAGCACCCCGGAGACGTTGCCCATGATCATGCCAGCCAGGGCCGCGAAGGCCGAGAGGGCGAACCCCGCGATGAAGACTCTGCCCCAGGGATCCGGGAACACCCTCAGGGTGCTTGTCGCGAACCTGTTGAAGTCCACGAGGGCCGCGAGTCCGTAGAGGACGACCGCGGCGAGCACGGTGATCTGGAACGGCTCCCGTCCTGACGGGATGAGCTTCATGCGTTCCCTCGCGTAACTCAGAAGATGTAGGACTCGTAGCTGATCTGGGCGACCAGGTAGTCACCGTTCGCCCACGTCTGGGGAACGGTGGAGCGGAAGGTGTCGCCACCGCCGTTGTCGGTCATCGTCATCGCGGTGCCGCCGCTCTTCACATGGCAGACACCGACCCGGTTGGCGGTGCCGCTGTCGAACACGTAGACCAGCCCCACCCACAGCGAGTTGGCGCCCAGCCCTGGCACCGTGGCCGCAGCCTCAGGAAGGGCGAAGGACCAGAAGCCTGATCCGAACGTCGTCGTGGAGCCGGGCAGCATAGAGACCCTGACCATGACGGTGATGCCGATCTTCGTCCACGCACCGGTGAGAGTGCCGTTACCGATCGAGGGGTTGCTCGAATCTCCGGTCCATGTCGGGGTGTACGTGGTCCACGCCGCACCCACGGCGGCGTTGAGCGTCGAAGCGGTCAGTTTCTCGCCCGCGTAAAACATGTCGTCCTCCTACAATCCCAGGTAGCTCGGGCGAGCCAGGCGGACTGGCCGGAACAGGTCGTGAGCCTTGACGACGCCGTTCGTGCTTCTGACGACGGTGAATGTCTGAGGTGAAGAGGCACCGCTCACAGCGGTCACAATCATTTTCTCTCCCCCGGCCTTCACGTCGTAGGGCTGGTCGGCACCGCTCCAGAGCACATCAGGGTTAACGTCCACCTGGATGCTGGTTTGTGTCGAATCAATGGGCGCGTTGAGCGTAGTGGCGTTATCCGCGTCGAAGCTGTCATCAAGGTAAGAGGCGTCCAGCTCAAAGACTCGATATGTGGATGCAGGTATGCACACCAATTCTAGCGTGTGATTGAACCGCGTAAGATGGCGGTTGATTCCAACCACAATCTGATCGGCATCTTCGTAGATCCATGCGGCACTCAAGTCAGCGAGGGTGACCTGGTCCCCAATGTCGAGATCGAGCAGCCTGGCGTACAACTCAGCGTTATCTTCGAAGATCTGCGTTCGGTGAAGTTCGATCACGACCTTCGGGTAACGCGGATCTTCGACCAGCCCCTGATGAACTCGCCAAGCCCCCTGGTCAATCAGCTGTGCGTCTGAATATAGATTCAGATCGACCCGGAGAGGCGAGCGGTTGAAGGGCCCCCCAGAGGTGGGGTTGATGAGCAGCTCACCCTCATCACCAGAAGCAACGGTTGCCTCACCGCCCAGCCAGTTCTTGACCAAGACGGAGTCATGTAGGTCCTTGGTGTCGCTCACCGGCTTCCAGGGAGGACTGAGCTCTCCATTGGCCAGGCTGAGCGTCGCCCAAGAAGTCTGCGTGTAGAGGGACTTTCGCGTCCGGTAGGACATGCTTTCCGCTGAACGGTGCTCATACAAGATGCCGCCGTCGGCTTCGGCGCATTCATCCAAGATCTTCAACAGATCTTCGGTCGGCTGTGGTCCCATCGGTTCGGTATCGGAAAGGTCACCGATCCACGCGAACGGGAAAGGGAAGTAGTTCAGCGTTGCGCATGCTCGGGACATCCGGTCACCGGCCGTTTCTCCCCTGAAACCGAACGCGGCATCCCAAGCCTCATAGGCAGAAGTCGAGAAAGATCCGTTGTAAACGGCGACGTGGCCGATAGACATAGGGTTCGACGGACCGGCCGCGTTCGAGAAGAGGATGAAGAAGATCGAGCCGAGTGTGCCTGCATACGCGCTGCCGGTCACGCTTTCACCGTCGATCAGCAAATCCCAGGCGATCGTTCCCGACCCAGCAGCCGCCAGCCGGATGTGGTGCACACCTCCATCGAAAGCACGCGGATAGGACACAACTGTTGAACCAGCATCATCGACAACCGTGATTTGCTTGGCGGAAACATCGAAGATGACATCAAAGGCACCGTTATCATGCAGAACCTGAAATGCAGTATCCTCCTTTGCGCCTTCCGAACGGGTGAAGTCAAACATCCATCCCGATGCCGCCGAGAAGCCCTGCATAGAAATGTCGCCCTGAGTGCTGAAGGTGTCCGGACCTTGCAGCTGAACTGAAGGCGCCAACCACGGGGCCAACACTCCCTGCCCGAATACACGCTCAGGGGAGATTGCGCTCGTGAGAGTAAGCGGTCGATCCCCGATGAGTGGCTGACCTGTCGTGGAAAGAGGACCGTCCTCAAGTGGCCAATAGTGCTGGACCTCCGCAACTCCCTGCCCATCGGTCGGGATAAATCGCCGAGGAGCGGAACGAATCAGACCAGAACCACGGTTGACAAACTCCCTGACACCCCTGGAGTCGATTTCGACTGTGTTGTCCTGCCCGGAGGCATCTCGACCCTGCGGCCATCCATAGATCTCGGTGTAGGCGAGCGGACAGCGAATCTCGATGTCGTCGTAGCTGAACACCAACGGCACGTTCGTGTTGCCAGTATCGACAACCGAACGGATGGCGAACCTGCCTGACGCCTTGCGGATGGTGCTGGTTGCGTAGCCACCCGAATCAACCGCTGTGATCATCCAGTCCAAAGGCTCGGCGCTGGTGGCGACCCATGCTTTCGCCCGAACCGTTTGACCCTCCACATGGGCCCGGAGCTTCAGCGCCTGAGACGAGGTGTGCGTGATGCCGGAGACGACAACAGGCGCACCGACGAGGCTCGTACCCGCCGAGTCCAGGATGTCCAGGGACAGGCTCTCGTCGGTGGCGATGAGCAGGCGCACCGCGTAGTACTCCGTCAAGCCCGGCGACAGCCGAAAGAACATGTCGGCGGCTACCACACCACCTGTGATGTTGCTGGCGCTGAGCGAAAACGTCATGGTGGCGTCGAAGTCGCGCTGGTCGAAGTCGGCCAGGTAGCTCAGACGCTCGCTGAGGGCGCTGCTGATCGCGTGGGTCGCCTTGCCCCCGGACTTGGCGTAGTCGCCCGCAGAGCCACCCGAGGTGGACCACGCGTAGGGCGTCCAGGCACCGTCAGCATCGGCATCCATGGAGCCCCAGCTGTTGGTGGCGTTGGTCGTAGCCGTGTCCTTCGCCAGCCGGAGTGACGTCTCCATGGAGTTGTTGCGGCTCAGGTACTCGTAGTAGGCCCCCATCGGGTTGAGTTCCGAGTAGTTGCCGCTGTTGTTGTTGAGGGTGAAGCCGCATCGTTGTGGAGGGGCTGAGGTGTCCTCGTCCTTGCGTCCACGTTGGATGGTCACACCCTGCGCGGCGCGGACGTCGCTGGAGATGTCCACCCAGTCGAAGTTGAGAAAGACGCGCGTCACGATGTCGTTCACGAGCCGGGCCATCAGCCAAGCACCTCCGGCTTACCTCCGCGCTTGCGCACGACGCCCTTCAGCGGGTCGACCAGGAGCGCCGCGAGCACCTTGCCGTCGACCTCCAGCACGATGGGCATTGGGCCACCACCCATGCCTCCGCCACCGCTACCGAACATCTGCTGCTCCAGGCGGCGTGTGGTTCCCGCGTTGATGACCGTGGATCCGTTGGGAAGGCGAACGTTCTCGGGACCCTGCTCGTTGATGATGGTGTCGCCGCCGCGGGCTCCACCGGTCGCGGCGTGCGCCGTGGAGCTGATGCCACCGGTCGCCAGACGACCAGCTGAGGCAAGACCACCGGACCCGAGCACCGACGTGTAGATCTGGACGGTGCGGCCGTTGTTCATGCGGATGAAGCCGTCGATCATCCCCTGCGCCGTGTTGACACCGAGCAGCTGCAACGAGGTCGCGATCTGTTGCGGGGTCAGCGCGTACTGCCGGTTGAGTGCGGCGATCTGCTGCTCGTTGAGGCCCGCCTGGCGCCACGTCTCGTTGAGACGGTCGCGCATGCGGTTGGTGTCGTTGATGAACTGCTCGCGGCTGCCCTGCCCGTTCGACACAGCCGAGGCCATCTCCGTGAACGCCTCCTGGACGTCACGGACCTGGTCGTAGAGCTCGCGGCCCGTTCTCGTTAGTGACGTCGAAGGCGCCTGCCTGGTCGAGCAACGTGGAGCCGAAACCCTTGGCCTTGGTCTCGGCGTCGAAGAACTCCTTGCCAATCTTGCTGATGGCGTCAGCGCTGGAGGAGAGCGCCTGGGTGTAGTCCGGGGTCTGACCCGAGAGCTGATCCATCAACTTCAGAAGCCCCGACGCCTTCTTCGCCGAGTCGTCGCCAGCGTCACCGATCTCCTCGAACGCGGCAGCGACTGTCCGCATCGCGGGCGTCGACTTCTCCGACGCGGCCCCTACAGCGTCGAGCCGGTCGCGGGCGGCCTCCAGCTTGTCGAGCTGTCCCCAGGCGTCCATAAAGCGGACGACCGAGGCGGGAAGGATGTTGTTCTTCGCGCCCTCGTAGATGTCGTTGAGGACTTCCATGGTGCCGAGACCGACCTCGCCCAGCTTGCCCATGAGGAAGACCGCGTCGCCCAGAGCCTTGGGGTTCTTCTCGACTGAGCGGGCCAGATCCCCGAAGCTGTCCGCGAGACCCTCGATGATGCCGGGCAGGCGCCCGCCCAAGTCGTTCAGAACAGCCTTGAAGGCAGAGCCGATCGGCTGGAGCGCTGGGCGGAACTTGCCCAACGAACGCGCCAGGTCATCACCGAATTGCGATACAGCAGGAGCTGTGTCGCGAAAGAACGCCGACAACTCCGGCTTGAGATTGTTGAACTCGCGCCGTGCCGAGTTGGTGATGTCAGCCCAGGTCTTCTCGTACGGCTTCGCAATCTGCTCCATGCCCGAGGACATGTCGCGCTTGAAGTCGTCGATGATGACCTTGGTGCTGGACGATCCCGCTGACGCCTTCAGACCGAGGCCGGCAAGCCCCGCACCGAACGCGGTGACAGTCGCACCAGCCATCGCCGCACCCGCGACCACACCAGCAGCAGCCGCAGCACCAGCGACTCTGGGGTCATTCAGCGCGCCGGGGAGCTTGGCCACAAGCCCCCCAGCACCGTCGAGGATCTTGCCGAAGCTGCCAGAGAAGGCGGACCCGGACTTCGAGCCCGCTCCCGCCCAGATCGACGGCAGGCCACCGAGCGACTTACCGAGCCCCTTCGAGCTGGAGTCGAGGTCCTTGATCTCCTTGCTGAGCTCCTTGGCCTCTTTCTTGGCGACGCCGAATCCGCCTCGGGAGACGTACTTATCCGAGACGATTACCTGAACTTCATTCACTCGGCACCCCCTTCAGATTCGATGGCCAGCAACTCAAGGAGTTCGGTGGATTCCTCCAGCAATGCGTTCGGCAGGCATTTGAACCGGTCGCACATCCGGAGGATCCACTCCGTCTCTTTCAGCTCGCGAGGCTTTCGGACAGGGACTCCATCGGAATCAACTCCTCCGCCAGCGAACTTCCACCGACGGAGGGCTTCGCCAAAGGGCGGCTGATGCTCCCCAGCGCGTCAACCCATGCGCGGATTAGGATCAGGACGAACTCCCGGTCCTGGTCCCACAGCCCAGCCTCGGTGGCGGGAACCGGTACCTCGTCCTCATCGGTGAGGTTCCAGTCCAGCAGGCAGGTCGAGAAGACCTTGATGATGAACTCGAACTGCGAGTCGGGGTTGGCCGCGAAGTCGTAGACGGTGCCGTCCTCGTCCTCAAAGGACTCTGGTGGCTCGCCGTCGATGATGCCCGTGATCGCCATGTACTTGCGCAGGCTGGTGGCCGTGGCACGTGCCTCCAAGCCTGCGAGCTCCTCGCCCTCGGGCCACACCAGCTTGTACGTCTTGCGGCGCGTGAAGAAGCCCTTGCCCATCAGGTCGTCCAGGCGTTGAAGACGCCACCGGTCAGCACGCCGGGAGAGGCCCACACGAGGGAGCCGTCCTGGGCACGCGTCCAGGTGTAGTCGGTGAACAGGTACTCGTTGGAGAACAAGGGAGTTCCCGCGTCGATCGTCACCGTGCGCGCCACCGAGGTCGTCGGCACCGTCTTGAAGACGTCGTGCTGCTGGTTGCTCGCGGCATCGACGGTGCCGGTCAGGTTGATCGACGAGTCCGCCAGGAGCAGGAGGCGGTCCATGGCGGACGCGTCCTGCCCTGTGGTGTCCTGCACGCCGCGTGGCATCGCCAGGTCCCAGTTGGTGACCTGCGGCCGGATGTCTCGTGGCGTGCCACCCGCGTCGTCTACCGACAGCGCGGCGAGGGCCACACCGGTCTGCTTGCTCATCTTCTCCTCCTCAGCCCTGCGCCAGCCGGGTCAGCAGCTTGTCGCGGTGTTCGGACATGTCGTCGATCCAGTCGGCCATGCTCTGGTGGGTGCGCTGTTCGCCTCGCGGATTGCCGCGCCAGTCCCCGCCTCGGACGATGAAGAGCTCCGGACGGCCGATGCGGACGCGGTGACGGCCCGCGTCGCCGTCGAAGCAGGTCTGGCCCGCCTCGAACTCCCAGAAGGTCTGGCCAGGTCCGAGGTCCACCGTGCGGAACCTCTTGCCCGACTGCTTGATGTCACGCAGCAGGAGCTCGCCGTTAGCGCGCTTGGCGATGCGCTCGATGTGGATCCGCCAGCCGTGGCGGTAGTTCGCGCAGTCAGCGTCCTGGCAGGTGGCGACCCGCCAATGCGTCGACAACGGCGCCTGGATGCCGTAGGTCTTCATGGCGTGGGCCGGCAACTGGGGAGTCGCTCGGTTGAGCTTCAGACGTGCGAACGGATCACGCATGGAAGATCACCTCCACCAGGTTCTTCTCGACGGCGACTCGGAACACGAGGTTGGTGAAGCCGCCGGTTGTCGTGGTGACCACGCGCAGGTAGCGCTTGATGGTCAGATTGCGGGCGGTCTCGATCCGGACCGCTGTTGGCGCCGCGGTGATCGAGCCGAAGGAGCCCCCGGTCACGTCCGACCAGGCGTCGTTCACGCCGTTGTCGATGCTGTGCTGGAGCTTCACGGTCACGTCGGTACCGGTGAGGGAGGTGACCTGAAGGTGGGCCTGGAGGCCGAACCGCATCGGGTAGACGATCGCGGCCGTGCCGTTGAGCGTCCACACGCGACCGGTGGCGTCGGTGAGGCCGGAGACGTTGGGGATTGGGTGTGCCACCGAAGTGCCGCCGATGCCGCTCTTGACGTCGACCTCGTAGACCTTGCCCGCGAAGAAGTCCGACGTGCCAGCGTTGCGGGAGCCGATCTCCAGCACGGCGGTGCCCGCGAAGACCGAGGTGGCCGTCGCTGTGGTGATGGTGGCGCCAAGCTGGGTCCAGGTCGAGCCGTCATCGGAGGTGTAGAACTTCACGTCGTAGCCGGAAGCGCCGTTGTCGACGTCGAGCGTCGCCCGGACCCACTTCTGTGCACCGTTGGCCAGCGAGGCGAGGTTGGCGGTGCTGGTCTTGCTGATGCCCGTGACGCCGTCGGCGGAGAACTGAAGGATCAGCGTGCCCGTGGTGGTCAGCACCAGAGCGTACGAGCGCTGGTTGCCCGTGACCGTGTACTTGCTGACGATGTAGCCGTCGGCAGCTGGGGTCCAGTCGTTCGGTGCGATCTTCGCGCGGATGTCGAGGTCGCCCGTGATGTCGAGGGCCGCCGCGTCGGGCGTGGTGACGGTGTTGCCCGAGGAGCCCGGAAGCGAGATGTAGAACTCGCCGTCGGAGTCGTCCACGCCGGAGCCGTTGGTGGCGGCCGTGTCGGTGCGCGGATCGGCCGTGAGCAGCTCGCACCACTCCAGGCCGTAGCCGGAGCCCTGGGCGTTGGTCGCGAAGCCGACCGAGCCGTCCTGGTTGCGGGTGGCGTCGTAGTTGGCCTGCTTGGCAACCAGGCACGCGACGGGCGAGCCGACCGTGGTCCCGGCGCAGTACATCAGCAGCTGGTTGCTGGCGCTCATGGTGCGGAAGCGGTCGTGCGCCGATGCCGCTGCACCGTCCAGGAAGGACTTCACCGACAGGCGGCCGTCACGAATACCGAGCAGGCGGTCCATGGCGCTCTGGTTGATCGCCGTGAAGTCGAGCGCGGGAGCTCCACCGCCGATGTCCTCGACGGCGTTGATGCCGCCGGAGAGCTTGTAGCCGTCGGCGTAGAACTCGTGACCCAGGCCGGTTCCCTTGGTCATCTCAGATCACCTGGTTCCAAATGTCGTTGACCACCAACGGAATCGTGATGTCGAAGATCCTGAACATGCCGCTGTCGATCTGGAGATAGCCGCCCTGACCGGACAGCGCCGTTCCGGTCATGCCGAGCAGGTCGACGTACCGAATGGCGTCGCCCAGGTCGATGTCGCCGGAGAACGCCTCGATCACCTTCGCGGCCGCGAGCGCCATCTGGATGTCCAGGGCGCTCTCGGGCTTCTGGAGCATGTTCGAGTAGATCCGGCCGGTGAAGACCACCAAGCCAGTCGTCGAGGCCTGGCCTGACTGCGAAGGCACGGGAGCGATGCGCTGCAAGAAGAACGCGAAGTTGAGCCCCTTGCCCGGCGCGCTCTTGGGCTCGCTCAGGTTGACCTGCTCGAACAATGCGAGCTTCTTGACCATCGACTGCATGCGCTCCAGCGGAACCTTGATGTCGAGGCTCATCCGTTCAGCCTCCGCATCAGGTTGGGCAGCAGGCGCTGGACGATCTGGGGCGTGCGCCGTTGCAGGAGCTGTGTGCTGCGGCGCCAGAACGTGTAGCCCTTGAACCGGGACTTCTTGTTGCGCGAGCCCACGCCCGCGAGCCATGGGCCGTAGACCATGCCGCCGTCGGTGACCTCGTGGCGGCTGCCGTAGTTCACGACGTGCAGCGAGCTCGCGTAGCGGCCGGTGGGGTGCTGCACGTCCCTGGCGAACTCGGCCAGGACGGTGTCCTTACCTTCGTCGGCCACCTCACGCCCCGCCTCACGCGTGAAGTCTCGGGTGTGCCGCTCGGCACGGCCGTCGAAGACGGGGCCCTTGGTGGTCATCTCAGCGCTCACGACAGCACCCGCCCATACAGCACCTCGGCACGTGCGCGGAGCTCCTTCAGGGCCCGGCCGCTCGCCTCGCGCTCACCCTCGCCGGAGCCCATCCGGCGCGAGTAGCCGCTGTTCTTCTGGAGGATCGTGTTGATCGCCTCGGCGGCGCACAGCTCCTCCAAGAGCTCGGGCACGACCCACACCGTGACGGTGGAGTCGTCGGTGTGATCTGTAGCCGTGGTGCCGAAGGCGCCCCGCTTCACCCGCAAGGACCGCGCCGCGTAGACGTCGGCACCGTTGGTGTGCGCAGCCAACGTGGATCCGTCCCAGGCTCGCTGGACGATCAGGTTGTTGCCCGCGATCTCCTCGATGAGCATGCGCTCCGAACCGATCATGATGACCTCGCCTTCGATGAAGGCGGCGCCGCTGCTGACCGGCACGGTGTCGGTGCTCATCTCGTCGTCCAGGTCGGACGCGAGGTTCTGCGCGGTGTCGACCATGCGCTTGTCCACCACGGCCATGCGCTCGGCGTCGACCTGGATGATCGAGCCCACGCCGATGCTGACGGAGTCGGTGACGAGCACGGTGGTCGTCTCGTCGTCGAGGCTCGCGGTGATCGTGCCCGCGTCCTCCTGGTCGTCGCTGTAGCCGAGCCAGCCTGTAACCAGGACGCCCTGCTGCAACGTGTTTGAGGAGAACGTGGCAGAGCTGTTGCGGTCAACCTCGATACGGTCGTAGGGCGGCCCGTCGTTGGGGTACAGCAGGTACGAGGAGCTCGGGATCTCCACGCCGTCGACCGTGATGGTGTCGACGCTGATGAACTCGTTCTCGTCGAGCCAGAGCCGGTACGACCAGGAGCGAGGGTTCGCCGGCCAATCGAAGGCAGCCGTGGCGTAGCGCGGGAAAAACTTCCTGCGCATCAGGCCCTCGATGGACCGCGTGGCACCTACGATCGCCCGGTCGACGATCCGGTTGGTGCGCGCGGTCTCCTTGAAGTCCAGGTCGCTCTTCACCTTCTCGCGCGTGGTGTACCAGGCCGAACCGGTGAACACCGCTGGCGTCGAGGTGATGACGGTGACGACCTCGGAGGCCGAGCCCTCGGTGGCCGACCAGATGACCGTGTACGCACCGACTGGCAGGCCGGAGGACGGCGTCCAGCTGTAGCTGTAGACGCCCGTGGCGACGTGCGTGATGCCCACCGCGGTCGTGGCCAGCACCGTGCCTGAGCTACCGGTGATGGTGATCGTCAGGCTGGTGACATCGTCGAGCGGACCGCCTGGGTACTCGTAGAACTCGACGGCGAGGGTGACCGGCTGTCCGGTGTACGCCACGGTCATCGCTCCTCCTCACCCGCCTCAAGTTCCTTGATTCGCTGGGACTGCCGGGAATTCATGACCCGCAACATCGAGATCTCGAACTCGCGGGGCCAGTCGCGCTGAAGGGCTTCGATCAGCTCGTGCTCGGTGATCTCCACGTCGCCCCCTACGTCGTGCTGTTCGTGATGAGGCCGAGGGTGGCCAGCTTGGACAGAAGGTCTTGCAGCGCGGCGTTTCCACCCGTCGACCCGGTGACGGTCTGCTTGGCCACGGCCGCCGCGTTGTAGAAGCCGAGGTTGGTGCCGAGGTGCCGCAGGTCGAGCGCCACGTGGAGGGCGTCGTCGGTCTTCAGCACGTTCGCGGCCGAGCGGTAGAGGTTCACGTCGGCCGTGGTGCCGTCGCCGAACAGCACCGTGCCCGACCCGCTGGCGCTCAGATCCACGCGCAATCTGGAGACCGTGTCGGCCGCGAGCCGGATGTCCAAGGCGCGCTTGGACGTCGTGGACGGGTTGATGACGACCACGCCACCTGATGCCGTGCCGTCCGCCGAGGTGGCGAAGGTGGCGGCCGCTGTGGTGCCGTCCGTCGTGGACGCCAGGCCGACGCTGGTGAACTTGTCGTCCGTCGCCAGGGAGTTGGCGGCCAGGCGGTACAGGTTCGTGTCGCGTGCGGCGTTGCCGGGACCCCACTCGACCTTGCCGTCAGCGAAGGCGACGAGGCGGGCGTTCGTGTCGCCCGAGACGCGGAAGTCGAAGAGCCTGTCGGTGCTGGCCGTCAGCAGGCCCGCGTAGGCCGCTCCTGAGCCCGGTGAGCTCGACGGAGCGGCGTAGTAGCCGTGGACGCCCGAGGTTCCCCAGACAGAGCTCACATGGGCCGCTGAGACGCTCGTGGTGCCAAAGCCGATGTTGCCGCTGGAGCGTGCGATGTGCAGCCTCGGAGCGATGTCCACGCCGGAGTCGTCGTAGGCCAGGAGCTGGAAGTCGGTGCCCGCGTTGGCTCCGGCCTCGGTCGTAGTGTTCGCGCGGATCGCCCAGCGCCGTCCTGAGGTGGCACGGTCGCTGCTGGCCGACAGCAGGATGTCTTTGTTGTAGGCGTTGCTCCCGCCGACCCGCAGCACTCGACCACCGGCTGCCCTGATGGAGAAGTCGGCGTCGGCGGTGCGGATGTTGGTCGTCTCCACACCCGTGTAGGCGTCGCCTGGCTGCCACGTCTCCTGGTCCACAAAGGGAATCTCCAGGCGCGTGACCAAGCCGTTGGCCGGTGACATCACCTCGAAGCTGAGGTGGTTGTGGTACGACGCGTTGTCGTTGGCCTTGGCGTGGGCGATGACCCAGGCTTGCGGGCGCCAGCCCTGCGAGGTGTCGGGTTCCTCGGTGGTGGCGTTGTATCCCGCGCGGGGGAAGTACCAGGCGTTGGCGGCCTTGGCGTCGGCGCGCATGAGGAAGTGGCGGATCGTCTCGCCGTACGAGTCGTCCTGGGCACGCTGGTAGCTGTAGAGGTTGAGGCGGCCGGTCGAGTCGGAGCCGGTGCCGTCGTCCTCGCCGCCAGCGAAGGTCGAGGGAATCGAGATGCCGGTGTGGGCGGCCGACTTCCCGTAGCCCGCAGGAAGCGAGCTCGGTGCGGCGTTGCTGGTCGCGTTGACGACCAGGACACCGGTCATGGTGTCGCCGCTGAGGTTGACCTTGGTCGGGTCGCCCCCGGTGTAGCCGGTGGCTGACATGGATTCCCTCGCCTCTGCCTTGCTTTCTGGCCTAGGGCGTTGGTGCTGCCCAGGTGATGGGGTGTGTTCAGTTGTCAGGCAGGTCGGCCTACGGGCCCCTGCCAGTCGCCCATCCGGCAGTTGAGGAGGCCACGCGCCTCGTCGAGCGGGCTGCCGCAGTTCGGGCACTCCAGCGGCTGCTCGGTCTCGGCGCGGAGCAACTCCTCGGCGTTCTGCTGGTAAATGCTGAGAAGTTGCTCCCACGACATGGCTCAGTCCTGCTTCTGGTCGTGCTCGTCGAGCCGGGCCACGATCTCCTCGTGGGTCCCGCCGGCATTGAGGCCGCGGTTCTTGGCCTGCTCGCGCACCTCGGCGTAGGACAGGCCCTCGTACTTGCCGGGTTCCGGCGCCTCAGCGCCCTCCTCGGCCACGAGCTCCTGCTCCCCGTACCAAGCGACGCCCTCGGGGTCGACGACGCAGGGATCGCCGTCTCCGGCGCTGAGAAGCCAGCCCTCGCGCTCGTAGAGCTTGACCAGGCGGGCGTCCTCGTCGGTGAACTGCGGCGTGCCCTGGCGAGCCTTGCGGTCCCAGAAGTCCTGCGGGTCGAGTTCCATCAGGCCGCCACCACCGTCGCGCCGTCCTCGATCGGCGCGTAGGTCAGGTACCAGGTGATCCCGCCATCGGCGCCGGTCGCGGTGACCTGCTCGATGACGCCAGCGGAAAGGAAGATCCCCTTCGCCGCACCGAGGAAGTCGCTGGACACCTTCGAGATCGGGAAGAGGCCCGCAGCGCCGATGCCGTTGACCGGAGCACCCGTCGGGGCACCGCTGATCGACAGCAGGTTGCCAGCGGGCGTGTCGGTCGTGCCCAGGTCCGTGGCCGCGCAGAGGTCCGAAGACGTTCCCGTGGTCGGGTTGTGCTGGAGCTTGACGGTGTTCGCCACCGTGATCGCCGTGGTGACCTTGCCGACGATCGCCGTCACCAGCACAAGTCCGGAGACTGTGAACAGGCTCTTGGTCTCGACGACCAGCGGGGTGTACGCCTTGTTCACGACCTGGCCGAGAACAGCCTTGGTGTACGCGGAGGCTTCGTTGACAACAGTCATCTCAGATCACTCCCCTCAGGCGTTCGCTGCGTTGGGACGCAACAGGTTCGGCAGCTTGGACGGCTTGCGCTGCTGACGGAGTTCGTGCAGGTAGTACAGGCACGAGCCCAACTTCGCGGTCGAGGTCGTGGTGGCCGCGTTGAGACTGACGTGGGTGTAGCCCTCGCCTAGCTGCGCAGCCGAGACCTCGATCACGACGATGTTCTGCTTGTCGCCGTACGTCGCGCCCGTGAGCGTGACCTCCGAGGCAACGCTCTGGCTGACGCGAGTCCACGTCTCGTCGTTGTCCAGAGTGGCCTCGGACTTGATGTAGAAGTGGTCGACGCCCACCGAGTCGGAGACAGCAGCCGCGTCGAGGTCGTTCGACGTGCCGCCCGTGTAGGCGGTGTGCTGCTGGAGGTCGAGGACCAGGTCCTCCGTGCCACCCGCGCCGAGGAACACGACGAAGGTGATGGCGTCGGCACCGCTCATGGCGATGCGCTTGCCGGTGGCGCCGTTGGCGGTGTCGAGGTCGACCGGGGCCCAGCCCGTGCCGATGTCGAACAGCCTGCCGAGTGCTTCCATTTCTCTCCCCTTCCAAGGGGTTCGGCCTACCGGGACGACGTGCTCGCCCCTCGGCTTAGATCACGTCTTGGGTGAGGCCCGGCTGACGGGAGATCAGCCGGGCCGTCCGCATCAGGAGCGGGTCTCCAGCTGGATGTAGGCCGACAGCGTCGGGCCACCGTTCTCCGGGGTGAGCGGCGAGAGCATGGTCGGCGTGCCGTCCACGCGCTCCAGGATCCGGAACTGGGTCTTGTCGGAGGAGAACTTCGCGTGCTCGGACGACTCCAGCGTCATGACCTGGGTGTCGCCGATGGCGTACTGGCTGAAGTCCACAAGGGACACATCGCCCTTGGTGCCCAGCGTCGCCGGAGCCTTGCGGCTCATGATGACCGGCAGGCCCAGCAGGGTCAGCTGCGGACGGCCGTGCGCGTCCGGCATCCACACAGCTGAACCACCCGTGCCAACGGGCAGCGCCATCGTGGCGAGCTCGACGAACGCGTCCGGCGTGGCGACCCACACCGCGGTGTCCATGGACTCCGGGAGCAGACGCGAGTACATGGTGACCGCGTTGATCCAGGTGAAGCCCGAGGTCTGGCCGGACTCCTTGGAGACGGTGATCAGCGCGGGGTTGTCGGCGTGCAGCGCACCGAGCGGCTTGGCGACACCGTTGCCCTTGATGAACGCGCGGTCCTCGAAGTCGGTGATGCCAGCGGGAAGCGTCTTCTTGATCCACGCCGTGAAGCCGCCCCAGTCGCGGACCAGCTCGTTCGGCACGGTCGCGAGACCGGCCAGCTTGTGGGCGTTCAGGGCCACGGACGCGAACGAGGCGCTGGTGTCCGGGATCTCCTCGCCCTCGTCGACCCAGAAGAACTGGATGCCGCCGTAGACCTCGCCGACCTCGGTGGAGAAGTCGGTGGCGGGGAAGCGCAGCTTGCCCGTGGCCATCGGCACGACCATCGCGCGGGGACGCACGACGGACTTCTCCAGGCTGATGGACAGGATGTCCGAGCGGAACTCCTCGGGAACCAGTAGACCGCCCTCGGAGGGCACCTTCTCGCTGTAGTTCTGGAGCGTCTCCAGCTTGGCCAGCAGATCCTTGTTCTTCGCACCGTGCACGGCGACGGCCATGAACTCCGCGACGTCGCTGAACACACCGTTGAGCCCGGCGCCGACGGCCCTCGGGTTGTTGAGCACCAGGGACGACTGGTGGCTGGCACGCGCCTTGTCGACCAGGTCGAGGCGGTTGGAGACGGAACCGTCTTCAACGCCGTTCTTCTTGAACATTTCGAGGACCGAGGCCTCAATCTGCTCGGTGAGCTCGGCCTTGAGCGTGTCCATCGTCTTGTTCTCGGAGCTGCGGTAGCTGTCCACGGCAGCGCGGAAGGACCCGTTCTCAGCCGCCGCGCGCCACTTCTCGAAGGTGTCGAACTGCGCGAGGTACTCCTCGAACTCCTTCGGAGTGGTGGGGGTCGCCGTCGTCACGGTCATGCCAGAGCCTCCTTGAGGGAATCAGCGAACCCCGCGCCTTCGGTCTGGGGAGCCGTGTTCATCGCCACCGCCGGAACGGCAGCAGGTTGGGTGAGTGCGTCGAAGATGGACAGGTCGAGCGCGTTGTCCGCCTTGCCAGCGGAGGCGACCTCGTCAACGAGACCGGCCGCCAGCGCTTCCTTGGCGTTGAACCAGGTCTCGGCGCGCATCTTGGTGCGCCAGGACTCGGTGGTTCCGCCGGCCTTCGCGGCGTACATCTCGGCGATGACGTCCGAAAGCAGGTCGAGGACATCGGCGGCGTCACGCATGTCCTGGGCGTTGCCCACGCACAGGGCGCTGCCCTCGTGGATCATCATCGTGGCGTTGGCCTCGATGACCACGTGGTCGCCCGCCATGGCGATGAACGAGGCGGCCGACGCAGCGTTCCCGTCGATCCGCACGGTGACGGTGCCCTTGTGGTTGCGCAGCAGGTTGTGGATCGCCGCGCCCTCGAAGATGTCGCCGCCGGGGCTGTTGATGTGCACCGTGACGTCGCCGAGCCCGTTGAGGGCGTTGGCCACGTCCTTGGCGATCACGCCGTCCCAGCCACCGATGCGGTCGTAGATGTAGAGGGCAACCGCGCCGTCCTCGTTGGTGGGCTTGAGATCGCGCTTCTGTGTGGGTGCGCCCGCCAGGTTCTCCACCCTGGTGCGGATCGACCCGAGAAGCTGCTCCACGCGCTGCTTGTTCACGCCAGGGCTCCCTTCAGCTCGGCCCCGAAGTTGTTGTCCTGCTGCTGTGGCGCCGTCGTCCTCATGGGAGGGAGACCTGCCTGGATCGCGGCGTCGTCGGGATGCACACCCGCGTCGACCAGCGTCTTGTAGACCTCGGCTGCGGCCTTGAGGTCATCCCGCTCCGCTTCGCGGTCAGCAGGCACCGGGTTCGTGTAGACGAGCGACAACTTGCCCAGGCCGCGGTCGGGGAACTGCGGCAGGTACTGGTTGTTCAGCAGGCCCTTCCACCGGTCCAGGCGAGTGACGGTGATGGCCTCGGCGTACCAGGCTTTCGCGGCGTCGGCCGTCGCGCGGTTGACGTCGTCGACATCACCGACGGCGAACTTCGGCATGCCGAACGCTTCGCGGATGGTGGTCTTGTCGAGCTGGGCGATCTCGACGAACTGCATGTCGCGCTGGGAGATCTTGAGGTCGATCCACTCCATCTCCCCCTCGATCATGCCGACGCGACCGGCGTTGGAGACGCCTTGGTGCGACTCGTTCCACCGCTCGCGCCACTTGTCCCACTCGCGCTGCTGCATCTTCTTGTTGACCTTGACCAGGCCACCGGGCAGCGCGTTGTTGCGGAAGAAGGCGTTGTTCCACTCGGCGCCGTAACGGACGCTGTCGAGGGTGTTCATGATCGACTGGACGGCGCCCATGCCCCGGTAGGGGTCGGTCGGGTTGGGCATGCGCTGGAACAGCACGTCCTTGCGGTCCAGCGGCACCTGCTCACCGCTCGGTCCGGTGTAGATGAAGCCCAACAGGAAGTTCTTCGGGCTCGTCACCGGCTCCATGCGGTCAGGACGCACGGGCCACAGC
>NZ_JYJG01000248.1 GCF_000955955.1 Lentzea aerocolonigenes
GACAGAGCAGGACGCACGGGCCACAGCTCGTAGGGCATGTTGCCGCGACGGCTGATGACGATCCAGCCCTCACCGGTGAGCTCGACGTGCTGCCCCACCGACTCGAAGAGGTTGACGCGGTCGAAGAAGTCGTTGGGCTCGTTCAACGTGACCAGGGCGCGGTGCTTCGTGACGAGCTCGACGCCCGGCTCACCGCACTTGGAACACACGACCGAGGAGCGAGGACGCTCGCGGTGCATGTGCCACTCCACCGAGGCGGTGGTCGTGGTGATGCGGTTGACGATCGAGAACAGCGTGCCGTTCTGCCCCATCGTGTTCATCTGCCTGAGCGCGGAGTTGCGGCCCAGGCCCCAGTTCCAGGTGCGGCTCTCGCCCTTGCCGACGTACGGCGTGGGCACGAGGTTGGCGACCATCGTCAGCGGGTTGCGCATCAGCTACGCCCCCTCGTGCCGAGGTCGACGAGCAGCAGCGAGATGCCCACCGCGGCGAGGCCGGCAACCGTGTGCAGGGTCCACGCGGCAGCGGAGAGGAAGCCGAGGCCTGAGGTCACCAGAACGCCGCTGCGCCACCGTCGGACGAAGGCGCGTGCTCGGGTCCCGATCAGCTTGGCTCGGCGCTGGAAGCGCGACTCAGCGGCCATCACACCCACCCCAGGAAGTTGAGGTCGGCCGAGCCGAGGTCCTTGTGGGCGACCATGTAGCGCATGCAGTCGCAGCCGTCGTCCTGCTCCTTGACGGGACGCTCCTTCTTGTCCGGCCCGTCCTTCGGGTTCCAGCGATAGCCTGGGATCTCCTCGGCGGTGCAGGTGGGCAGCTTCTTCTCTGCGAGCTCTCGATCGCGCTCCACGAGGGAGTCGCGCATCAGGAAGATCCGCGCCTTGCCGTCGCGCTGGCGCTTCATGCGCGCCTGGACGCGCTCGATGCCCTCCAGCACGGCCTTGTCGGCCGGGGTCGTGCTGATGCCGAGGTACTTCTCCAGCGTCGCGCGGCCCTCGGCGTCGTGGTCGGTGATGACCTCGAACGGCTCCGGCTCGGTCCAGGTGCGGTAGCCCTTGTCGATGTCGTCCAGCGGACCGAGCTCGTCACGGTCGAGGAGGTCGTCTCGCACGGTGGCTTTGGTGACCTGGCGCAGGATGTCCTTGGCGTGGTCCTCGACCAGGCGCCCGGTCATAAAGAGCTCGCGGTACAGGAACAGGCGGCCGTCAGGGTCCTCCGCCCACCATTGGCAGACGAACGGGTGCGACCAGCCGAAGTCCACGACCCAGTACCGGGGCCAGTCGTCCGGGATGTCGAAGCGGTCGATCAGGTGGTGCGACTCGTCCCAGCCGTCGTAGATCGAGCCCTCGGCGGCGACCCAGAGGCCCTTGCGCAGGCGCAGGTAGCGGACACCCGTGAGGGAGTCCAGCTTGGGCATGTAGTCCATGCCGTCGGCCGTCATCGCGCCGTCGGGGTGGAAGAAGCGCGGGTTGTCCTCGTGCACCGAGATGAGCAGCTTGATCTTGCCCTCGTTGGCGCGCTGCTTGAGGAAGTGCTTGGGGTGGTTAGGGTTGCAGTCGGCGATGATCTGCCGGTACGGCATGACCTTGCCGCGCATGCGGGTGACCAGCGACTGCCAGTCGTCCTCGGTGAGTTCGGTGCTCTCCTGGACGTAGGCCATGTCGCGCTGGGTCGACATGATCTTGATGGGGTCGTCGAGACCGCCCAGCGTGATCGTGCTGCCGTTCTCGTACTGGTACTGCGCGGGCTTGCGCTGGGAACCGCCGAAGAACTTCAGCGCCCCGGACTCCAGCTCGGCCTTGGTGAGGTCTTCCCACTCCTCGGTGAAAGAGGAGGCGAGCGAGCGCGCGGTCTTGCGCACGGCCAGGCCGCTCATGCCGGGGTGCTTCATCGCGGCGGTGTGCAGCTTGATCATGCAGCTACGGCTCTTGCCGGTGCCCGCTGGTCCACTCATGAGGACCTCGGAGTCACGGGTGCGCATCAGCTCACGGGCGGCGCCTCGGAGCTCGTGTTCGACCGTCACGATCGCGGGGGCGCTCACACGTCCTCCGCCCCAGCGAACCGGTACTCGAAGGTGACGCCGCCGGAGACCTCTGTCTTCACGGGCGCGTCGAGGCCGAGCAGCTTGGACCAGCGGTCCTCGACCTTGATGAGCTTGTCGAGCGCGGTGATCACGGGACCGACGTCGGTGAGGGGCGCGCCCTCGTTCTCGTCGATGACGGCGACGGGGTTGTCCTCGGCGTCGAAGTCGATGCAGGGCTTGCCCTGGCGGACGACCTTGCCTCCGGAGACGAGCAGGTGCTGGGCGTCGGCGATCCTGCGCAGGTCCTCACGGATCTGCTCCAGGCGCTCCAGCGCGTCCAGGCGGTACTCGGCGGTGGACTGCTCGGCGTGCTCCGCGAGCTCGGCGAGGTGCTCCTGCTTGATCTGGTGGACGCGCTGGCGACTGATACCGAACCGGCGACCCACCTCGGCACCTGAGTACCCACGGCGCAACAAGTCGAGGACCTGAGCTCTGCGCTCGGCTCCCTCGATCTGCTGCGCGGAGTTCATCAAGTCAGGCCACCAGTTCCTTCCAGGTGACCACGGCGGTGGAGCAGAGGGACTTGGCCATCACGAAGGCGGCCTCCCAGCCCTGTCGGCCGTCGTCGAGACGGATCGAGCGGAAGGCGGAGACGTCGCAGGGGACTTCCAGCGCGAGGTCGCCCTTGGCCACCGTCACGAAGCACTCGTCGTCACGTTCACGGGCTTGGGCCAGGAGCAGCGTGCGCTCGTCGTTCCAGACGCCTCGGACGCAACAGACGAAGCCCACGGGACCAAGGACGTTGGCACCGTCGAAGTAGTCACCGAGGTTGTGGACGATCCGGGGCGTCTCGACCTGGTACTCGATCACGTCACCGGCCAGGTCCACGCCATCGACGAGGATCCGCAGATCGGAAACAGGCGTGTCCATCGTCAAGGTCTCCTTGGGTCAAGGCAGGAAAAGTGGCCTCAGCCGAGGTGAAGGGCGCGAGCGCGCGGGGGATCTTCCGCCATGTTAGGCATGTTCTACACGCGTTGAAAATAACGAACGTGCATCGGATCTTGAGCTACTTCCCTTGTGTAGCAAGGAAAATTGCTACGACAGGTCCTCATCGGACCTTCGGGCACGATCAGCAACCACTTGAAACGGTCGAATGAGTGTCACGCAGATGCCGTGATGCGCGATGGACACGATGAACCCGCACCGGAGGGCAAGGAGCACCAATGCCGTTCGATCTCGCCTCCATCGCCGCCTCCGCAATTGTCGGAGGCTTCTCCGGTGTCCTCTTCGCCTCCTGGAAGATCAGGAAGGAAGAGAGCGCGAAGCGGCGCGCTCTGGCGAGGGACCGCGTGCAGGACGCAGCCGGAAGCGTCCTGACGGAAGCTGTTGCCTACCAGGCCGGATACGGCAGGCGGCGCGTGCCAGCACCATCACTCTGGATGCCCGCTGATTACAAGTGGGCTTCGATGGTCATCGAGGCGAGCCGTGGCCTGGGCTGGCTGCGCAAGTGGCTCCTGCAACATCGACTTCGGCATCTACTCGGGCCTCTCGGCTACGACTTGGTGACAGCCAAGCCCGCGATGGAGGGCGACGACCTCATGGCAGGTGTGCTCGCGGCCGTGTTCAAGGCGGATCCCACCGAGGACCCAAACGGCGTGCCGACCGGCTTCCTCGCAGTCGCGATGCAGGAGCCCAGGGATTCAAAGGAGGTCACCAAGTTGGTGCGGATTCTGAAGCGCGTCTCAAGAACGCGAATCATCTGAGCTTCTCTCTGGCCGGAAGCCACCCGAAGTGCTGCGCCTGCTCGGCAGGACGACCGACCACCCGGTGATCAGCTGCCCTGGGATCCGCACGCATCGATCTTGGTCGTCGAACACGTAGAACTCGATGAGCCTGCGGACGTCGTCGGCGACCTCGGCGAGGATCGCGCGTACGTCGGTGCCGGGCTCGACCACGAAGGTCGTGCCGCGGCAGACCTTCCCCCGGTGGCCCGAGTAGTACCTCGCCCTCACCAACCACATGCCGCGTCGGGCCTCGGTGTCGCTGTGCGGCCCTGGGTAGGTCGTGCCCTCCGGAACCACCGGGAAGCGGTGCCGCGTGTCCATGCGCCCTCCAGAAAACCTATAACCCTGCGCCATTGCTGTGAGAGGGAACTGCGCTCCAGGAGCGTTCTCGGGGCGGTCAGACGGCAGGCTGAGCGAACTCGACCGCGGGTGCGGGCCGGCATCGGTTGGCCAGGCGCCGGAAGGTGAACCAGTCCCCTCTCTGAGCGGCCAGGGACTGTGCCCGCGCGCGTTCCTTGCTGCGGTCCAGGGCCTCATAGAAGCAGCGGACACACCGACGGGCGGAGAGGTCCGCCGGCGTCACCTCGTGCCGTCCGGACTGGCAAGTACCACCGATCATCAGCCGACCTGCGTGGACGGCCTGGCGCTTGCGTCGTGCCCCTGCGACAACACGGCGCCGGACGTTCTCGGCCGCCGTCACGGCTTCGAGGTGCTCGACCCGAACGCAGATGCGCACGCGGCACCGATGGTCGATCTGGAGCTCAGGGACGAGCGGTCCGAAGTTCTCCCGCCACACGGCGATGTGCGCGAGGCGAGTGCCATGCAAGGGCTTGGGGAGCTGCGCGTAGGCGCTCCCGTTCATCCCGCCGAGGTAGATGTGACACGGGCTCTCGAAGCGGGCTCCCGCGTCCACCCGGACGTCGTGGATCGTGTTGTGCTGCAACGTGGCCACCTCCACCTCTTAAGCGGAGTGGCAGGTGGTCTGACAGGCGGCTGTGCAGGTTAAGTTGCACATCGGGATCACCGAACGATAGGTAGGCGTGTCCTACTGACGAGGGAGATCTGAAGTCTTGGCGTTCGAACCCATCACGATCCTGACCTCAGCCATCGCGGGTGGCGCAGCGGGCGTACTGATGTCTTCGTGGAAAGTCCACACCGAGGAAGGCGCGAAAAGACGTTTCGCAGCTCGTCAGACAATTCGCAAAGAAGCTACCAGGCTTCTGGTGTACTTGGCCGCAGGCAGGGGCGAGGTAAACCTGCCTGACGACTTTGACCCGACAACCCAGCAAGGATCCATTGACTGGACCGCCACGGTCCTAGAAGCAGCCCATGATCTGGGTTATGTCCGTCGAAGTCTGGTTCGAAGGCGCCTTCGACGAATAGTAGGCACCTTCACCCTTCTGCGAGCCGACGCGCAAGCTGTTATGAGCGACTTTGATGTCCGCGTAGATATAGCAAGAGCAAAAATGCTCTCGGGCATAGCAGAATCTTCTTCTCACAGCAAGACCGTCGCAAAGCTCATCAAAAAGAACACCACCGAGATCCCTGGGGGATTTCTCAAGGCCGCAATTGAGTTCCCGTTTAGCGGGCATAGAGTGCACACGGAAGTGAACCGACTTCGCAAGGCTCGATGACGGCTGCACAGCCGTGCGGCACAGCTTAGGACGTCACTTAGCCACCAAGATCGTGGCGCTTACCGAGCACGGCACAACTCCATGGCGACCATCACCCACGCCACTCGCTCGGCGTCAGCCAGGTCGTTCCACTCCGGGATCGGACCCTTGGTCTCGTTCTCGCGCTCGATGGTCCTGGCGTACGCGCGGTGCGCGCGCTTTGCCTGGTGGTGAAAGAACTTGTGCAGTTCGGCGCTCACGCCGACCTCCTCAAATGAATGCCGAGCGCCTTCGAGCCGATGAACGACAGTCCACTCACGAGTGCGTGCCCAGCGAAAGTAACGACGACCTTCGAGTTGTGCGGATGCGTCACGGACTCGTTATCGAGCACGGACTGCAGCGCCTTGGCCACACGGAACTCGTCGCCGCCGGTGTGGAACAGGAAGGCGCTGATGAACCGGCGGAGTTCGCCGGAGTACTGCCAGTCCATCGTCAACCCGCGCTCGGCCAGAGCCTCCTCGTAGGCCTTGAACAACCGGTTCGGGTCGTACGGAGTGCCAACGAGCTCCTGCGCCTTGTGTGGCTCACCCAGGTACGGCCCGAACTCGTGCTTGATGCCTTCATAGGTCTGGGTGTTCTCAGGGGCGGCGGGCTGTTGCTTCCTACGGCCACCACGACGGCGAGGAGCACCCTTCAACGCCTCGCGCGCCTTCTGGACCATGTCGACGTCCTCCGCGCGCCTGGGCAACGGATTCGCGGCCTCGTACTCAGCGTCGAACTTCGCCTGCCGCTCCAGGAACTCCTGGTGCTTTTTCTGAGCCTCGGTGGGCTGCTTGCGGCGAGCAGCGACCTGGTGCTCGATCTCCTCCGGTGTGAGGACCGGGACGGGACGACGTTCGACCGACTCCCTGGACTCGTAGTGCATGTTGCTCACGGGGCCGAGTGCGTCGAGGGCGACCTGGAGGGCTTCGTCCATGGTCTCGGTGGCGACTGGATGGCCCGAGGTCTGCTGAGGCCTCTCATCGGCGAAGATCTTGTCCAGGTCCGAGGTGAGCTCCTCTGCGGACTGGACGACGAACGAAGCATCTGGTTGCTCGTCCAGGGAGGTCGTGAAGTTCTTCAGCTCTGGCTCCTCTTCGATGTGATCGGCCACGGGCTCCTGGACGTCCTGCTCTTCTTCAGCCTGGACCTCGCTGGTCCCCCGCGACCGCGAAGCGGGCGCAGGAAGTTCTGTGTCCACGTGGTCTGACAGCGTGGTCTGTTCCGTGGTGTGTTCTGTGGTCTGTTCAAGATGCGTCAACCTGTCCCCACCCTCGGGACAATCTGTCTCCACCCTGGCGTCAATCTGACCCGCGGGTGGCGTCACGTTGTCCCTACCCTGGCGACAATCTGACGCCACCCCCTCATGAGCAGGACGGATTGAGGCCAGCTCTCCTGGACCATCGAGGACTCGGTAGAGGCTGGATCGGTAGCCACCGTTGGCGTGCTTGCGGCGTTCAACGACGACGAGGCCGAGCTCCTCCAGCTCCTTGACCGCCCGGTCGAACGTCTTGATGGACATGCGGGCACGGCGCGCGGCGGTCTCCCGGTGGGCGAAGCACTTGCCCTCGTCCTTGTGGCCCTTCTCGCGCTGCACGAACGTCGTCAGCGCCACGTAGGCCATGGCCCCCTTCATCGAGAGGGGCAGGTGATCGAGGACCCGAGCCATGACCTGGCCGAAACCGGTCTGCTCGTCGTAGGCCTCGTAGTCGAAGCCGCCGGGCTGGAGGTCGTTCTTGAGCGATGCCATACTGGCTCCGCTCCCTACTGCGTCAAGGGAGGTGGCCGTCGCTTCTGCGAGCGGGCCGGGTGGACGAGCTACCAACTCGTTCACCTCTTATGAGCAGTCCGACCCGCGCAGGCAGGACCACTCGAAACGTCACGACCCCCGAGTTCGTTGCTCGGGGGTCGTCGTTCGTTCAGGGTCAGCTCGACACGACGCGGAGCAGGCGGCAGCCCGTGAGGGTCATCAGGATCATGGCGAGGCCAGCCAGCAGCGACTGGCAGAAGAAGGCGACGGCGACAGCGGCGCAGAGGCCGGCAAACCTGGCACCGCGGATCTCCTGGCGGGTCATCGGGACACGTCCCCGCGAGCAGCGACTTCCCGGCGCTCACGGCGCACCTGAGCGGACTTCAGGCTGGCCCGGAGCATGTGCGCCCTGCGGAGCTCCACAGCGCGCTGGAGGCGAACCTCGGGAGGGAGAACGCCCTCGGGGTCGACCTCACGCTCCAGCTTGGCGAGGAAGCCCTTGCGGGCTGGTGCGGTCTCAGCCTCGCGATCGGTGGCCTTCGCCCAGCGGGTGGCGACAGCGGCTCGTGCTTGCAACGACTTCTCGGAGGAGGTGGCGGCCATCTGGGGCTCTCGCCTTCATGTCTGGCTCCTCCGGTGCGGTGCGTTCGATGTGGACACGAACAGCACAACAGGCACAAGCGTTGTACGCAAACTAGGTGTAGCTGGAATCCTTATTACACAACGGCTTCTGCGAGACGAAGACCACTCGTTCGGCGCAGTATCACGAGCTCGAAGGTGGCGTTGTCCGTCGTACTGAAGGTCAGAGTCGGTTGCCGCGCCCCAGCTTGCGTGCTGCATGAGCCGCTCGCTGCTGAGCTGTGCTGCGGCCGTAGACCTCCAACATGACGTCGCTCGTCCACCCTGCCAGGCGCTTGAGGTCACGCTCTTGGCCGCCGCTGAGCAGGTAGTCGTGGGCGAACGTATGCCTGAACCGGTGGGGGTTGATGTGGTCCAGGCCTGCCTGCTTGGCCATGACGCCCAGGCGGTCACGGACACCATCGACAGACCAGGCACCACGCTGTGAAAGGAACAGCGCCTTGGTCGTACGAGCGTGCTTGCTCTTGGCCCGTTCACGGATGTAGCGCTCAACAGCGCGGAAGGTCTTGGCGCTCGGATAGACGAGGCGGACCTTGTCACCCTTGCCGGTCACCTGGATGACCTCGGCGTCCAGGTCGACGTGGTCAAGCTGGATCCCGCACAGTTCGGCGACGCGCAAGCCGCAGTCGAAGAACAGCCGGACCATCGCCTCATCACGACGCGATCGGAAGTCCTTGCCCTTGCAGAGCTTCAGCAACGCGGCCAGTTCATCGTCGACCAGCACGGGCACCGGCTTCTCGGGAACCTCAGGCGCCTCCATCCCCGCCATCACGTTCTTGTCGCGAATCTCCTCCACGACCAACCACCGCGAGAACCGGCGCAGACCACGGAAGCGGACTGCGACCGTGCCAGGCGCCTTCGTCCCCTTGAGCTCGTTCATCCACTCACGCACGGCGAGCCGGGTGAATTCGTCGAGCTCCGGCTCCCTTCCTTCCCGCACAAGCCACTCCGAGAAGAAGCGGATGCTCTGACCGTAGAGAACCCTTGTGCGCTCTGACTTTCCGTCCGCTCTCAGCGCTCTGTCGAAGGATGCTGCGAGCCGATCAAGCCGCTCTGACATGGTTCGAGAGGTTATCAGGCGAGTGAGCGTTGTACGGATCCCGCCGATCGCTACTCTTTCGCGTTTCCGCTGGTAGGACGCTTAGCGCGCGACGGCTGCACGCGCATCGGCTCGCCCGGCATCTTCGGGTAGTCCGGCGGGTACGGCATCTCGCCGCGCGGATCGGCCGCGTACCACTCCAGCAGCGTCTCGATGCCGAACGCCTCGGAGTCCAGCCCGGCATGCAGGTCGCCGCGCTCGTCCAGCAACTTCGGCACGGTCAGCACGTCGAAGTCGTCAGGGTCCACAGAGGACAGTTCGTCCCACGTGACCGGAGTCGAGACCGTCGCGCGCGCAGTCCCCCGCACCGACCAGGCCGAAGCGATCGTGCGGTCGCGGGCGGCCTGGTTGAAGTCGATGAAGACGCGCTCGCCGCGCTCTTCCTTCCACCACGCCGAAGTCGCCTGCGAAGGCGCCCGCTTCTCCACCTCACGGGCCAGCGCGATCACCGCGTGGCGGACGTCGATGAAGTCCCACTCAGGCCGGATCCGCACGGCCACGTGGATGCCGCGCCCACCGGACGTCTTCGGGTAGCCGGTCAACCCGGCGTCGGCCAGGACCTCGCGCAACACCAAGGCGACACGAGCGGCGTCGGAGAAGTCCGTGCCGGGCTGCGGGTCCAGGTCGATGCGCAGCTCGTCGGGGTGATCGACGTCGGAGCGGCGGACGGGCCACGGGTGGAAGTCGAAGGTGCCCAGGTTCGCGGCCCACACGATCACGGCCTCTGAGGTCGGGCAGATCTCGTCCGCGGGACGGCCGGACGGGAACTTGACCTGCACCGTCTCCACGTAGTCGGGCGCACCCTTGGGCACGCGCTTCTGGTAGAACGCCTCGCCCTCCACGCCGTCGACGTAGCGCTTCAGAACCACGGGGCGGTCGCGCAGCACGGTCAGCAGATGTGGCGCCACCGTGCGGTAGTACTCGACCACCTGGCCCTTGGTGATGCCGCGCGCGGGGAAGTACGGCTTGTCCGGGTTGGACACGCGCACCAGCTGGTCACCGACCTGAAGCTCGATCGCCTTGGAAGCCACGCCGAAACACTAAAGGCCGCGGACGAACGCCGCGAGCGCCATCTCGAAGCTGTCGCGGTCCAGTTCGCGTGCTACGCCCGGCAGCAGGTGTGCGCGGTCGAGGTGCGGGTAGCGGTCCGAGTAGTCGGCAGGGTCTGCCGAGAAACCGCTGGAGAAGGTGCTCAACGCGGATCCGAACACGATGTACATCAGGCCCGCGGCGATCATCGTGGCTTCGCGGCGCGACCAGCCGGCGGAGACCAGGGCGCCGTGCAGCAGGTCCAGGCGTTGCAACGACTCGGCACGGCCCGCGGGACCGTACGCCAGGAACGGGACGATGTTCGGGTGTGACGACAACGCCGCACGGTATGAGCGTGCGCAGCGCAGCAGACCCTCCCGCCAGTCGACGGTGAACCCCGTAACGTCGACTGCAGACAGTATGGAGGATGCGATGTCGTTCAGCAGCTGGTCCTTCGTGCGGACGTGCCCGTACAGCGAGGCGGCCTGAACGCCCAGCTCAGCGGCCAGCTTGCGCATCGACAGGCCGTCCAGGCCGTCGCGGTCGATGATGGCCAGGGCCGTCGACCGGATGCGATCGGGGCTCAACAGAGGGGTGCTCGGCCGGGGCATGTGAGTTAACCTAACACTGTTCGGTTTCTCAGGAGGACCCGTGGACTTGACGCTTTCGGACGAACACCGGCAGCTCAGGGAGCTGGCGCGGCGCTTCACGGATGAGCGCATCGTCCCCAACGCCACGCGCTGGGACCGCGAGGAGGCCATCGACAAGGACCTCGTCCCGGCACTTGGCGAGGTCGGGTTCCTCGGGCTCGGCATCGACGAACAGTACGGGGGCTCGGGCGGCGACAACCTGGCCTACTGCCTGGTGCTCGAAGAGGTCGCACGCGGAGACTCCGCGGTGAGAGGCATCATCTCGGTGTCACTCGGACTGGTCGCCAAGTCGATCGCGAAGCACGGCACCGAAGAGCAGAAGCAACGCTGGTTGCCCGGCCTGACGCAAGGCACGCAGATCGGCTGCTTCGCCCTCACCGAACCCGGCACCGGATCAGACGCCGGCAGCCTCGCCACCAAAGCCACGAAAACGGACAACGGCTGGACCATCAACGGCCGCAAGGTCTTCATCACCAACGGCACGTGGGCGGACGTCGCACTGGTCTTCGCACGCACCGGCGGACCAGGTCCCAAGGGCATCTCGGCGTTCCTCGTCCCGACAGACGCGAAAGGCTTCACCGCCACCGAGATCAAGGGCAAGCTCGGCATGCGCGGCCAGGCCACCGCCGAGATCACCCTCGAAGACGTCGAGGTCGACCACGACGCCCTGCTCAGCGAAGAAGGCTTCAAGCTCGCGATGCAGGCACTCGACAAGGGCCGCATGTCGGTCGCCGCAGGCTGCGTCGGAGCAGCAAGAGGCGCTCTCGAAGCAGCGCTCAAGTACGCCAAGGAACGCGAACAGTTCGGCAAACCCATCGCGGGCTTCCAGCTGGTCCAGGAACTGATCGCCGACATGGCCGTGGAAACCGACGCCGCGAGGCTCCTGACCTGGCGCGTCGCCGACCTGGCCGACCGCGACCAGCCGTTCGGCACCGAGGCCAGCATGGCCAAGCTCTTCGCCAGCGAAGCCGCCGTGAAGGTCGCCAACAACGCCATCCAGGTCTTCGGCGGCTACGGCTACATCGACGAGTACCCCGTGGGCAAGTACCTGCGAGACGCCCGCGTCACCACCCTCTACGAGGGCACCAGCCAGATCCAGAAACTGCTCATCGGCCGTGCGCTGACCGGCATCAGTGCCTTTTTCTAGGGCATTCCCTCAAGGAGAAGAACAATGGACTTCACGCTCGACGACGAGCAGAAGGAGATCCGCGACTGGGTGCGGACCTTCGTGCGCAAGGAGATCATCCCGCTGGAGCCCGAGGTGCTGCGCCGCGAACGCGCCGGCCAGCCCGGCCTGCCCAAGGACGAGCTCAAGGCGTTGCAGGACAAGGCGAAGCAGGCCGGGTTCTTCGGTGTCAACACGCCGCAGGAGTACGGCGGCATGGGCCTCGGCGGCATGATGACCGCGCTCATCGAGGCCGAGCTCGGGCGGAGCTTCGTGCCGTTCCGGTTCGGCGGCTACGCGGACAACATCCTGTTCCACGGCAACGAGGAGCAGAAGCAGCGCTACCTGCTGCCGACGATCTCCGGCGAGCGCGTCTCGTGCTTCGCGATCACCGAGCCCGGCGCCGGCAGTGACGCCAAGGCCATCCGCACCACCGCCGTGAAGGACGGCGACGAGTGGGTGATCAACGGCGAGAAGACGTTCATCACCCAGGGCAACGAAGCCGACTTCGTGATGGTCTTCGCGATCACCGACAAGGAGAAGGGCGCCGACGGCGGCGTCACGTGCTTCCTCGTCGACCGCGACATGGGCTGGAAGTCCGAGCCCATCCCGACCATGGGCCAGTGGGGCCCGGCGGCACTGGTGTTCGACAACGTGCGCGTGCCGCACGAGAACATCCTCGGCGAGGAGGGCAAGGGCTTCAACCTCGCGATGCAGTGGATCGGTCAGGGCCGCTACCTGCTGCCCGCCCGTGCACTCGGCAGCGTCGAACGCCTCGTCGAAATGGCCATCGAGCAGGCCAAGAACCGTGTCACGTTCGGCCAGCCCATCGCCGAGTACCAGGCGATCCAGTGGATGATCGCGGACTCCGCGGTCGAGATCGAAGCGCTTCGCTGGCTCGTGCTGCACGCCGCGTGGCTCGTCGACCAGAAGCAGGACTCGCGGCAGGCGCAGTCCATCGCGAAGCTCTACGGCGGCATCAAGGCCAACGAGATCGTCGACCGCGTCCTGCAGATCCACGGCGGCATGGGCTACACGCGTGAGCTGCCGATCGAGCGCTGGTACCGCGAGCTGCGGCTGCTGCGGATCTACGAGGGCACCGACGAGATCCAGCGCCGCACGATCGCCCGCAACCTCCTCAAGGGCCACGCGAACGTACGGGGCACGCTCGGTTAGTTCTATCTTGGGAAAGTGCTCAACCACGACATCCTCGGCGTCGTCGAACGACAGGTCCGCACCTGGTCGCGAGACGACGCCGAGGTGTACGCGGCGGCGACGGGCGGCTACTCCCCCGCCTTCGCCATCCCGTTGCTGCAGCACGGCGGCCCGCAGCTCGGGCTGACCGGCGCCGAC
The DNA here is from genome assembly GCF_000955955.1 of Lentzea aerocolonigenes. Classification (GTDB taxonomy): domain Bacteria; phylum Actinomycetota; class Actinomycetes; order Mycobacteriales; family Pseudonocardiaceae; genus Lentzea; species Lentzea aerocolonigenes_A. The sequence continues at coordinate 13,141 of NZ_JYJG01000248.1, forward strand.
ATGACCCAGGTCCTGCACGCCGAGCAGTCGCTGTGGCTGCACGAACCACTCCCGCGGCAAGGCTCCGCGGTCGTCACCAAGACCGTCACCGGCATCTACGACAAGGGCTCGGGAGCGCTGGTCGTCAGCACCTGGGAGTCGGCGTACGCGAAGACCCGCTCGTCGTGCTTCCTCAAGGGCGAAGGCGGTTTCGGCGGCGAACGCGGCGACACCCGCGCCTTCGAAGTCCCCGGCACCGAACCCGAGGTCGGCTACTTCCGGACCACGCGGGACCAGGCGCTGCGGTACTGCGAGACCGGCGACGTCAACCCGATGCACCACGACGAGGAGTTCGCCCGGCGCGCAGGCTTCGCACGACCCATCCTGCACGGCCTGTGCACGCTCGGAATCACCGTGCGCGGCAAGCACTTCACCGAGCTGCACGCCCGCTTCACCGCCCCGGTGCTGCCCGGTGACGAGCTGAAGATCGAGCACTGGCCGACCGGCGAGTTCCGCGCGTCGACAGGCGACGGACAAGTAATCATCGGATGGGTTCGGTTTTCCGAAGTGGACAGCCCCCGAAATTCCGGACGATCGGGGCATGAGTAGTGCCCTGGCGACCGTGGACTCCGGACTCGAACCGGTGCGCGTTGCGGTGGAGTCCCGAGACCTGATCAGCGCGGCCGGTGTGACCCACCTGTTGAAGACATCACCGCGGGTGCGGGTGGTGCAGGAACGTTCGGACGCGCACGTCTTACTCGCGATCGTGAACGAACTCTGCGCCCAGCAGGCGGCCAGGCTCCGGGCCATCGGCTCGTCGCGGATCGTGGTGATCGCGGCACGGGTGCACGACCTCACACCCTCGATCGCGGCCCAGGCGGGGCTCGCGAACCCGTTGCGGCGCGCGGACGTCAACGCCGAACGCCTGATCAGGCTGCTCGTCGCCGGACAGGCAGTGCAGGAGCGGTCGACGGTGCTGAACGACCGCGATCTGCAGCTGCTCCGGCTGCTGGCCGACGGCGCGACGATCGCGGAGGTCGCGGCGCGGCTGTTCTGCTCGGAGCGGACCGTCAAGTACGCGCTGCACCAGTTGCTGGAACGGTTCGGGCTGCGCAACCGGGTGCACGCCGTGGCCTGGGCCATCCGTTCCAATCTGCTCTAAGCCGCGCGGGAAGCGTGGTACTGGTCCCAGGTGATCGTGCCCAGCAGCACGTCGTGCACGTCGTGCTCAGGTGCTGCGGGCGCGATCGGCTCGTTGTCGGCAGACATGGTGTGGCTCCCGTCGTTTCGTTGCTGTTGCTGGCAAAGAACGACGGGATCACCGTGCCCGGTTCACATCCGTTCGGGTGACCACGAATCTCAAATGGGAGTCTCAAATGGGACCGAAGACGGAAGACAGCTGCACCCGTCTGCTGATTCCGGCCTTGCGGTAGACACGGGTCAGGTGCAGTTCGACAGCGCGCTGGGTGACGTTGAACCGCGTCGCGATCTCCCGGTTCGTCTCTCCCTCCAGCGCCAGCTCGACGATGCGCGACTCGTGCGGCGTGAGCTTCGCCCATGCGCCACAACGGACCAGCGCAGGCCGTTCGACCAACGCCGCCCGCGCTTCTGCTGCCAGCTCGACGACTCCGGCACGTTCGGCATCGGCCAGCGCGGCACGCGGCGAGCCCAGCGCGAGGTGCAGGCGCGCCCGCTGGTGCAGCAACATCATGCACACCCAGGCCGGGGACAACGTGCCCGTGTAACCAAGGCGCACCAACATCTCCCGCGCCTCACGAAGCCGTCCGCAGTCCACACAGGACGAAACGAACGCAGCCGCCGCGAGCGCCACGCAACCCCGTGCGGGCGACCCGCGTTCTGCCAGCGAGTGCATGAGCCGGAACACCTCGGCGTGCCGGCCGTTCGCCCCGTGCGCCCACATCTGCAGCGCGACCAGCCAGTCGTTCTCCGCGCCGACGAGCCGGTCCCGCAGCGCGAGATCCAGCAGCACGCGCGACGACCCGCTGCGCAGAAGTCCAAGCCCCGCAAGCACGAGCGACGGCATCGCGTGCTCAGGAAGATCGGCGAGCACCTGCTCGGCACCTTCGCCCGACCAGAACGCGCGCAACGCCGGCGCCACCGGCGAGTCGACCACCTCCCGCGCGCTCAACGGACTCATCGCCATCGCGACGGCCCGGAACGACTCCGGCGGCCCCTCATCTCCGGCAGGCACACCGAGAACGTCCTCGTCGCACTGCCAGTCGAGCACCACCGCGGCGAGCCAGTCCAAGGCCCCGTCCGGGTTTCCCTCGGCCGAAAGCCGCTGCCAGCACCGCGCCAGCTCGTCCGCACGAGGGGCGATCCCGTACCGCAGATGGAGATCCGCCATCGCGATCGCCACCTGCGCGGCGACCTGCCCGCTCATCGGCTCGCGCAACGCCGCCCGCAGGCACCGCACCGCCTGCTCGGGCCGTCCCGCGGCACGGTGCAGCCGCGCCGCGGTCCGCAACGCCGGCGCCACCCACTGCGCCCCAACGGGTTCCGCACACGCCACGACGTGTTCGGCCACCGCGGTCACGGGATCAGAGCGCCGGTGCATCGCCCCCGCGGCTGCACGGTGCAGGCGTTCACGCAGGTCCGGCGCCATCTCCTGGCAGATTGCCCGACTCAACGCCGGTGAGACGATCCGCATCGGCTCACCCAGAGCGAGCCGGGCGTCGGCAAGACGTTCGAACGCGGCCAGCGTCGCACCCGAGTCCATCCCCGCGACCTCGCACAGCAGGTCGAGCGGCGCATTGCCGAGCACCGCCACAGCACGGGCGACCGTCACGGCATCGGCGTCCAGCACCTGCCAGTACCGCCGCACAGCCTGCAACAGGCGCGGCAACCGCAAGCCGCGCAACGAACCCGCGGAAACCTCGCCCGGCTCCAGCAGATCGAGAACATCGTTCAGCACGCCCGGCGCGCCACCGCAGTGGTCCAGGCACAACGAGATCAGCTCCGGCGAGGCCTCGGCGTCGAACCGGCGCCGGATCATCCCCGCCACCACGTCCGCGCCCACGGGCCGCAACGGAACCAGCACGGCAGCCGCGACGAGATCCGCCAGCCCCGGTGGCGGCGACACGGGATCGAAGTCCCCCGCCAGCACCACGACTCCCCGGAACCGCGCCAGCCGATCGGCGTCTTCCGCCGACAACTGCTCGACGTCGTCCACCAGCAGCAACGTGTCGCCGCCGGACAACGCCCGCAACCCGCGCACCGGCCGCATCCCGCTGCGCACCGCGATCGACGACGCTACGCACAACAACGCGCTCTTGCCCATGCCCGCCGCCCCGTGCACGACGCACGACCGCCCACTGCCGAGCGCGCCTGTCAAGGCGGCGATCTCCCGTTCCCGGCCCACCAGCACGCCACCGGCCTGGCGCACGACGGCCTCGACGAGACCGGGGCGGAGCGGGGTGACCATGCCGTCCAGCCAAACGCGAGAGGCCTCGCAGAACCATGCAGAAGGACCGGCAGAAAGTTCGGCATCTCTGCCCGTTCGCACAGCCGAAACGCCTGGCCGTCCATCGCCGGGGCCGTGAAATCGGTAATGGCAACGGCCCACCTTGAACCAATTCGCCACCCACTACGTGACAACTGCTGAACACAGGCGAACACCTCAGGGAGTCCCGATGCGGGTCGCGTCACGCACCGTTTTCGACTTCGTCCGGCCGAACGGCAACACCGCCCCGGTCGAGACCGAGCTGCTCTACCAGTCGGACGACCCGTACGCGGTGACGATGAGGTTCCACGCGGGCGGCGCGGTCGCGACCTGGATCATGGGCAGGGACCTGCTGATCGAGGGCATGACCAAGCCGTCCGGTGCCGGCGACGTCCGGCTGCGGCCACACGCCAGCCGCACGCTGGTGCTGGAGCTGATCTCCGACCGGCACGTCACCGTGTTCCGGCTGCCCACCGGCACGCTGCGGAAGTTCCTCGACGCCACCTACCGGCTCGTGCCGCCCGGTGCCGAGAACTTCGACGCGGACGCGTTCCTGGACACCGTCCTACGCTGACAGGCGCAGGGCATCCGTCAGCTGGTGCTGCAGCTTGGTCATGCCAGGCGACTCGTAGCCATCTGACTCCGCGAGCGCGCGCACTCGGTGCCGTGTCGCCGCGTCGTGGTCGTTCATGCGGTCGCAGACATCCGCCAAAGCGATCAGGACCGACACCTTGCTCTCCGGATCGGCCACCCCGTCCGCGGCCGCAGCCAGCTCGTCGCGGGCCTCGGCGAGGCGTCCCGCGGTGGCCAGCGCGGTGCCGCGGGTGTGCTGCAGCAAGCCCCGGACGCCCGGCGCCGACTCGCCCATGAGCGCGTCCGCCTCGGCGGTCACGACCAGCGCTTCGTCCACGTCGCCCGCCGCGGTGAGGCAGTCCGCGAGTCGCAGCAGCAGTTGAGCCGCGTTCTCGTCCGCCACACCTCCTGCGGTGCCGCGCACGGCCCGTCCCTCGGCGATGCACGCCCGGTGCGTCTCGACGGCCTCGGCGAAGCGGCCCAGCCGTTGCAGCAGGACGCCCGCGAACGACAGCGCGAACACCACCCCGTACGGCAGCCCGGCCTCCCGGAACAGTTCGGCGGCGAGCCGGACGTGGGCGACCCCGGTCTCGTTGTCGCCGGTGCGGGTCTCGATGGCCCCGCGGTAGTAGTGCGCCCAGGCCGTCTCGAGCACCGAGCCGCACTCCTCCGCGACCCGCAAGGCCTCCCGATGGGCGGCCGTGGCCAGCGGAATGTTCGTTATACGCGTTGCATACACCCAGCACACGAAGTTGAGCTGCTGCGCTTCCTGCTCCTGCACACCGAGTGCACGCGCGGCGTCCACGCCCGCTGAGTAGACCTCCAGCCAGAGGTCGGCGGCTCCGCGGTGGTCCGAGTACCAGTGCATCGACCGGGCCAGCGCCAACACCTGTTCGTGCGCGCCGTCGGCGATGGCTTCCCGGAACGCGCCGCGCCAGTTCGCGAGCTCCTCGGACAGCCAACGGCCGGCGCTCGCCAGGTCTGACGCGCCACGGTCGGCGGGGTGGAACGACGACGCGGCGGCCGTTGCTGTCGTCAACAGCCAATCGCGCGTGCGCAGCCTGTGTGTCTCGAGGTCGGCGTCCTCGCTGTGCAAACGCTCGCGCGCGTAATCGCGCATGAGGTCGTGGCACGAGTACCGGCCAGGGACCTCCGGCCGCAGCAGTGACGCGTCGACGAGCTCCTCCAGCAACGTCTCGGCGTCGTCGGCCGGTATGTCGGCGGCGACCGCGGCCAGCGCGACGGACGTGTCGGGCCCGTGCACCAGCGCCAGCCGACGGAAGATCATCCGGGTCTCCGGGGCGAGCTGGCGGTAGGACATCTCGAACGCCGTGCGCACCTGGACGTCACCGGTCGCGAGCACGTCGAGGCGTTCGCGTTCGTCGGAGAGCTGGTCCGCGAGCTGCCGCAACGACCAGGTGGTGCGGCCGGTCAGCCGGTGCCCCGCGATGGCCAGCGCCAGCGGCACCCGTCCGCACAGGGAAGCGACCAGGTCGGCGGCCTCCTGGCCGGCCTTGATGCGGTCGGACCCGGCAGCCTGCGCGAGCAGCTCGACAGCTCCCTCGTGGCTCAACGGGCCGAGGCCCAGGCGAGATCGGCAGTCCAGGCCCGCCAGCACGTTCCGGCTGGTCACCAGCACGAGCGAACCGGGGCTCGCCGCGAGCAACGGCCGGACCTGCGCCTCGTTCGCGGCGTTGTCGAGCACGAGCAGCACGGTCCGTTCGCGCAGCATCGACCGGTAGAGGCGGAATCGGTCGTCGGGGTCGGACGGCATCCGGGCGTCCGGCACCCCGAACGCCCGCAGCACCCGTTCCGCCGCTCGTTCCGGAGTCAGCGGCGCGGGGTCCATACCGCGCAGGTCGAGGTAGAGCAGGCCGTCGGCGAACAATTCGGCGAAGCGGTGCGCCGCGTCGACCGCGAGAGAGGTCTTGCCCACACCGGGAGGTCCGTGCAGGACGACGACGTCCAGCACCCACGACGCAGCCGCGTCGTCGATGCAGTCCGCGAGGTCCCGTTGCTCCTGAGCGCGGCCGATCAAAGGCTTCGCGGGCGGTGGCGCGCAGTCCGTGCGTTCGGCACGAGGTGTGGAGATCTCAGGTGACCTGGCGAGCGCGATGAACTCCTGGGTCTCGCCCTCGTCGAGCCCGAGTCCGGTGACCAGCAGCTCGACCGTCTGCGCGTGCGGGGCTTGCACGCGGCCGCGTTCGAGGTCGCTCAACGTGCGCACGCCGAGTCCGGTGCGCGCGGCGAGATCCTCCTGCGTGAGGGTCGCACGGCGCCGGTAGTACCTCAGGAACTCGCTGAAGGTGCTTGCCCGCATTCCCTCACCCTCTGGACCGTCACTCCCAGGACAGGCACTCCCGCACCTCGGCGGCGATCTTGCGCGTGGCGTCCGTGTCCCACCGCTCGCACGCCGTGAGCGAGTCTCGCAGATGACGTTGATACGCGCTGTCATCGCCCCGTGACTTGGCGTTGTCCGCGAGCGCGCGCAACGCCTCGATCTCTCTCACGCCGTCGCCGCACGCGCGGAACCCGTCCAACGCCCTCATCAGGTCCTCATCGGACTCGGCGACGCGACCCGCGAGCCGGTGAGCCTCGGCGCGGTGCCACTGTGCGCGCGCACGCCACGACTTCATCCGTGCGTGCGCATAGACCTCTTCGGCCTCCGTCAGCGCCGACACGGCTTCGTCCGGCTTGTGCGCGTCTATCAGAGCGAGGCCCAGCCACCAGAGAGTGCGACCGAGCGCGGACAGTTCATAAATGGTGCGAGCAAACGTACTCAGCTCGTTCGCGACCTCTGTGTGCAGGGCAACCGCCGCGTGCGGACGACCCATGCGCTGCCACAGCACGCCGAGCACCGACCGCGCGTAGAGCACGTCCATCGGCTCACGCATCCATTCGATCGCCTTGCGGCACACGCGTTCCGCCTCGTCGAGGTCGCCGAGCCCGCTGTGCGAGGCCGCGGCGATCAGCCACACCCAGCCGATGTGCCCGGTCTCCCCCGACTCCTCGGCTCGTTGCGCCGCGCGGGTCAGCACCTCCAGCGCATCCCCCGCCCGATCCATCACGTCGAACAGCACCCAGCCGAGCTGGCCGCGGATCACGATCTCCTGCCACGGCTCGCGCGCCGACATCAGTGCCGTGCGGTAGATCCGCTCCCAGATCGGGCTCGGTTCGATGGCGGCGTAGTGCGAGAGTGCGATCACCGCACGCACCACGTCGTCGTGCATGTCTTGGCGCTGCGCCTGTTCGACGATCTCGGGTACCAGGTCGCGGTGCTCGTCCAGCCACCGTCGTGCCGTCGCGATGTCCATCTCGCCGCGCGCCTGCACGCGCCGCGCGTCACCCGTCTGTCCGAAGAGGACTCCAGCGGTGACCGTGGTTTCCAGGAGTGAGGCGAGCATCGTGCGCCGAGCGTCGTCATCCGTGGCATCGATCAGGCCGTCGGCGAACGTCCGGACGAGGCCGTGGATCAAGTAGCCGCGCTCGTCGGGCTCCAGCAGGCTGACGTCGGTGAGGTCCTCCAGCGCCTGTTCCGCCTCCGCGACGCTGATGCCGGCGAGTCCGGCGGCGAGTTCTGGCGTGACGTGCGTGCCGATCAGCAGCCCGAGCCTGCGGAACACGAGCCGAGCGTTGCCGGGCAAGTGCGCGAGCGACACCTCGAACGCGCCCCGCACCTCCAGGTCGCCGGCGGTCAACGCCGCCAGTCTGCGTTCCTCGATCTGCTCGGCCAGGTGCGCGAGCGGCCAGCGCGGACGGCTGGCGAGCCGGTTGCCCGCGATCCGCAACGCGAGCGGCGACATCCCGCACAGCCGCACCAGCTCCCGCGCGGTCCTGAGGTCTTCCTCGACGCGTCTCTGCCCGATGATCGACGCGAGCAGCTCCAGCGCGGCCTCCTCGGTGAGGCCGCCGAGCCGGATCCAGGTGGCGCCCACGAGCCCGGCGAGCCTCCGCCGGGACGTCACGACCGTGAGGCAGCCAGGCGAGTCGGCCGCGAGCGCGTGAACCTCCTCCTCACAGTCCGCACCGTCGAGCACGAGCAGCAGGCGTCGTCCCGCGAGCAACGACCGGTAGAGCCTGATCTGCCCACGCTCGTCCTCAGGCAGATGCTCGGCCGGCACGCCGAGGTCCTTCAGCAACCGTTGCAGCGGCGGTGTGGAGCCCTCAAGCTCGATGAGCAGCTGACCGTCCGGAAAACATTCCTCGAGCAGATGGGCGGCCCTCACGGCGAGGCTCGTCTTGCCCGTACCCGCAGCGCCGTGGACGACAACGAGCCCGCTGCGCTTCTCGGCGATCGTGAAGAGCTCGGGGTCCCGCCCGACGAGGTCCGCCACGTACATCGGCAACGACCAGACCGGCCCCGGCGGCGCGACCCGGCCGGACCTGGCGAGTCTGCGCAACTCGTCGCGATCGTGTTCGTCGAGGTCGAGGGCGTCGAGCAACGCTTCGGTGGTGCGGCGCTGAGGCGAACGGGCACGGCCGCGTTCCATGTCGCTGATCGCGCGGACGCTGACGCCGGACCGCTCGCTGAGGTCCTCCTGGCTGAGCCCGGCCGCCTTGCGGTGGTGAACGAGCCGGGCGCCGAACGTCATGCCATCAAATTAGCGGTTCAGGCTGGTCAGCATCTGCGCACACACGCGGGAGAGGTGTCGCCGCATCACCGTGGACGCCCGCGCGGCGTCGCCGTCCTCGATCGCCTTGACGAGTTCGTCGTGGTCGTCCATCGACGCGTGCTGGTGCGGCGGGTCGTCATCGAGCGCGCTGCGGAGGAGCACCACACGTTGCTGCACGAGCCGTACCTGCTCGGCGATCCGTGGGCTGCGCGCGGCGTCGATGAGCGTCTGATGGAAGGCGAGGTCCAGCCGGTACGGGAACGGCTGCCCGGTCCTGTAGTTGCTCCGGCTCGCCGCGGACACCTCGTGCAGCCGCACCAAATCCACATCGGTGCGCCGGGAGGCCGCCAGCTCAGCCGCCGCGCACTCCAGCGCGGCGCGCAGCTCGAACAGCGCCTTGACCTCGTCGGAATCGGCATCGGGCACGAACGCGCCCCGGTGCGGTACGAGCTGAAGCAGGCCCTCGGACGCCAGGTGCCGGATCGCCTCGCGCAACGGACCGCGGCTGATGCCGAGCTTCTGCGCCACCTCGACCTCGTTGACCCGGGATCCTGGAGGGATTTCCCCAGTGAGCACCTGCTCGCGCAAGACGTCCACGGCCTGCCCGGCCAGACTCAGGTGCAGCGGGGTCGGAGGTGTCACTTTCGTCTCCTGCTCTGGACGGCACAGGCCGTCTCCTGGTTACACTAGCCACGTTGTCAACTGTCGACAGTTGGCAGTTTCACCGACTTGCAGGAGGGGTGGCATGGCACACGAGGTTGTGGCTGAGGTCTGGCGCGGCGACTTCCTGGAGTCGGTGCACCACGGCACCGTCGTCGCCACCGACGCTTCCGGCACCCCCACCCTGGAAATCGGCCGGCCGGGCGACGTCGCGTTCCCGCGTTCGTCGAACAAGCCCCTCCAAGCCCTCGCGATGCTGCGCAGCGGTGTGGACCTCGACGGCGAACTGCTCGCGCTGGCCAGCGCGTCGCACTCCGGCGAGGACTTCCACGTCGAGGGCGCGCTCCGGATCCTCGCGTCAGCGGGTCTGGACGAGACCGCCCTGCAGTGCACCGCCGACATGCCACTCGGCGAGGAAGCTCGCGCCCAGCACCTCGCCCGCGGCCTCGAAGCCGCCCCGAAGTACATGAACTGCTCCGGCAAGCACGCCGCCATGCTCGCCACCTGCGTCGCCAACGGCTGGTCGACCGAGGACTACCTGGACCCGACGCACCCGCTGCAGGTAGCCACCCGCGAGACGATCGAGGACGTGGCCGGCGAGCCCGTCGCCCAGGTCGGCGTCGACGGCTGCGGTGCCCCGATCTTCGCCATCAGCCTCACGGGCCTGGCTCGCGCGTTCGGCCGCCTCGCCGCTGCCCCGGCAGGCACCCTCGAACACCGCGTCGCCGCCGCCATGAACGCCTTCCCGCAGTGGGTCGGCGGTACGGGCCGTGACGTCACCGTGCTGATGGACGCCCTGCCCGGCGTCATCGCCAAGGACGGTGCCGAGGGTGTGTACGCGGTCGGTCTGCCCACCGGCGAGGGTGTCGCGCTGAAGATCGCCGACGGCTCGTCGCGCGCCCGCGCGGTCGTCATCGTGGCGGTGCTCAAGCGGCTCGGCGTGGACGTGAGCAAGGTGGAGGACCTGGCGACCGTCCCGGTGCTCGGACACGGCCGAACCGTTGGTGCTGTTAAACCCTCGCTTGCTCTGGCCAGTTGATTCGAGGCACTACTCTGGGGGTTATGGGCGATTCGAAGGACGAGAGCGAGAAGTTCCAGGAGGAGCTGATCGGCCTCGACCCGCACGACCCCGAGACCCAGGCGTTCGCCGACCACCTGGACAAGATGAAGCGGCAGCGCCCCGGCTACACGGTCGAGGGCTACCTCGAGGGCGTGCAGGACTTCGCCGACTCCGCCAACCGCACGACAGGCCACCAGCGACTGGTGGCGGTGATGGTGGTCGGGCTGATCCTGCTCGGCGTGATCCTGACGATCTGGTTCGCGCTGAGCGACATCCTCACGATCATCTTCTGACCCGATATCTTCCGGTCCAAACGAGAACGACTTCTTAACGAGGCCTTACGGCGCCGCCCACCACGTCACCGCCGGGAAGCCCCATGAGGGTGCCCGCGTTATAAAGGGACATGGAACCTGTTGTCGGCGCCATCCCGAAAGTCGTGCGTTCCGAAGAGGAATGGCGCGCCCAGCTGAACCCCGCCGAGTACGCGGTGCTGCGCCAGGCAGGCACCGAGCGTCCGTGGACCGGCGAGTACACCGAGACCAAGACCGAGGGCATCTACGAGTGCCGTGCGTGTGGAGCCGAACTGTTCCGCAGCGACACCAAGTTCGACTCGCACTGCGGCTGGCCGTCGTTCTTCTCGCCGCTGGCCGGGGAGTCGGTCATCCTGCGTGAGGACCGCGAGCTCGGCATGGTCCGCGTCGAGGTGCTCTGCGCCACCTGCCACAGCCACCTCGGGCATGTTTTCGAAGGTGAGGGGTATCCCACTCCGACGGACCAGCGGTACTGCATCAACTCCGTCTCCTTGAAACTCGTTCCGTCCGAATAGGAGACTGGACCGGAGTCCGGCCACCAGGACCGGACCGACCTGGGAGGCACCCATGTACTTCTTCGGTACCGATGGCGAAGGCTCCAGCGGAGTCGACGGCGGCTCGTCGAGCTGAGCCGTGCGTTGTAGCCACCAAGAGTGAGCTATAGCCACAAATCAGTGACAGAAGACGGACAACCCTAAGGCTTCGTCAACAAGCATTGCGGGCATGTGGCCCGGACCACACCATGGACTCCACCGAAGCATTTCGGGGCAGTCAGGGGGTGGCTCACATGCCGTGGGGATTGTCTGGACCGGAGTTCCTTCAGCTGTACTGGATCGGGCTGGCACTGGCCGTGCTGGTCGCGATCGTCGTCCGGGTTCGCGTGCGGGCTGGGCACAGTTCCCAGCCCGTGCGCTCCCTGGACATGGACGAGCTCGCATATCTTGCGGGCGGTCCACGACGGGTCGTCGAGACCTCCATCGCGCGTCTGCTCACCGCGGGTGAGCTGCGCACTTCACGGCGTGGCACCGTTCAGGTCACGTCCACCACGAACTCGCTGAACAAGGTGGACCGCGCCGTCATCACCGACAGCCAGCGCTACACCAACCGCACGGTCAACCTGATGGTCCCCGCCGTCTCCAAGGACGGCGCCGTGACCGAGATCGGCCGGCGGCTGGAGGAGATGGGTCTCGTCGTCCACCCGGACGTCGCGAAAAGCGCACTGCGCAAGGGATCCATCGCGTTGTGGGTGCTGCTCGCGGTCGGTGTCGTCCGCCTGGTCAACGGCCTCGCGATCGGTGCGCCCGTCGGGTACCTGGCGTTGCTGCTCCTGCTCACCGGCGCGGTCATCTTCATCCTGACGCGCCGCGGCAAGAACCTGCGCACGCGCAAGGGGAACGTCGTGCTCAGCGAGGCTCGTACCTCCTCCAGCAGCAGGATGGCCACGTCCGACGACGCCCTGTACGCGGGCGCGGCCGGGCTCGTTCTCTTCGGCGGCTTGGCCGTGTACCCGGATCTGGCGGTGCGCAGCTCGTTGCTCGCCTCGTCCGGCAGTGGGTCGAGCTACAGCGGTTACAGCGGTGACGGCGGCAGCTACAGCTCGTGTTCGTCGAGTTCTTCTTCGTGTTCAAGCGGAAGCAGCTGCGGTGGAGGCGGCGGCTGTGGTGGCGGCTGCGGCGGAGGCGGCGGCTGACCCCGTTTTCCGTTGATCGGTCCTGTTCAGGTAACACCAGGAACCCAGGGGTAGATCTCACGTCGAAGATGCACTGGCACCAGTGAAGGGGAGTGCTGATGGCCAAGTCTTCGACACCGGGTCCGGACTGGAGACCGGAAGAGATCGGGTTCCTGGCAGGGGGACCGGGCAGGGCGGCGGAGACCGCGCTGGCCCGGCTGATGGACGGCGGTCTCGTGCGGATCTCCCGAGAGGGACTCGTGACCGCCGTCCACCAGAACGGTCACGGCGCCACGACGCGGATCGAGTCGTTCATCCTCAACGCGCTGAACGGCGCGGGCCGCCCGATCGGTCACGTGGTCGGCCCGGCGTCGCACAGCCAGGAGATGGGCTCGCTGCGGCAGAGCCTGACCGACCGGGCGATCATCCGCAGGCGGTGGGGCAAGGCGAGCGGGGGCGCGACGGCGTTGCGGGTGCTGCTGACCCTGGCCGGTATCGGGTTCCTGGTGGCGACGTTCGCCACCGACCGGGCTTTCCTGGCCGGCACGATCGTGGCGTGGTTCCTGGCGTTCCTGCTGCGCGGCAAGAAGATGCTCACCCCGATGGGCAAGGGCGTGCTGGGGTACGCGCGGACGCACCAGCGCGGCCGCGTCGACGCGGTGGCGGTGTACGGGCTGAGGGGCGTGATGGGGCGTCAGCGGGTCGCGGACCTGTTCGGCCTGCCTCCCAACGTCCTGCACGCGGCGCCGCTGCGGCTGCAGCACGCCAAGAGGAAGTCGCGTTCGGACAGTGGCGGCGGCTGCGGATCGGGCTGCAGCGGCTGCGGCAGTGTGTCCAGTTGCTCCACCAGTAGTTGTTCGAGCAACAGCTGCAACAGCAGCAGTAGCTGCAGCAGTTCTAGTTGCAGCAGCAGCTCCAGCAGCTGTTCGAGCAGCAGTAGCAGTTGCAGTAGCAGCAGTTCGAGCTGCAGCAGCTCGAGCAGCAGCTGCAGCAGTTCCAGCAGTTGAGGGGGAAACTGATGGCAACACCGACGACCACACAAGTGCCGCGGCTGTCCGCGGAAGAGGCCGGCTACCTGACCGCCGGACCCGGTCGTGCGGCCGAGACCGTGCTGGCCCGGCTGATCGACGTCGGCGCGGTGCGGGTGTCCCGCGACGGCCACGTCACCGCCGTGCTCCAGAACGACTACAAGGCGACCACGAGCGTCGAGGCGCGGATCCTCAGCTACGCGCGGACGCCGGTCCAGTTCGACACGATCGTGCAGTCGACCGCGAACTGCAACGAGATGGCGGCGCTGAACCAGTACCTGCGCGACCGCGGGCTCGCGCAACTCCCCCGCCGCAGCAACCCGGTGTGGGGCGTCTACCTGGCCCTCGCGTTTCTCCTGGTCCTGCTCAGCTTCTCGGTGCCGGTGGTCCTGCTCGGTGTGCCGATCGCCGCGGCGATCGCCCTCTGGCAGCGGGGCCGGCAAGCGGTCACCGCGACGGGCAAGGCGGCGCTGCGGCAGGTGACCGCGACCGACCGGGTCCACGCCGTGGCGCTCTACGGCTTCTGCGGCAAGATCAACGGCCAGGCGGTCGCCGACCTGTTCGAGCTGTCCCAGAGCATCGTCAAGATGTTGCCGCTCAAGCAGTCCCGCAGGTCGCGGTCCTCTTCGTACAGTGGTGCCGGCTCCGTGTCGAGCTGCAGCAGCTGCGGCAGCGGGTGTGGTAGCAGCAGCTGTGCTTCGAGCAGCAGCTGTTCGTCGAGCGGCAGCAGCTGTTCGTCGGGTAGTAGTTGTTCGTCAGGTAGTAGTTGTGGCGGCGGCAGCAGCAGTTGCGGTGGCGGCGGAGGAGGCTCCTGATGGCGGGGATCACGGACCTGGGCGTCGGCATCGGCTGGCGTTCGGAGATCGACCTGACCGTGGAGCGGCTGCCCGGCGTGGACTTCGTCGAGGTGGTCGCCGAGAACCTCCACATCGGACACCTGCCGGAGTCGGTGACGTTGCTGCTGGAGCGCGGGATTCCGGTGCTCCCCCACGCCGTCTCGTTGTCGCTGGGCGGCGCGGACCCGGTCGACCTGAACCGCGTCGAGCACCTCGGCAAGATCGCCGAGGCGGTCGGCGCGCCGATGGTGAGCGACCACGTGTGCTTCGTCCGCGCCGGTGGCCTCGACTCCGGCCACCTGATGCCGGTGCCGCGCACCAAGGACGCGCTCGACGTGCTCGTCGCGAACGTCAGGCTGGCGCAGCAGAACCTGCCGGTGCCGCTCGCGCTGGAGAACGTCGCGGCGCTGCTGGAGTGGCCGGACGGTGAGCTCACCGAGGGCCAGTTCCTCGCCGAGCTGGTCGAGCGCACGGACTGCTGGCTGCTCGTCGACGTCGCGAACCTGTACGCCAACGCCCGCAACATCGGCACGGACCCGGAGCGGTTCCTGGACGAGATCCCGTTGGAGCGCCTGGCTTACGTGCACGTCGCCGGCGGCGAGCAGCACGGGGACGTCTACCACGACACGCACGCCCACGCGGTGCTACCGGAAGTTCTCGGCGTTCTCGACGAACTGTGCTCGCGGGTGACACCACCCGGTGTTTTGCTGGAACGCGACGACAACTACCCGTCGGACACCGAAATCGCGAGCGAACTCGCCGCGATCCGCGCCGTGGTGGACAAGCGCCGTGGGTGAAATGATCGGGAGCAATGACCTTTCGGCCGCACGCGAAAGGCTTGCCAAGCAGCAAGAAGCACTGCTCATTGCTTTGCTCGCGAAAGGACCTGTTCCCGCGGGATTCGACGAACAACGCTTCGACGTCGAACGTCGTGCTTTGCTGTCGAAACGCCGCGGCATCGTGCGGATGCTGGGACCCGCGGTCGCCGACGAGCTCGGCGACCGGTTCCGGCCGCTCTTCGACGCGTACGCCGTGGAAAACCCGCGTCGTGCGGGCTCACGCGCGCGCGAGGATGCCGCATCGTTCGCCGAATGGTGCCGGGCCGCAGGAGAACTGTCAGTGAAACGCAAGGCGCGCTGGAAGTTCTGGCAGTCGAACTGACGGGCGAACAGAACACCGCCCGAAATCCCCCGTTCAGCCCTGTGTGACCCCGGCCACCATCGATACGTTCGAAAGGGTCGGGGGACCTTTTTCACATTGCGACAGGAGGTTTTCCGGCCTGCGCGGACCACAGCGCGCAGCAATTCGAACCATGAGGGGATTCGAATGCGCGGAAAATCGAAAGCGTTAGGCGCCGCCCTCGCGGCACTGGCACTGACAGCGGGAACGGCGACACAAGCGTCGGCAGCACCACGGGCCAACAGCCCGAAACAGACGATCGACGAGGTCACGCTCGTCAGCGGTGACAAGGTCCTGCTGGGACAGGGTCAGCAGGTCGTCGCGATTCAGCCCGGCGACGGCCGCACGGGCATGACGTTCAAGACCCACCGAGGTGCCGACGGGCACACGACGGTCGTGCCGAAGGACGCGTTCGGGCCCCTGGCGGCGGGCCGGCTCGACCGCAGACTGTTCGACGTCACCACGTTGCTGGAGTTCGGCTACCGCGACCGGATGCCGTTGATCGTGGACGGTCACGCGAGACTCGCGGCGCGATCCTCGGACGACTGGACCGCTCTCAAGGCCGAGGCGGATTCCGGCGACAAGGTCTGGCTCGACGGCATCCGCAAGCCGACGCTGGACCGCAGCGTCAAGCAGATCGGCGCACCTGCCGCCCACGAGCGCGGCATCACCGGCAAGGGCGTGAAGGTCGCGATCGTCGACACCGGCGTGGACGAGAACCACCCGGACCTCAAGGGTCAGCAGATCGCGGAGAAGAACTTCACCACCGATCCCGACAACACCGACCACGTCGGCCACGGCACGCACGTCGGTTCGACGGTGGCGAGCCACGACTCGAAGTACGGCGGCGTCGCACCAGGAGCGCAACTGATCGACGCCAAGGTGTGCATCGAGTTCGGCTGCCAGGAGTCCTGGATCCTCGACGGCATGCGCTGGGCAGCAGAGCAGGGCGCCCAGGTCGTCAACATGAGCCTCGGCGGTGGCGACACCGAGGAGATCGACCCGCTGGAGCAGGCGGTCAACGAGCTGACGGCCAAGTACGGCACGTTGTTCGTCATCGCGGCCGGCAACTCGGGTGGCACCGGCACGGTCAGCTCGCCCAGCACCGCGGAGGCCGCGCTGTCCGTCGGCGCCGTGGACCGCGACGACTCGCTCGCCCCGTTCTCCAGCAGAGGCCCTCGCGTTGGAGACAGCGGCCTCAAGCCCGAGGTGACCGCACCGGGCGTCGGCATCGTCGCGGCGGCGGCAGGCACCAACGGCGAGCACGTCGCGTTCAGCGGCACGTCGATGGCGACGCCGCACGTGGCGGGCGCGGCGGCGTTGCTGAAGTCGCAGCACCCTGAGTGGACGCCGGCGCAGCTGAAGTCGGTGCTGGCCACCACGGCCAAGCCGACCGCGGGCCTCAGCGCGTTCGACCAGGGCGCGGGCCGCATCGACGTCTCCAAGGCGATCAACCAGGTGCTGACCGCGGACGTCGTCGCGGTGAACCTCGGCCGGCACGAGTGGCCGCACGGTGACGACAAGCCGGAGACCAAGGCGATCACGTACTCGAACCCGACCGACGCGCCGATCACGCTGGACGTGAAGCTGACCAGCGGTGCGCCGCAGGGCATGTTCGCGCTGAGCAGCTCGAACGTCACGGTTCCCGCCAAGGGCACCGCGTCCGTCAACGTCACCGGCGACACCCGCGCCGGCACCCAGGACGCCACGTACACCGGCGAGGTCGTCGCCACGTCCGGCACGCACACCGTCCGCACGCTCGTCGGCGTCGACCGCGAGGTGGAGAGCTACACCCTCGCGATCGACCTGACCGGCCGCGACGGACAGGAGCCCGCCAACGCGCTGACGTTCATCGACGGCCTGGACAACAGGGCGTTCAAGCCCGTCTTCGGCGGTGACCAGAAGGTCCGCCTGCCCAAGGGCACCTACGTGGTCGACTCGTCGATCACCTCGCCCACGACCTTCGACATGGTGATCCAGCCGACGGTGAAGCTGACCGGTGATCTGACGATCAAGCTGGACGCGAGCCTCGCGCAGCCGATCGACGTGAAGGCGCCGGAACCCACCGGCACCTTCGTGGTCGGCGACCTCTCCTGGAGGCGCACGTACGGCACCGCGACCGTGGGAGCGGGGCTGATCTCGTTCGGCGGCTTCGACGGCGTCGGCGCGGTGCAGATGGGCGGTCCGCTCTCGCCGAAGGAGATGGCGTCGCTGACCACGTTGCACGCGAACTCGGCAGCCGACGCGAACGTCTACTACCGGCTGTCGTACCCGGTCGGCGGCACGCTGCCGACGGGTCTGACGCGCGCGCCGAGCAAGAAGGACCTGGCTCGCGTCGAGGCCACCATCGGCGGTCTCAAGCCGGACAGCCAGGCGACCAAGGGCGAGTTCCCGTTGTCGGTGCACGGGATCGGCGGCGGTTCGGCGCTCTACCCGGTGCCGGCGGGCAGCAAGGCCGTCGACTACGTGACGACCGAGGACGTGCGCTGGCAGTCGATCGTGCGCATCGTCCACGCGAACGGCAGCCAGGAGCAGACGATCTCCGGGCTTCGCACGTACGAGCCGGGCAGGACGTACCAGGAGCGGGAGAACCAGCCGGTGTTCTCGCCCGCGCTGCCCGAGTCGCCGTACCCGTACGGCCAGCGCAACGGCACGCAGCTGTTCGTCGGAGTGCCGATGCTGAGCGACGCGAACAACGGCCAGGGCGGCTCCACTGTGGACGGTTTCAAGGTGTCTCTTCACCGCAACGGCGCGTTGATCGGCGAGAACGACGGCGGCAGCTTCCAGAACGTGCCGCTGCCGGACGCCGACTTCCGCCTGGAGGCGAACCTCGACCGCAGCAAGCAGTTCGAGTTCAGCAGCAAGATCTCCGCGGCGTGGACGTTCAGGTCCAAGGGTGTGCCGGGCGAGATCAGCACCATCCCGCTGAACGTGGTGCGGTTCGCGCCGAAGCTCGACGACAACGGTGCGGTGCCCGCGGGAACGTTGCAGCGCATCGGGTTGCTCACGCAGTCGTCGGGTGACACCGGCAAGGTGCGCGTCACCGGCGTGCAGTACTCGCACGACGACGGTGCTTCGTGGCGCAACGCGGGCGTGGTCGGCAACAGCGCGTTGATCTACCACCCGCAGGGCTCGAAGTGGACCTCGCTGAAGGCCACCGCGAAGGACGCCAAGGGCAACACCGTGGAGATCACGGTGATCCACGCCTACAAGGTGAGCTAGAAAACGATGAAGGGAACCTTCATCCACTTGAGGTGGATGAAGGTTCCCTTCA
>NZ_JYJG01000249.1 GCF_000955955.1 Lentzea aerocolonigenes
GTGGATGAAGGTTCCCTTCATCAGTTGCCCTACGGCAGGTTCGTGACCAGCTCGGCGGCCGGGACGCGGGTGCCCGTGTAGAACGGGATCTCCTCGCGCACGTGCAGGCGCGCCTCGGTGCCGCGCAGGTGACGCATCAGGTCGACGATGCGGTGCAGTTCGTCGGCCTCGAACGCGAGCATCCACTCGTAGTCGCCCAGTGCGAACGACGCGACGGTGTTCGCGCGCACGTCCGGGTAGTCGCGGGCTTCCTTGCCGTGGTCCGCCAGCATCTTGCGGCGGTCCTCCTCCGGCAGCAGGTACCACTCGTAGGACCGCACGAACGGGTAGACGCACACGTACTTGCGCGCCTCCTCACCGGCGAGGAAGGCCGGGATGTGGCTGCGGTTGAACTCGGCGGGCCGGTGCAGGGCGACCTGCGACCAGACCGGCGTCGAGACCTTGCCGAGCGGGGTGCGGCGGAAGCCCGTGTAGGCGGCCTGCACCTGCTCGATCTCCTCGGCGTGCCACCAGATCATGAAGTCGGCGTCGGCACGCAGACCCGCCAGGTCGTAGACGCCGCGGACGACGACGCCCTTGCCCTCCAACGCGTCCAGGTAGTTCTGGGTCTCCGCGGCGGCGGCGCTGCGGTCCTCAGGGAGCTTGCCCGGTTCGACCCGGAACACCGACCACATCGTGTAGCGGATGGTGTCGTTGAGCTCGTTGTAGTTCAGGCGTGCCATACCTCCATCTTGGCACGGCCCCGCTAACGGCGAACTCGACCCAGCAGGTGTGCTGCGACACGGGCCGCGGCGGAGTCGGCCGTGGCGATGCAGGCGGGCACGCCGACGCCGTGCAGCGTGGCGCCCGCGACGGCGATCCCCGGCACGTGACTGATGCCCCGTTCGATGGTCTCGACCAGGTCGACGTGGCCGACGCCGTACTGCGGCAGGCCTCCGCCCCAGCGCTGCACCACGTAGTCGATCGGCTCGGCCTTGATCCCGGTCAGTTCGTGCAGGTCGTTGCGCACGGCCTTCACCAGGTCGGCGTCACTGCGCTGCAGGAGCGCAGTCTCGCCGTGCCGGCCGACCGAACCGCGCAGGATGACCGGTTCGCCGTAGTGCGACCACTTGCGGCTGGAGAACGTGAACGCCTTGGCGGTGAACGGGGTGATGCGATCCGAGTACCGCTCCCCCTCCGCGATCAGGATGCCGGAGCGGTCCGGCAGCTCCGTGCCCGGCGGTAAGGCCAGCGCGACGACCGCCATCGAGGCGACCTCGACCTTGCCGTACGCGGCGGACACCTGCGGCGCGATCTCCGAGAGCAGCTTGCGCGCCGACGGAGCCGGGACTGCGAGCACGACGCCGTCGCACTCCAGGTACTCGGGCGTGGCGGCCGAGCCGATCTCCAGGCGCCAGCCGTCGCCCAGCCAGGACAGCACGCGGACGGGAAGACCCAGGCGGACGACCGGCTTCGCGACCTCGGCGAGCCGGTCGACGAGCGACGACACCCCGTTGGCGAGGCTGGCGAACACCGGTGGCCGCGCGGCACGGGGCTGCGGCGGCGCGGGCATCATCGTCGCGGCGGCGGCGAGCAGTGAGCCGACGCCCTTGTCCAGCAGCGTGGCGATCTGCGGCATCGTGGCCCTCAGGCCGAGCTCGTCCGCGCGGCCCGCGTAGACACCGCCGAGCAACGGACTGACCAGGCGGTCGGCGACCTCGGGGCCGAACCTGTCCTTCATCAGCGCGCCGACCGCGACGTCGCCGCCTTTGAGTTCGATCGGCGGCAGCGTCGGTTCCATCTCGACCCGCAGCGCGCCCTCGGACGACAGCATGTGCCGCACGGCCTCGACGCTCGCCGGCACACCCATGAACGTGTGCGCGGGCAGCTGATGCGTACGGCCGGCGGCGTGGACTGAGGCTTTGGCGGCGGTCGGGTGCACGACGTGATCGGCGAGCCCGACCTCGGCGATCAGCTCCTGCGCCTCGGGCTTGCGGTGCAGGAACGCCTCCGCGCCCACGTCGAACCGCACGCCCGCGAGCTCGGTCGTGCACAGCTTGCCGCCGAGCCGGTCGGACTGCTCGATCACGGTGATCCGCGCGTCCGGGCCGAGCAGCATCCGCAGCCGGTGCGCGGCGGCGAGGCCGGAGATCCCGCCTCCGACGACAGCTACGTGCGGCGCTCTCCCGTGCATTACAAGCTGTGGATCAGTTCGACGGTCCGGGTGATGATCTCCGGATCGGTGTCGGGGAGCACGCCGTGGCCGAGGTTGAAGATGTGGCCCGCGGCGGCCTTGCCCTCGGCGTGGATGCGGCGGACCTCGCGTTCGACGGCGTCGAAGCCCGCGAAGAACAACGCCGGGTCGAGGTTGCCCTGCACGACCGGTTTGGGCAGTTGCGGTGCCGCCTGCTCCAGCCTCTGCACGGCGACATCCAGGGGGATTCGCCAGTCGACGCCGACGACGTCCGCACCGGCCTCGCGCATCGCGGGCAGCAGCTCACCCGTGCCGACACCGAAGTGGATGCGCGGCACGGTCGTGATCGTCTCGAGGACGCGCTTCGAGTGCGGCAGGACGAACTCGCGGTAGTCGCGCTCGGACAGCGCGCCCGCCCAGGAGTCGAACAGCTGCACGGCCTGCACGCCCGCGTCGAGCTGCGCGTGCAGGAAGGCCGCGGTGACGTCCGCGATCTTGGCCAGCAGCGCGTGCCACAGCTCGGGGTTGCCGTGCATGAGCGCCTTGGTGCGCTCGTGGTTCTTGCTCGGGCCGCCCTCGACGAGGTAGCTCGCGAGCGTGAACGGCGCCCCGGCGAACCCGATCAGCGCGACCTGCTGGGGAAGTTCCTTGAGCAGCAACCCGATGGCGTCCGCGACCGGCTGGACCTGCTCGGCGTGCAGCTCTGGCAGTTTGCGAACGTCTTCGATCGTCCGGACCGGGTTCGCGACCACCGGTCCGGTGCCCGCGACGATGTCCAGGTCGACACCGGCGGCCTTCAGCGGCACCACGATGTCGGAGAAGAGGATCGCGCCGTCGACGCCGTGTCGCCGGACGGGCTGCATGGTGATCTCGCAGACCATCTCGGGATCCATGCAGGCGTCGAGCATCGCGGTGCCCTGGCGCAGTGCCCGGTACTCGGGCAACGACCGTCCCGCCTGCCGCATGAACCAGACAGGGGTGTGCGACGGGGTGCCGCCACGCGCGGCCACAAGAAGGGGTGCCATGGAAGTCATCTCCCTTTCATGGTCCCACGTCTCGGCGTGCCGCCATCACCCGGCCGGATTGCGAGGCATACAGTCAGTTGTGTGACCGAGCCGGAAATCTTCCGCCGGGCGGTGGGGACGCTCAAGTCGGTTCGCCACAGGCCCGAGATCGAACTCACCGAGGTTCGACCGCCCCAGCGGCTCGCGCCGTGGGCGTACGCGCTGACGGCTGAGGTCACCGGCCCGTCGGACGAGCTGTCGACCGGGAGGCTCGTGCTGCTGCACGACCCGGACGGCGACGAGGCGTGGGGCGGTGTCCTGCGCGTCGTGGCGTACGTGCGGGTGGAGCTGGACCACGAGCTCGCGTCGGATCCCCTGTTGCCCGAGGTCGGGTGGTCGTGGCTGACCGAGGCGCTGGAGCAGTCCGGCGCCGGGTTCACCGCGCTGGGCGGCACCGTGACGCAGACGTCCTCGGCCCGCTTCGGCGACATCGCCGGTCCGGCTCGTACGGACGATCTGGAGCTGCGCGCGTCCTGGACCGCTCTGGACGGCGAACTCGCCGAGCACGGCACCGCGTTCTACGAGCTGATGGCGACAGCCGTGGGGCTGCCGCCGGTCGGTGTCACCATGTTCGGGCAGCGCTAGTCAGCGCTGGTCAGCTCTGGTCGGCTTCGCGCAGGACGCGCAGGACGTTCGCGCCCGCGAGCTTCGTGCAGTCGTCCTCGGACCAGCCCTTGTCGAGCAGTGCGCCGATGAGGTTCGGATAGGTCGAGACGTCCTCGAGCCCCTGCGGAAGTTCGCCGACGCCGTCGTAGTCGCCGCCGAGACCGATGTGGTCGATGCCGACGACCTCGCGCGCGTGCTCGACGTGCGCGACGACGTCGTCGAGCGTCGCGGTGGGCGCCGGGTGGTCGACGATCCACTTCTCGCCGAAGACCTTGCGGGCTCCGAGGTCGGCGTGGTTCTCCCCGGCGGCGGTCATCGCGTCACGAAGGGCTGCGTCCCATTCAGCGAACCGGGGTGCCACGAAGCTCGGGACGAATGTGATCATGGCCACACCGCCGTTGTCCTTGAGCTTGACCAGAACGTCGTCCGGGATGTTGCGCGGATGGTCCGCGACGTGGCGGCACGACGAGTGGCTGAAGATGACGGGCTTGACGCTCGTCTCCAGCGCGGCGTGCATCGTGCTCGGCGCGACGTGGCTCAGGTCGACGAGCATGCCGATCCGGTTCATCTCGCGGACGACCTCGCGGCCGAACTCCGTCAGCCCGCCGTGTTGTGGCTGGTCAGTGGCACTGTCGGCCCACGGCGTGTTGTCGTTGTGGGTCAGTGTCATGTAGCGGACACCCAGCCGGCGCAGCGCGCGCAGAACTCCGAGTGAAGAGTTGATGGAATGTCCGCCCTCGGCCCCCAGGAGGGACGCGACACGCCCGGACGCGAAAACTTTTTCAGCCTCGGCGGCGGTGGTCGCGACGCCCAGGTGGTCGGAGTACCGCTCGGCCAGCTCGTAGACCAGTTCGACCTGCTCCAGCACGGCGGTCACGGCTCCGTCGCCCGCCAGCCGGCACGGAATCCAGACGGACCAGAACTGCATCCCCAGACCGCCCTCGCGCATTTTCACGATGTCGGTGTGCAACCTGGGATGACGTTCCGTGAGATCGATCTTCGCGGCGGTCGTGTAGACGTCCTCGCCCGTTCCCTCACCGAACTCCCGCAATGCCCACGGGAGGTCGTTGTGGCCGTCGACGAGGGGTACACGCTGCAGCAACGCCCGCGCTCGTTCCGGACCGGTCAGGCTCGGCACAACCAACTCCTATACGTCGTCATGAGGGGATCTCGTGTTACTCCCCCTATCTAGTTGTCATCCGATCGTGTGACAGATGAGTCCATCTGTCACAACTCAATAGGGATAGATACCCGATTGATCGTCCCGTAGACCCGCATGGGCGGCTACGCTGCCCCAGACGACACCACTTTCGGTCGATCAGTGGCGCGGCTGATTGGACGAAAGTCTCCGGTGCCGGTCGGGGGCACGGCCCCGGCAAAGTCGTTTGTCCTGAAT
>NZ_JYJG01000250.1 GCF_000955955.1 Lentzea aerocolonigenes
GCACTACGACACCGTGCCGGGCTCTCCTGGTGCCAACGACGACGGCAGCGGAACCGTGCTGTGCCTGGAGCTCGCGCGCGTATTGCGTTACCTGCCAACGCACAAGGCGCTCCGGTTCGCCTTGTGGGGTTCGGAAGAGCAGGGGCTGCTCGGCTCGCGCCACTACGTTTCGCAGCTCGCGCCTGAAGAGATCGCGCGGATCAAGGGCGTCTTCCAGAACGACATGGTCGCCACCAGCCACGACCCGGCCACGGCGTACTGGCTGCTGTCCGTGGACGGGGCGGACAACGCGACCACGCGTGAGGTTCGGGCGGCGGCGCAACGACTCGGCTACGACCCGCGGGTGCACGGCCCGGTGGCGCGCGGATCGAGCGACCACGTGCCGTTCCACGAGAAGGGCATGGCGTCGGCGAACTTCAGCTGGCGCGGTGAGGGCGGTCCGGCGTTGCTCGAACCGATCTACCACACGCCCGAGGACACGATCCGCGGCAACATCAGCCTGGAACGCCTGCAGGTTCGCTGGAGCTGATCGGCTCGGCCGCCTATCGGCTCGCCACCCAGCGCTGGGGAATGGACGCGTCCAGGCCGGCGGGAGTCATGTCCGGGGTGATCGGGAAGTCGAAGTTGTAGCCCTCGTCGCAGAAGATCACTTCGACGTCCGCGGGCACCAGCCTGCGCCACCACACGGCGAACTCGGCGACGAGCCCGATCTCACCTGCCAGGTAGAGGCAGGTGCCGTCCGCGTTCGCCCAGGCCTCGGTCCTGGCCTGGGTCCAGTGCACGTCCCGCACCTCGGACGGCCAGGGTGAGGCGTCCTGCAGCACTGCGTGCGGCCAGTCGGCGCGCAACGCAGCCAGCAGCACCTCGCGGTCGACACGCCGGCCGTCGCTCTCGAACACCGCCAGGTAGGTCGTGCTCATATTGCCGACCGGATGGCCTGCTCGAACCCTTCCACGTGGCCACGCGCGATGTCCGCGGCCTTCTCCGCGTCGCCCGCCACGATCGCCTCGATCAACGGCTCGTGCTCCTCGACGTGGCTCGCCATGTCCGCCAGCCGGTCGATGAACAGGCACCAGATCCGCGTCGCCAGGTTGTCGTAGCGGACGAGCGTGTCCTCCAGGTACGGGTTGTGCGTGGCCGCGTACACCGCCCGGTGCACCTTCAGGTCCAGCCGCATCAACGAAGCCGTGTCGCCGCGGTCGACCTGCCCCAGGCCCTGGATGAGAGCCGTCAACGTCGAACGGTCGGCGGGAGTGGCGCGGCGGGCTGCCTGGGCCGCCGCCAGGGGTTCCAGCTCCTGGCGCACCTCGGAGATGTGCGCCAGGTCGGTGATGTTGACGTCGGTGGCGAACGTGCCGCGCCGCGGGTAGGCCGCGATCAGCCGCTCGTACTGCAGGCGCTTCAGGGCCTCGCGGACCGGCGTGCGGCCGAAGCCGAGCGACTGCGCGAGCTGATCTTCGTTGATGGGCGCGCCTGGGCGAATGTCCAGCATGACCAGCTGGTCGCGGATGTTGCGGTACGCCCGCTCGGCGAACGAGAGTTCTTCGCCGAGAGGCTCGGCCACGTTCTCCATCAGGCCCCCTTGACCTCTCCGGCGAGCTTGAATACCTTAACGCAGAGTCTGATATATCAGTTGTTCACCAGTCGTCCGCCAGTATGGAGCCTCGCATGCCACCGAGTCCACTGTCCCGGCCACTGCACGAACTCGACCCCGAAGTCGCCGCCGCGGTGGACGCGGAGCTGTGGCGCCAGCAGTCGACGCTCGAGATGATCGCCTCCGAGAACTTCGCGCCGGCCGCGGTCATGCAGGCCC
>NZ_JYJG01000251.1 GCF_000955955.1 Lentzea aerocolonigenes
CCCCGGCCGCCGTTACTACGGCGGCTGTGAGCACGTGGACGTCATCGAGCAGCTCGCGATCGACCGGGTGAAGGCGTTGTTCGGGGCGGAAGCGGCGAACGTGCAGCCGCACTCGGGCGCGCAGGCGAACGCGGCCGCGATGTTCGCGTTGCTGAAGCCCGGCGACACGATTCTCGGGCTCGACCTGGCGCACGGCGGGCATCTCACCCACGGCATGCGGATCAACTTCTCCGGCAAGCTGTACAACGTCGTGCCGTACCACGTGCGCGAGTCGGACATGCGCATCGACATGGACGAGGTCGAGCAACTGGCCCACGAGCACCGGCCGCGCATGATCGTCGCCGGCTGGTCGGCGTACCCGCGGGTGCTGGACCTGGCGCGGTTCCGGCAGATCGCGGCCGAGGTCGGCGCGTACCTGATGGTCGACATGGCGCATTTCGCCGGGCTGGTGGCGGCCGGGCTGCACCCGAACCCCGTGCACTACGCGGATGTCGTGACGACCACGACGCACAAGACGCTGGGCGGGCCGCGCGGTGGCGTGATCCTGAGCCGCGCGGAGTTCGCCAAGAAGATCAACTCGGCGGTGTTCCCCGGTCAGCAGGGTGGGCCGCTGGAGCACGTGATCGCGGCGAAGGCGGTGGCGTTCAAGGTCGCGGCGGGTGAGGAGTTCCGCGAACGGCAGGAGCGCACGCTGGCCGGTGCCCGCCTGCTGGCCTCGAGGCTGCTCGAAGAGAACGACATCACGGTGTTGACCGGCGGGACCGACGTGCACCTGGTGCTCGTCGACCTGCGGAACTCCACTTTGGACGGTCAACAGGCCGAGGACCGCTTGCACCGCGTGGGAATCACGGTGAACCGCAACGCCGTGCCGTTCGACCCGCGGCCGCCGATGGTCTCGTCGGGCCTGCGGATCGGCACGCCCGCGCTGGCCACGCGCGGGTTCGGTGAGACCGAGTTCCGCGAGGTCGCCGACATCATCGCGCTGGCGCTCAGGGCAGAACCGACCGACGAACAGGTCCTGCGCGACCGCGTCGAGAAGCTCGCCACCGCGTTTCCGCTGTACCCGCACCTGCAGGGAGCTGCCGCGTGAACCCGTTGCCCGAACATCCGGACTTCCTGTGGCGCAACCCCGAACCGCGCTCGTCGTACGACGTCGTCATCATCGGTGCGGGCGGGCACGGCCTCGCGACGGCCTACTACCTGGCGTCCAAGCACGGCATCACGAACGTCGCCGTGCTGGAGAAGGGCTGGCTCGCGGGCGGCAACATGGCCCGCAACACCACGATCATCCGCTCCAACTACCTGTGGGACGAGAGCGCGGCGATCTACGAGCACGCGCTGAAGCTGTGGGAAGGGCTGCCGGAGGAGCTCGGCTACGACTTCCTGTTCAGCCAGCGCGGCGTGCTCAACCTCGCGCACACGCTGCAGGACGTCCGTGAGGGCATGCGCCGCGTGAACGCCAACCGGCTCAACGGGGTCGACGCGGAGTGGGTGGAACCGTCCGGGATCGCCGAGATCTGCCCGATCGTCAACCTGTCGCCGAAGACCCGCTATCCCGTGCTGGGCGGCACTTTCCAGCCTCGTGCGGGCATCGCGAAGCACGACCACGTGGCGTGGGCGCTGGCTCGTCGCGCCGACGAGCTGGGCGTCGACCTCATCCAGAACTGCGAGGTCACCGGGTTCGTCAAGGACGGCAACAGGGTCGTCGGCGTCGAGACCGACCGCGGGCGGATCCTCGCCGGACGGGTCGGGCTCGCGGCGGCCGGGCACAGCAGCGTCCTGGCCGAGCGAGCCGGTTTCCGGTTGCCCGTGCAGTCGCATCCGTTGCAGGCCTTGGTGTCCGAACTGAACGAGCAGGTGCACCCGACCGTGGTGATGTCGAACCACGTGCACGTCTACGTTTCCCAGGCGCACAAGGGCGAGCTGGTGATGGGCGCGGGCGTCGACTCCTACAACGGCTACGGCCAGCGCGGGTCGTTCCACGTCATCGAGCACCAGATGGCCGCGGCGGTCGAGCTGTTCCCGATCTTCGCCCGCGCGCACGTGCTGCGTACGTGGGGCGGCATCGTCGACGTCACGCCGGACGCGTCGCCGATCATCGGCACCACGCCGGTGGAGAACCTGTTCGTCAACTGCGGCTGGGGCACCGGCGGTTTCAAGGCCACGCCGTCCGCGGGCTGGGCCTTCGCGCACACCATCGCGACCGGCGAGCCCCACCCGCTGAACGCCCCCTTCTCCCTCGACCGCTTCACGACCGGCGCGCTCATCGACGAGCACGGCGCCGCCGCCGTGGCCCACTGATTGGATCACCGTGCTGCTGATCGGCTGCCCGTGGTGCGGGCCCCGCGACGAGACCGAGTTCCGCTACGGCGGCCAGGCCCACGTGGCCTACCCCGAGACGCCTGCCGAGCTGGACGACCAGCAGTGGGCCGAGTACGTGTTCTACCGCGAGAACCCCAAGGGGCCCTTCGCCGAGCGCTGGATGCACTCCGCCGGGTGCCGCCGTTGGTTCAACGTCCTGCGCGACACCGTCAGCTACGAGGTCCTTGCGGTCTACCGCAACGGCGAGGAGGTGTCCCGATGAGCAGGCTCCCTGCTGGTGGCCGCGTCGATCGCGGCACGGTGCTCCGGTTCTCCGTGGACGGTCGTGAGCTGACTGGACATCCCGGTGACACCGTGGCGTCGGCAATGCTGGCCCACGGGATCATCGAGGTCGGGCGGTCGATCTACCGCGGCAGGCCGCGCGGGATCATGGCCGCGGGCGTTGAGGAACCCAACGCGTTGCTGCAGGTCGACGGGCCTTGCTCCGAGGGCATGCTGCCCGCGACGACCGTGGAGCTGTACGACGGGCTGGTCGCGTCGACGTTGTCCGGCAAGGGACGTCTCGATCCGACGCCGGATCCAGCCGTGTACGACAAGAAGTTCGTGCACACCGATGTCCTGGTCGTGGGTGGCGGACCGGCCGGGGTCAAGGCCGCCGCCGAGGCTTCTGCTCCCGGCGTTCGCGTGATGCTGGTCGACGACCAGCCGGAGCCCGGCGGTGAGCTGCCGTCTGACGTTGTGGTGCTGACCCGGACCACGGCGATCGGCTCGTACGACGACAACTACGTGCTGGCGTTGGAGCGGCGTACCGACCACCTCGGTGCTGCTGCGCCCGCAAACGTTTCACGTCAACGGTTGTGGCACATCCGGGCTGGTCGCGTCGTGCTCGCGACCGGTGCGCACGAGCGTCCGCTGGTGTTCGCGGGCAACGACAAACCGGGCGTGATGCTGGCCGGAGCCGTCCGCACGTACCTCAACCGCTACGGAGTCGCAGCGGGTTCGCAGGTAGTCGTGTTCACCAACAACGACAGCGCTTACGACACCGTCCGCGATCTGCTGGACGCCGGAGTCGAGGTCGCCGCCGTCGTGGACGCGCGCCCCGAGGTGTCCGTGGATGTCGACGTGCGAATCCTGACCGGTAGCGCGGTCATCAACACCGAAGGCGAAGACCGGATCACGGGCGTGCTCGTCCGATCGCTCGAAGGGGATGCGGTCGAGTCGTTCGAGTGCGATCTCCTCGCCGTGTCGGGTGGCTGGAGCCCGGTCGTGCACCTGCACAGCCAGCGCCAGGGAAAGCTGCGCTGGGACGACTCCATCGCCGCCTTCGTCCCGGACGGCGCGGTGCGCAACCAGGAGATCGTGGGCGCGGCCAATGGCGAAGGTCTGTGGCCGACACGTGCGTTGTGGCTCGTCCCCTCCGACTCCTACGACACGCACTTCGTTGACCTGCAACGGGATGTGACCGTCGCGGACGTGTGGCGGTCGACCGGCGCGGGCATGCTGAACGTCGAGCACGTGAAGCGGTACACGTCTCTGGGCACCGCCAACGACCAGGGCAAGACCTCCGGCGTCAACGCGATCGGCGTGATCGCCCACGCGCTGGGCGGTTCGGTCGGCGAGATCGGCACCACGACCTACCGCGCGCCCTACACCCCGGTCGCGTTCGCCGCGCTGGCCGGACGTGAGCGCGGCGACCTGTTCGATCCCGAGCGGACGACGTCGATCCACCCGTGGCACGTCGAGCACGGCGCGTTGTTCGAGGACGTCGGCCAGTGGAAGCGCCCGTGGTACTTCCCGCGCGACGGCGAGGACATCGACGCCGCCGTCGCCCGCGAGTGCCGTGCCGCGCGCAACGGTGTGGCGTTCATGGACGCGTCGACTTTGGGCAAGATCGAGATCTGGGGCGCGGACGCGGGCGAGTTCCTGAACCGCATCTACACCAACGCTTTCAAGAAGCTCAAGCCCGGCCACGCGCGCTACGGCGTGATGTGCAGGCCGGACGGCATGATCTTCGACGACGGCGTGACGCTGCGCCTGGACGACAACCGGTTCTTCCTGACCACCACGACCGGTGGCGCGGCTGGTGTCCTGGACTGGCTGGAGGAATGGCTGCAGACCGAGTGGCCTTCACTCGACGTCCACTGCACCTCGGTGACCGAGCAGTGGGCCACGATCGCGGTGGTCGGCCCGCGATCGCGTGACGTGGTCTCGGTTTTGGCGCCAGACCTGGACTTGTCCGCCGAGGCGTTCCCGTTCATGACGTTCCGCGAGACGACGCTGGCTTCCGGTGTGCCCGCGCGGATCTGCCGGATCTCGTTCTCGGGTGAACTCGCGTACGAGATCAACGTTTCGTCGTGGTACGGCTTGTCGGTGTGGGAGCAGGTGTACGAGGCCGGTTTGCCTTACGACATCACGCCTTACGGCACCGAGGCCATGCACGTGTTGCGCGCGGAGAAGGGCTACATCATCGTCGGCCAGGACACCGACGGCACGGTCACGCCGCACGACGCCGGTATGGCTTGGGCGGTCTCCAAGCAGAAGGACTTCGTCGGCAACCGTTCGTTCTCCCGGTCGGACACCGCTCGCGCCGACCGCAAGCAGCTGATCAGTCTGCTGCCGACGGACGGGACGACAAAGCTGCCCGAGGGCACGCAGATCATCGCCCGGGACGTTGCGCTCACTCCCCCGGTGCCGATGCTCGGCCACGTGACCTCCAGCTATCACAGCGAAGCGCTGGGCCGCCCGTTCGCGCTCGCGCTGGTGGCCGGCGGGCAGTCGCGAATCGGTGAGACCCTGATGGCGCACGTAGGCTCCGAGCTGGTGCCGGTGCAGGTGGCCGACCTCGTTCTCTACGACCCAGAAGGGAGCAGGCGAGATGGCTGACCTGCGTCGCAGTCCGCTGGCCCACCTGACTTTCCCGCAGGGCCTGACCGAACTCCCCTTCCGCACCATGGTGAACCTGCGCGTCGAACCGTCGTCCGAGACGGCCGCGCGCGTCGAGAAAGCTTTGGGGACAACACTTCCGAGACAGTGCGGACAGACATCGGAAGCCGGTTCGCGCACGGTTTTCTGGCTCGGGCCGGACGAGTGGCTCGTGCTGGCCGACTCGGCCGAGGTGATCTCCGAACTGGTGGAGGCGCTCGGCGGCGAGCCCGGTTCGGCCGTGGACGTGTCGGCGAACCGCACGATCGTCGAGCTGAGCGGGCCGTTCGCGCGGGACGTGCTGGAGAAGGGTTGTCCGGTGGACCTGCATCCGCGGGAGTTCGGGCCGGGCAACGCGGTTCAGACGACGGTCGGCCCGGTTCCGGTGCTGCTGTGGCAAACCGACGCCGAGACCTACCGGCTGTTCCCGCGCTCGTCGTTCGCGGACTACCTGGCTCGTTGGCTGATGGACGCGATGAGCGAGTACGTGCCTTTCGCTCCACAACAACAGAGCTGGCGGGTTTCTGGCTCAGAGCCAGACCTGGGATCGCTTGACGAGTGACGAGCAGAACTTCTGGCCCGGTGCTCAGGAGGTCGGCGCGGTCAGCTCGTCCAGCATCCGATCGCGCAGCCACGCCGCGAACTCGCCGGCGGGCAGCGGTTTGCTCAGGCAGTACCCCTGCACGATGTCGCAGCCCAGGGCGGCGAGGGCGGTCCAGGTCTCCTCGTCCTCCACGCCCTCCAGCTCGAGGTTGTGCGCAAGGCCGAGCAGAGACCGCGTGGTGGCCCCGGAAAACGAGTCCGATCGCATGCTGGGCGCGGCAGCCCTCAGCTGGCGGGTGGAGTCAGAATTCCGCCCGCCACCGTGCGGATGCGAAGTGAGGAAGCCTTCGCATCCGCACGATCTGGTCCACGCGGCGGCGTTCAGCCCAAGTAGTTCAGCCCAAGAAGTTCAGCGCAGCACGTCGAGCACGGCGCGCGTGAACGCCTCCGGCGCCTCCTGCGGCACGTTGTGTCCGATGCCGTCGAGAATCCGGTGCTCGTACGGGCCGGTGAACCGGTCGCGGTAGCTGGTGCCTGGCTTGTTCGGGCCGTCGAAGTCGCTGGCGATCGTGATCGTCGGCACGGTGATCACGGGCCGCGTCTGCAGCTTGCGCTCCAGCCCGTCGTAGCGGTGCTCGCCCTCCGCGAGCTGCAGCCGCCAGCGGTAGTTGTGGATGACGATCGCGACGTGGTCCGGGTTCTTCCAGGCCGTGGCGCTCTGGGCGTAGGTGGCCTCGTCGAAGTTCCACTGCGGCGAGGCGAGCTTCCAGATGAGCTTGTTGAACTCGTAGGTGTTCTGCGTGTAGCCCTTCACGCCGCGATCGGTCGCGAAGTAGAACTGGTACCACCAGCCCAGCTCGGCCTGCGGGCTCAACGGTTCCTGGTTCTGCTTCAGATTGACGATCAGGTACCCGCTGACCGACACCAGCGCCTCGACCCGCTCCGGCCACAACGCCGCCGCCACGCACGCCGTCCGCGCACCCCAGTCGAAGCCCGCGAGCGTCGCCTTGCGGATCTTGAGGGCGTCCATGAACGCGATCAGGTCGCTCGCCACCGCGGCCGGTTGCCCGTTGCGCGTGGTGCGGGCGTGCAGGAACCGGGTCGGGCCGTAGCCGCGGACGTACGGGATGAGCACGCGATGGCCCTGCGCGGCGAGTTCCGGCGCCACGTCGACGAAGCTGTGGATGTCGTACGGCCAGCCGTGCAGGAGGATCGTGACCGGGCCGTCCGCAGGGCCCATCTCGGCATACCCGACGTCCAGCAGACCCGCCCTGACCTGCTTGAGCCGGCCCCACGCGGGCTTGGATCCGGCTGCCTGCGCAGGTGCGGTGACGAGGGGTGCCGCCACGCCTGCGACGGCCAGTGCCTGCGAGAACTGCCTCCTGCTGATCATGTTCTCGACCGTATTGGCGCTCGAACGACGCTCGCGAGCGTCAGGTGACGGCGTCCTCGTACGTCATCAGCGCCTCCTTCAGCTCGGCGCGTGCCGTCACGCCCAGTTTGGGGAAGATGCGGTGCAGGTGAGTGCTGACCGTGCGGTGGGACAGGTGCAGGCGTTCGCCGATCTCCTTGTTCGTGAGGCCGTCTGCGGCCAGGCGCGCGATGGTCAGCTCGTGTTCGGTCAGCTCGCCGTTGCCGTTGCGCGACTCGCCGGACGCACGTAGTTCTTCCCTGGCCCGTTCCGCCCAGTCCTTGGTGCCGAACGCGTCGAACGCCTCGGCCGCCGCTTTGAGGTGCGGCCTGGCTCTGGTGGCTTTGCGTTGCCTTCTGAGCCACGCGCCGAACGCCAGGTGGGTGCGGGCGCGGTCCCAGGGCGAGCTCCTGGCCTCCAGCGCTGCCGTGAAACGAGCTTCGGCTTCGTCGTCTCTCGCCAGCAGTGCGCGGGCGTAGCCGAGGCCTGCGTTGAGAGCCGGCGAACTGGTCGCGATGTCCAGTTCCTCGACGATCTTGCAGGCGTCGTCGAAGTTGCCGCTGCGGATGGCGGCTTCGACGAGTTCGGGAAGGACGTACCTGCGCAGAGCCAGCTGGTAGGCCGGGTCTGCCGGGTCGTGGATGCGGCGGACGGCGGCGAACGCGTCGGCGTACCGGCCTTCTCCCAGCGCGGCAAGGCTTCTGGCCAGCTGGACGGTGGCCAGGACGGGTCGGGCTCCTGCGGCGAGACCGATTCGCTCGGCTTCGGCGGCCAGTTGCGCGGCCCGCTCGTAGTCTCCTTTGAGAGCCGCGATTTCGGCTTGGACGGCCGCGGCCAAGCCGCGCATGTACGGCTGGTCGGTTTCTTCAGCGAGTTCGGCTGCTTCGGCGGCCGCGGGTTCGGCGCCGGCGATGTCGCCGAGGCGGGTCCGGCTCCATGCTTCGACGGCGAGGGCACGGGTGAGCAGTCCGAACTGACCTTGGGCACGCAGACCTCGTTGTGCGGCAACGGAGAACCGCACGGAGTCCTCGAACGCACCGACTTGCAGCGCGGCACTGCCGAGCAACCTGCACGTGGCCGGATCATCCGGTGTTCCCGCCCGGAACGCCGCGATGACCGCATCACCTCGCTCGACCGGCTTCACATAGGCCGCCATCGCGACCATGTGCGGATCACAGGGGTCGATCCGCAGCTTGGCGGCCACCGAGATGATCCGCTCGCGCACCGCCGCGCCCGGCTCGACCCAGAAGCACCGCATCGCGACGCTCCAGAAGATCCGCATCCCCAGTTCGACGTCACCGTCGCGCACCACGGCCTCGGCCAGCCCGACCAGCTCACCCGGTCCGGCCGCGCCCTGCCCCACGCCGTCGTCGAACGCACTCGGCAACCACGTGACCAGCGCGCGTTCCCGCGGCGTGAGATCCAGCCCGCGCACCTCGAGCAGAATGCGCTCGACGTCGGCCCGGCGACCCGCATCCGCTGCCAGCTCGGCTGCTCGCATCAGCCGACGTGCTCGCTGGCAGCCGTCACCTGTCCGCGCGGCCTTCTCCAACGCGCTGATCGCGGCTGCCGCACCACCGCGCCTCAGTGCCCGGTCCGCGGTCTGTTCGAGCAGGCTCGCCACGTTCTCGTCCGTGCCCGTGACCGCGCTCGCGAGATGCCACGCCCGGCGATCCGGCTGGTCCGTCGCGGCCAGCTGCCGGTGTGCTTCCTGACGTTCCGCAGGAGTCGCCGCCTGCACGATCGCCGACCTCATCAAGGGGTGCCGGAAGTCGCCGCTTCCGCCCAAAGCCTGAAGCAGCAACGCTTTCCGCTCCTCAGGCGGCAGTTTCGAGACCCGCGCGGCGAACGCCTCTTCGAGCGAGTTGCCGCCGAAAGGAAGTTCGGTCAGCGCCAACGGGTTTCCGGCGGCCTTGGCGAGCACCTGCTCACGGCGTTCGGCGTCCAGTTCGGGCGCGACCGAGGTCAGGAGAGTGCGGGCATCGCTGGGCGACAACGGTTCCAACGAGAGCGTGGGCACGCCGGCGAAGAGCGGGGTGCGTGACGTTGCGATGAGCGTGCCACTGGTCAACCGGCGCGCGACGAACCCCAGAACGTCCTGACTCGCCTGATCGAACCAGTGCGCGTCGTCGACCAGCACGACGGCCCCGCTCAGCAGGTCGAGCGCGGCCAGGCCCACCAGGTGGACGGGCGGCGCGGCGCCGTCGGAGAGTCCGAAGACGACCTCCAGGGCGCCGCGCCGCGCACCGGACGAAGTGGACAGATCGAGGAACGGGTGCAGGACCTGGTGCAGTCCCGCGTAAGGCAGGTCCTGCTCGGCCTCGACCCCGACGACCAGGTGCCCGTCGAGAGTGCTGAGCAGCGCGGACTTGCCGACACCCGGCTCGCCTGCGATCTGCAGGCAGCCACCGGACGCCGCCAGGACCGCCAGCCGTTCCTCGTCCCGTTCCCGTCCGACCAACGCCATGAACCCGACTGTGTCAGAAAGTCCAGACCGCGCGCTTGCCGGGGCCCACGACCAGCGTCGACGTGCCCAGCTGCTCCACATGGCGCCGCACCACGCGGTTCAGGTCGAACTCCACCCGCTTGAGCCCGGTCCGTCCCATCGCGACCTGGTCGAACCGGATCGTCGTGCCGCCCTTGGACGCCGTGACACCAGCCGGATCGGTTCGAAGCAGGAAGCCGCCCGCACGCAACAGGGGCATGGTGTCCGCGAGGTCTCCGGCGGTGACGGCCAGGCGGATCAGCGTGATGTTGCGCATCAGCCGGTCTTTGTAGGCGTCCGGCAGATAGCGGTCCCTGCTGACGTCGCCGGGGAACTGCGCGGGCCCGACCTTGCTGCGCGGGTCGTCGAGGTACTCGTCGCGGTACTCCATGGCCCAGGCACCGAAGCGTTCGTAGGTGTCGTCGAGGAACACCGCGTCGAACCACGGCACCGGCTTGCCGTCACCGAAGTCGCGGGTCTGCAGGAACTCGATCGGCGTCGAGCCCGCGGCGCGCAACCTCGACTTCAGCACCTCGATGCCACCGTCGCGTTCGGTGGAGAGCCCGAGCCCCGCCGAACCGAGTTCGCCGTCCTGACCGGGGACGTCACCGATGCCGAAGACCTCCAGGTAGGTCTCCTTGCCGCGCAGGTAGCGGCCGGTCCACACCTTGCCGTCGGCGCCGGTCGTGGTGCGCACCTCGAAGTCCGCGAACTCCTTGAGGTACGTGGAGTGCTCGACCGCGTCGGCCGTCGCCCGGTCGAACGTGCCCCAGGCGTGGTTGTAGTGCAACAACTGCTGCTCCCCAGCGTGCGCCGTGCCGATGCCCGCCGACACCAGGACGACCGCGAAGATCATGCAGAACAAGCGTCGAATCCGCATGGAACGATCCTAGGGGGAACGCGCTCAAGTCAGACTCAAGTCAGCTGAAGAGGCTCTGTGTTCGACGGTCTCCGAACCAGCTGAAGTCCTTTGTGGACGGAGCCGCGCGTCAGAGCCTGGCCATCCGGTTCCACGCCGGTGACGACGCCCCCGCGGCCTCCATCGCCAGCGCGGCGATCTCCGGGTCGGCCGAAGGCATTTCCTTCCTGGTGCTCATCCACGCGGCCGCCCGCTTCGCCAGTGCGGGCAGCCGCGGGTCGTCCGGCGACCACCCGAAAGCCTCGTCGTACTCCCGGTAGATCTGCTGGAACCCGGGGTCTTCGAGCGACTCCGCCTTGTCCGCGAGCCACACCGCCGCTTCCTCCGGCGCCACCGCCTGCATGAGCACCCAGACCTCGCGTTCCATCGTGATCCCGCGCTCGCTCACGCCGATCTTCCTGAGTTTCTCGACCATCGCGGCGGCTTCCGCGGTCAGGAAGAGCTCGCCCTGCCTCAGCCTGACAACGCGTTCACGGGCTCGCTCGATCTCCTCCTGCCTGCGGCGCAGCGCCTCGTCGATCTCGGTGATCGACGTGGCGAACTCCTCCTCGCCCGCTTTCAGCAGTTCCTCGACCCTGGCGAGCGGCACCCCGGCCTCGGCGAGCGTGCGGATCTTGACCAGGTCGATCGCGTCCTGAGCGGAGTACCGCCGATAGCCGGAGTGATCGCGCGCGGGCTCCTCCAGCAACCCCACCTTGTGGTAGTGCCGCACCGCCTTGATCGTCACGCCCGCGTACCGGGCGAGCTGGCCGATCGTGATCATCCGGCCATCATCGCACCCGGCCGAACACGCGACCGGCGAGATCGACCCCGATGATCCTGCCGCTGTCGTCCCGCGTGAAGAACCCGCGCTGCCCGGTGAACGCGCCCTCGGTGATCAGGTACTCGTCCCTCGGCAACAGTCCCATCGGGAACGGCGCGTGGTCGGCCGGCAGCTCCATCTCGGCGTTCTCGCGGATCTCCGGCCGGATCAGCACCTCCAGCACGAGGCCTGCACCGGTGTCCTCGATCGTCATGACCATCGCGTCGTTGTCGTACTCGCCCACGACCTCTCGTGCCTTGCTTTCGTCGTACGGCAACGGTTCCGGATCCCGGTCGACCACCCCGAGGTAGCTCTGGAGCGCCTTCCGGACCACCGCCTGGTTGAACGGAATGCCGTCCGGCCCCTGGTTCGCGATCGACACCACGGCGAAGTTCCGCTCCGGCACGATCAGCAGCTCGGCGAACTGCCCGTTGGACGACCCGCCGTGCCCGATCGCCTGCACGCCGCCGATCTCGCGCAGGAACCAGCCGACCCCGATCGCGTCACCGAGGTTGCTGCCGCGCAGCGTCGCGGTAGGCCGGCGCATCTCCTCGAGGCCGTTGTCCCCCAGGTGGAACCTCGCCCACCTGAGCAGATCCTCGACGGAGGCCGCGATGCCACCGCCGGGATTGTTCGCCCTCCAATGCCGCCACGGCCGGGCGATCTCGCCCTTCTCGTGCCCGACCGCGAACCGGCGCGTCATCACCGCGTCCCGGTCGAAGTGCGTGTTGCCCAGCCCGAGCGGCTCCAGCAGCAGGTTCGTGATCGCCTGCTCGTAGGTCAGCCCGGTGACCTTCTCGATGATCCGCCCGGCCAGGTTGTACCCGGACTGGCTGTACGAGGGCCGCTCCCCGACCTCGGCGATGAGCTTCAACGTTTTGAGCTCCTCGACGTGCTCGGCCAGCGCGTCGTCGCCCTCGCCGGTGTCGACGAGCGTGCCCCAGTCGAGGCCGGACGTGTGGTTGAGCAGCTGCCGCACGGTGAACTCGCGGCCGTCGGCCAGCTCGAGCTCCGGCACGTACCGGCGGACCGGCGCGTCCAGCTCCACCCGGCCCTGCCCGACGAGGCGCATGATCGCGGTCGCGGTGTAGGTCTTGGTGACCGAGCCGAGCAGGAACAGCGTGTCCTCGTTGACGGGCAACGGGTTCTCGACGCTGGTCACGCCGTGGAGGAAGAAGTGCTCCTCGCCGTCGTGGAAGACGCCGGCGGCGGCGCCGGGGATGGTGAAGCGGGCGGCGGTCTCTGCGATGAAGTCGTTGTTCATGGCAGTAACCTTCGAACCTTGACCCAGGGTCAAGGTCTACCCTCAATTCTCGAGACGTGCCAGCGCGGTCTTGGCGGTCGCCCTGACCCGCCGATCCGGGTCGTCGAGCAGGGCTCGGACGTGCTCGGCGTTCGCGGGATCACCCAGCCGTCCATAGGCCTCCGCGGTACGGGCCCGCACCAAGGCGTCGGAGTGCCTGCGGCCGTACTCCAGGCAGGAGTGGTCCCAGTCGGGTTTGTGGCCGAGCAACCACACGTGGGCAGGCAGGATCCGCGGCTCCCACGTGCACGCCTGCTGCTCGCCCTCGATGCGGGCCAGGCCACGGCCGGCCGCGTACCGGACCGCCTTGTCGTCGTGATGCAGGAAGAGATGCCACAACGTCGGCACCGCGCGCGCATCACCGATGCGGGCCAGCGCATCGGCCGCCGCGGCCGCGAACCGCGTGTCGCAGAGCCGGATCAGCTGGATCACGGCACGCGCGTCGCCACGCCGGGTGAGCACGCGTGCCGCCCGATCCCGCACCGCCGGGGACAGGTCGTCGCACGCCATGACCGCCGCGTCGACCACCTCGGCACCGCCGATCCGGTCGAGCGCTCGCAGTGCGGCCTCCCGCACGTCCGCCCGGTGGTGGCCGAGGAGCGCGACCAGCGCGGGGTTCGCCTCGGCGGAACCGATCTTGGCCAGCGCCTCGACCTGCGAGCGCGGGTCGTCACTGGACCGTGTGCTCTCGCACAACGGCCGCACCGCCTCCGAGGCTCTGAGCACACCGAGCGCGAACGCTGCCGCTTCCGTCCACTCAGGTCGAGGCAGCGCATCGATCAGCTGTGGGACCAGGTGTGCCGCGTGCTCCAGCACCCAGGCACGAGTGTTGAGCCACCACACGTCCTGCGGATCGATGGGCCATTCCCGCGAGGCCGCTTCCTCATCGATCTCGTGCAGCCTGACCCGCGCGCGCTGACGGACCCAGCACCACTCCCCACCCGGCCTGCGCAGCACGGTGAGGAGAGCCTCGACCTCCCGGTCGTCTCCCTCACCCGGCAGCACCGCGATCGCGGTCGCGGCAGTGGTCTGGGAGCCATCGGTGACCGCGCGCAGCAGGCGTTCCCGGTCGAACCTTCCGGTCCTTCCCTCGTCGCCGGGCTGCCACCACTGTTCGGCCAGTTCCGTCACGGCCGGGTCGTCCGGGCTGATCGGCAACCCGAGCAGGCTGGTGATCGCCGCCCTGGTCTCGTACGCGGGCTGTTCCCGGTGGGCGGCGAGCAACTCCGGCAGCGTGCCCTCCGGTAGCTGCACCGACGGCTGCCACGAGCTCTGGGGAGGGCTCTGCCGGGGCGTTCGGGCAGCAGCCCGGAACTCCTCCACCGCGCGGAGAACTCGCCAGGGCAGGTCCTGGCGAGTCAGGTCCACTCCGGTGCCGGGCACGGCGTGCAACCACGCCGCCTGCTGAGCCACCGCATCGCCGCCCTGTTCCTCGACGGTGCGGACGAGTCGTTCCAGGTGGTCCAGGAACAGCTCACCATCAGCGGTGAGCTGCCCCCGGTGTGCACGTCGTGCGATCCGGCGTGCCTTCGCTATCCCCATCCACCCATTGAACGACGGACCGCAACGGGATTACGGCACCCAGTGGTTGCCGGTCACCGTGATCATCACCTGCAGCTGGATGCTCGACGCGAAGTAGTCGTTGCCACCGATCGGCGTCGACACCATCTTGTTCCACAACGCGTCGAGCCACGCCTGGCTGCCGGGATCGGTCGTCGCCGCCACCGCGAACGGCGCGGTGTAGGCCTCGGAGACGTCGCTGGACAGCTGCGTGCCGTTGAGCTGGTAGCCGACCTTGATGTTGTTCGGGTTGCCGCCGAACTTGGACTTCGCCCACGTGTTGACCTTGCGAGCCGCCGCCAGCGAGGTCGCGTCGCCGCTGGTGGCCGCGTCCGCGCCGATTCGCCACGGGTCCCGGCACGCGTTCCACCAGTACTTGCCGTCGCCCAGCTCGTCCTCGAGCACCTTGCCGGCCGGCGGGCGCGGGGTGGAGTTCGTGCGTTCCACGAAGTCGGGCAACAGGCCCGTGTTCGGCGCGAAGTTCTGCTGCATGGTCTTGATGAGGTTCTGGTGGGCGTTGCGGATCGTGTCCCACGCGGAGTCGCCGGTGGCCTTGCGGAAGGCGCGGAAGTGGTCGGCCATCCAGTCCGACGAGCGGGTCACGTAGTAGCGCGGGTCGCCGGAGTCGGCCCAGTCGCCGGGACGCAACAGGTTCGTGGACGGGTTGATCTCGCTGCGCTTGATGCCGTTGATGTGCTTGATGGCCAGCTGTTTGTAGTTGTAGGTGCCGGAGCTGCCCCACTGCTTGTCGGCCAGCAGCAACCCGTACGCCACGTCCATGTCGCCGTCGGTCGCCGCGTCGACGCCGCTCGTGCTCTTGCAGTCCGCGCCCTGCTCGGCCGCCATCAGGTCCGGGTCGATGGAGGACGGGTGGTCGATCTTCCACTTCACGAAGCCGTCGAAGATCTTGTGAGCGTCCGGGTCGGCGCCGGCCATCGTGGCGACGACGACCATGCCGTAGCCCTGGGCCTCGGCGACGTAGGCGTGGTCGGCGTCCGTGGCGAGCACCTGGGACCACGCGCTGTTGCAGTTGTGCCGGATGAACGCGGACTTCCAGCGCTGGTAGTAGTCCACCACGGCGGCGTCCAAAGTGGACGTGCTGCCGGACGGGCGCAGGATGCCCGCCACGTACGGGGTCTGCCTGCTGCCGAACGGATAACCGAGCCCCGAAGGCGGGTTGGTGGTCGTGGTCGTGGTCGTGGTCGGTGTCGTGGTGGTCGGCGGGTTGCCGCCGTCCGTCGTGCCGTAGACCTCCAGTTCGAACAACGAGTAGCCGTAGGACGTCCCCCGCGCGGTGCCGTAAACCCGCACATACCGGCCTGAACCGGACAGGGTCAAGTCGTCGATGCCGCCGTTTCCGGTGGTGGTGGAGTAGACGTCGGCCCACGCCGAACCGTCAGGAGAGGTCTGCACGCGGTACGACTTGGCGTACGCGGCCTCCCAGTTCAACCGCACCCGGCTGATCGTGTGCGTGGATCCGAGGTCGACCCGCAACCACTCCGGGTCGTGCCCTTCCGCCGAGGCCCAGCGCGACGACGCGTTGCCGTCGACCGCCTTCGCCGCCTCGAAACCGGAGCCCTCGACGGAGGACGCCGTCACCGCCTTGCCCTGCGAGACCAGTGGATCCGCCGCCGATGCACTGGTCACTCCTGCCACGAGGAGGGCGAGCACGAGCCCGCCCGCCCCTAACGCAGCTGCTGTTCTGCCGCCCACGACCGCCTCCAGCAATAGTTAACAAAGCTGCCAATGCGAGTGGTTGGCGACGGTAAGCAGGCAAAACGTCCCGAACAAGAGGTACTGACCAGTTGTTGCTCGATCGAACAGTGATCAGTTCCAGACTTCACGAACTGCCTCGGCCACGGAGGCGGCCTGTGCGAAGCCCGCTTCGGCGGCGGGCTTGCGGCGAGCGGGGTCGAGCAGGTTGGGGCCGATCGCGGCCAACGCCTCCCCGGACGGGCTCACCACGATCGACGGCACGCCCAGCCGGGCGGCCTGCGCCTGCGGAGTCGCGGCAGCGGAAGCCGCACGAGTCAGCGGCGCCACGACCACGACCCGCGAGTACCCAGCGGCGAGGTCCACGTTCGCCGCCGACCGCATGCCGCCGTCCATGTAACGGTGACCGTCGATCGTCACCGGTGGCCACACCAGCGGCACCGCGCAGCTCGACGCCACCGCGCGCACCAACGGCACTCCGCTGTCCCGGTCGAACGCCACGAACTTCCCGTCAGCGACATCAACGGCGGTCACCTTCAGGGCGCGCTCAGGCCAGTCCGAAATAGACAGTCGCGACGAGAACACCGCCAAACGAGACTCCTCGGACGGCGTGCGAGCCTTCACCGCGGCACGACCCAGCCGCGCCCGTTTCCGGGCCGGACTACCGGGCATCACGTAGGAAAGGGCGTACCGCACCAGCATCCACGGGGTCAGCCGCGCCGGGATCTCCCCATCGGGCGGCAACAACTGACCCTCGTACAGGTCACTCAACGCCGCACCGCCCGCCAACTGCGCGGCCACCACCGACCCTGCCGACGTCCCCACGAACAGGTCCGCATCTGTCAGGTCGACGCCCGCAGCAGCCAGTCCGTGCAGAATCCCTGTCTCCCAAGCGATTCCGGTGACGCCACCGCCGCCCAGCACCAAAGCCCGTTTTTCGTTCACACGGGCCATCCTACGAAGTGAGACCGGTTCCTGGCCGGTGGTCGTCCGCGCTATCCTGCTCAGCGAGGCCGAGAAGCGCTGCAACGGGCTCCAGACCCGCCACGCTCGGCCTTGTACGACCATGAACAAGGGCGCTTCCGACTTCTCGGGAGCGCGCGTGGATGGTCTCAAGTCCCTGCTGAACCAGCGGATCGCCGTGCTCGACGGCGCCTGGGGCACGATGTTCCAGCAGGCGAAGCTCTCCCCCGCCGACTACTACGGCGCGGAGTTCGAGAGCCACCACATGGACGTCGTCGGGGACCCGGACCTGCTCAACCTCACGCGCCCGGATCTGGTGCTCGACGTGCACCGGCAGTACCTGGCTGCGGGCGCGGACATCACGACCACCAACACGTTCACCGCCACCTCGATCGGCCAGGCCGACTACGGGCTGCAGGACCGCGTCCGCGACATGAACATCGCGGGCGCGAAGATCGCCCGCCAAGCGGCCGAGGAGTTCGGTGGCAGGTACGTGGCCGGCTCAGTCGGTCCGCTCAACGTCACGCTGTCGCTGTCTCCCAAGGTCGAGGACCCTGCGTTCCGCGCCGTGACGTTCGAGCAGGTCAAGGCCTCCTACGCCGAGCAGATCGCCGCGCTGCACGAGGGCGGCGTCGACCTGCTGCTGATCGAGACGATCTTCGACACGCTCAACTGCAAGGCCGCCATCACCGCCGCGCGCGAGGTCGCTCCCGACCTGCCGCTGTGGATCTCGGTGACGATCGTCGACCTGTCCGGCCGCACGCTCTCCGGCCAGACCGTCGAGGCTTTCTGGAACTCCGTCGAGCACGCGAAGCCGCTGGTCGTGGGCGTGAACTGCTCGCTGGGCGCCGAGGAGATGCGCCCGCACGTCACCGACCTCGCCCGGCTCGCGGACACCTACGTCGCCTGCCACCCCAACGCCGGTCTGCCCAACGCGTTCGGCGGCTACGACGAGACGCCGGACGAGACCGCCGCCCTGCTGAAGGACTTCGCGGGCAAGGGCATCGTCAACGTCGTGGGCGGCTGCTGCGGCACCACCCCCGCGCACATCAAGGCCATCGCCGAGGCCGTCCGCGAAACCAGCCCGCGCACCGTCGTGGACGCCCGCAACACCACCAGGTTCAGCGGGCTGGAGACGTTCGAGATCGGCCCCGACACCGGCTTCGTGATGATCGGCGAGCGCACCAACGTCACCGGCTCGGCCAAGTTCCGCAGGCTGATCGAGGCCGACGACCACCAGGCAGCGCTCGCGGTCGCGCTGGACCAGGTCCGCGGCGGCGCGAACCTGC
This sequence comes from Lentzea aerocolonigenes, assembly GCF_000955955.1. GTDB lineage: Bacteria > Actinomycetota > Actinomycetes > Mycobacteriales > Pseudonocardiaceae > Lentzea > Lentzea aerocolonigenes_A. Next base: position 18,233 of record NZ_JYJG01000251.1, read on the forward strand.
TGGACGTCAACATGGACGCCGACCTGCTCGACGGCGAGCAGGCGATGACGACGTTCCTGAACCTGATCGCGACCGAGCCGGAGATCGCCCGCATCCCGGTGATGATCGACAGCTCCCGCTGGGGCGTGCTGCAGGCCGGCCTGAAGTGCGTGCAGGGCAAGGGAGTCGTCAACTCGATCAGCCTGAAGGAGGGCGAGGAGCCCTTCCTGCAGCAGGCCCGCACGATCCGCGACTACGGCGCCGGTGTCGTCGTGATGGCGTTCGACGAGCAGGGCCAGGCCGACACGACCGAGCGCAAGGTCGCGATCTGCGGCCGCGCCTACGACCTGCTGACGCAGAAGGCGGGCTTCCCGGCCGAGGACATCATCTTCGACCCGAACGTGCTCGCGGTCGCGACCGGCATCGAGGAGCACAACGGCTACGCCAACGCGTTCATCGACGCGCTGCCGCTGATCAAGCAGCGATGTCCGGGCGCCCGCACCAGCGGCGGCATCTCGAACCTGTCGTTCTCCTTCCGCGGCAACGACGTCGTCCGCGAAGCCATGCACAGCGCGTTCCTCTTCCACGCCGTCAAGGCCGGGCTGGACATGGGCATCGTCAACGCCGGCCAGCTCGTCGTCTACCAGGACATCCAGCCCGAGCTGCTGGAACTCGTCGAGGACGTCATCTTCAACCGCCGCGAGGACGCCACCGACCGGCTCGTCACGCACGCCGAGACCGTCAAGGGCCCCGGCCAGAAGCGCGTCGTCGACCTGAGCTGGCGCGAGGCCCCGGTCGGCAAGCGCCTGGAGCACGCGATCCTGCACGGCGTCGTCGACTTCATCGAAGAGGACACCGAGGAAGCCCGCCAAAGCCTTCCGCGTCCCCTCGACGTCATCGAGGGCCCGCTGATGGACGGCATGAAGATCGTCGGCGACCTGTTCGGCGCGGGCAAGATGTTCCTGCCCCAGGTCGTGAAGAGCGCCCGCGTGATGAAGCGCGCGGTCGCGTACCTGGAGCCGTTCATGGACGCCGAGCCCAAGGCGACGGCCGGCGGCAACGGCAAGGTCGTGCTCGCCACGGTCAAGGGCGACGTCCACGACATCGGCAAGAACATCGTCGGCGTCGTCCTGGGCTGCAACAACTACGAGGTGATCGACCTCGGCGTGATGGTCCCGGCCGCGAAGATCCTCGACACGGCGATCAAGGAGCACGCCGACGTCATCGGCCTGTCCGGGCTGATCACGCCGTCGCTCGACGAGATGGTCTCCGTCGCCGAGGAGATGCAGCGGCGCGGCATGAAGCTGCCGTTGCTGATCGGCGGCGCCACCACGTCCCGCCAGCACACCGCCGTCAAGATCGCCCCGGTCTACGACGAGCCGGTCATCCACGTGCTCGACGCGTCCAGGGTCGTCGGCGTGGTCTCGGATCTGCTCGACGACCGGCGCAGCCACGAGCTCAACCTCGCGAACCGGGCCGAGCAGGCCCGATTGCGCGAGCAGCACGAAAACCGCAAGCAGCTGCCGTTGCTGAGCCTGGAAGCCGCGCGCGCGAACGCGGAAAAGGTCGATTTCGCCGAATTGCCGACCCCGGCATTCACCGGCACGCGGGTGCTGTCGCCGTCGATCGGCGAACTCCGCGAGTTCATCGACTGGACGTTCCTGTTCCTCGCGTGGGAGCTGAAAGGCAAGTTCCCCGCGATCCTCGAACAGCCGGTCGCGCGCGAACTCTTCGACGACGCCACCAAGCTGCTCGACGAAATCATCGCCAATGGTTCGTTCACCGCAAAGGGCGTCTACGGGTTCTGGCCCGCGCATTCCGCCGGAGACGACATCCAGCTGGAGAACGGCACGCTGATCCCGATGCTGCGGCAGCAGACGCAGAAGCAGGTGTCGCGCCCGAACCGCTCGCTCTCGGACTACATCGCTCCGGCCGGGGACCACCTCGGCGGCTTCGCCGTGACGATCCTGGGCGCCGACGAGCTGGCCGCGCAGTACGAGGCCAAGCACGACGACTACCGCGCCATCATGGTGAAGGCGCTCGCGGACCGGCTCGCGGAGGCGTTCGCCGAGTGGATCCACCTGCGCGCCCGCCGCGACTGGTTCGAGCCGGACGCCCAGCCGGAGCTCGCTGACCTGCACGCGGAGAAGTTCCGGGGCATCCGGCCCGCGCTCGGCTACCCCGCCTGCCCGGACCACACGGTGAAGCGGGAGCTGTTCGACCTGCTGGCGGCGGAGGACATCGGTGTGACGTTGACCGAGTCGTTCGCCATGTACCCGGCGGCGAGCGTGAGCGGCCTGATCTTCCAGCACCCGGACGCGAAGTACTTCACCGTGGGACGGCTCGGCCGTGACCAGGTCGTGGACTACGCACGCCGCTATGGCAAGCCGGTCGGCGAGGTCGAGCAGTGGTTGCGCCCGAACCTGGGATACGAACCGAGCTGACGCTTCCACAACATGAAAGCGCTTCCCGGTATTGGGGTGCGTCATCCCTATTTGGTGCCGTGCGATGTAGCATCGGGCCGCTCCGGAGATCAATCACCGTCAGTCGAGCGAGCCCGAGGTCATAGATGCGAGCTGCGGCGCTGGTGCTGGGTCTGTTGCTGTTATCCGGCTGCGGTGGCGCCGCGAAGTCCGACGCGCTGCCGCACGTGGGTTTCGTCGTCAAGCGCACGGGCGGTTCGTTCGCGCAGGAGATGACCAGCGGGTTCCACGAGGGCGTCGGCCGCATCGGCGGCGTCAGCGCCACCGTGACCGGGCCTCCCGGCCAGGACGGGCACAAGGAAGTCGAGTTGTTCGCCGATTTGACGGTCGCAGCGATTGGCGGAATCGCGGTCGCCACCTCCGAACCCGCGCTGATGGCACCGGCCATCGGTGAGGCGCTGAGCCAGCACGTCGCCGTCATCGGTGTGGACATGCGGCTCACCGCGAGTTCCGGCGTGAAACTGCACATCGGTAACGACAACTACGAACTCGGCGAAAAGCTGGCTGACGAGTTGATGCGCCGATTGCCCTCGAACGCGACCGGGACTGTGGTGCTGGGAAACACCTCACCGGGACTCGCCGGGTTCGACGACCGTGCCGACGGCATTCGGGGGCGATTCGCCGAGAAGCTACCGGGAGTACTGGTGCTGGGGCCGTTCGACACGCAGCGCGACGACGAGGCGAACCTCGACGCGTGGCGAAGACTCGTGGCGGCGAATCCCGATGCCCTCGCGTTCGTTGGGACCGGTGACTGCGACGGGGTCAACCTCGCCGCGATAAGGACCGAGAAGTCGGCGAGGTGGCTGGTGGGCGGTTTCGGGGTCGACCCGAGAACGTTGCAGGCGGTGCGGGACGGCGCGATGGTGGCGACGATCTCGCCGGAGCACTATCTCAAGGGCGCTGTCGCGGGCTGGTTGCTCGCGCGGCACGCCACTGGAGCGGCACCATTACCCGAGGGCTGGGTCGAGACACCGGGGTTGACGGTGACCACCGCGAACCTCGACCAGATCCTGCACCGGCAGGAGTCCGAGAAGGCGCGCAAGGAGTTCTTCCAAGCGCAGATCGACAGCTTCGTCGAGGATCCGTCGAGCTGGGTGCGACCGTTGGAGCAGGCACGGTGAGGCTTTGGGAGGGCCGCGCCACCGCACGGGTGGCGACGGCAGGGCTGACGGCCGGGCTGCTGGCCCTGGCGGGGCTGGCGCTGTGGAGCAGCGTCTCCGCGCAGGCCACGACCGCGCACGTGCGGGCTCTGAACGACTCCAGCGAGCGGTGGAGCCGCGTGCTGGAGCACATCAACGTCGCGGACAACGCGTTGCGGGACCTGCAGGCCATGCGCACCGAGCAGACCCTCGAGCCGTTGCAGAACTCGCTGGGTTCCGCGCGCGGTGAGATCGAGTGGCTGCGCACCAAGGGGCAGGCCGACGACGTCGCGGAGGCGGCGCGGTTGATGCCTCTGTACGACCAGACCACGGAAATCCTGCGCAAGGTGATCGCCGGCCAGGACTCGCTGCAGGCGGACCAGGCGTCGCTCGCGCACTCGTCGTTGCGCCGTCAGATCTCCTCGACGATCGGGGACAAGCGCCTCGACACCCTCGAGTACCTGCGTTCCGCGGACGAGAAGAACTCGAGCCTGCGGGTCGCCCAGATCATCGCGTTCGTGCTGGACGCGTTCCTGGTGGGACTGTTCGGCATGGTCCTGCTGGGCCACCGCCGCAAGATCCTGCGCCAGGCCGCCAAGAACGAGCACGAGGCCCATCACGACGCGCTGACGGGTCTGGCCAACCGGACACTGCTCGCGCGGCGCATGGAGACGGCCGTCGCCAAGGCGTGCAAGAAGAACGAGCCGCTGGCGTTGCTGATCGTGGACCTGGACAGGTTCAAGGAGGTCAACGACTCGCTCGGGCACCACACCGGCGACCTGCTGCTGCGCCAGGTGGCGAACAGGCTCTCGTGGGCCGTCCGCGACACGGATCTGGTGGCACGGCTGGGCGGTGACGAGTTCGCCGTGCTGCTGCCCGCTGTCGGGTCGGCCGAGAACGCGTCGATGGTCGCGGAGAAGATCCTCGGCGCGCTGGCCATGCCGGTCACGCTGGAGGGTCTGGAACTGGAGATCGCCGGCAGCGTCGGCGTCGCCCTGTGCCCGGTGGACTCGATGGACGGCCACGAGTTGTTGCGGCACGCGGACATCGCGATGTACGCGGCCAAGCGCGAGAAGTCCGGTGTGGCCGTCTACGACGCCCGCCTGCACGAGCGCGGCGCCTCGCAGCTCACCGCCGTCACGGAACTGCGGCACGCGATCGACCGCGGTGAGCTGTTCCTGCACTACCAGCCCAAGGCTCTGGCCGACACGGGCGCTGTGTGCGGCGTCGAGGCGTTGGCGCGCTGGCAGCACCCGACCCGTGGGCTGGTGCGGCCGGACGAGTTCATCCCGATCGCCGAGGAGAACGGTCTCATCGAGCCGTTGACCCGGTACGTGATCGACGCGGCGCTGCGGCAGTGCCGGGCGTGGCAGGACGCGGGCTGGGAAGTCCCGGTCTCGGTGAACGTGGGCGCGGCCTGCTTGCTGCACACGGAGTTCCCCGGTGACGTGTCCGATCTGATCAAGCGGCACGGACTTCCCGCGCGACTGCTGACGCTGGAGATCACCGAGTCGGCGATCATCTCCGACCCGGACCGCGCGGTGGACGTGCTGCGGCACCTCACCGATCTCGGCGTGCGACTGTCCATCGACGACTTCGGCACCGGCTACTCGTCCATCTCGTACCTGCGCAGCATGCGGGTGCACGAGATGAAGCTCGACCGGTCGTTCGTGACGCACATGTGCACGGACGCCGGTGACAGCGCGATCGTGCACGCCCTCGTCGCCCTGGCCAGGAACTTCGGGCTGCAGGCCGTCGCGGAGGGTGTCGAGGACCAGGACACGTGGACGGCGCTGGCCGAGGCCGGCTGCGACGTCGTCCAGGGGTACTTCCTCAGCGAGCCGTTGCCCGCCGAGGAAGTCGTTGCCTGGCTTGGGGATCGGGCGGCCGCTCACGCCTGATAGGGCTCGGTGTCCCGCCACTGGTTGATGAACGGCTGCATGAACTCGACCATGGCGGGCAACTGGTCCGCACAGCTGAGATACGCGATCACGCGGATCGCACCGACGGCGTTGACGAACCTGAGGACGTTCTTGTCGAGCGTGCGCAGGCCGTTTTTGATGGCACCGCGGTCGTAGGCGGCTTGGAGCTCCAGCCCGAGGCCGCCCAGGTCCCACTCGACCGGTCCCCTGGTGATGAGCTCGAAGTCGGAGAACAGCGGGCCGTTCACGCCGGCGAAGATGTTCGCGGGCGGCGAGTCGCCGTGGACCGGCTGCAGGTCGATGCCCGGAAACGCCTTCAGGAACTCGGTTTCGTCGCTGACGAGCGGTTCCAGCACCAGCCACTCGCGCTTGGCGCGGGCGACATCGGCGGGATCGACGAGGTCCGGCCTGCTTTCGAGCAGTTCCAGGCCTTCCCTGACGAACCTCGGTTCCGCTGACGACAGGAAGTCCAGCTTTCCGGGATATGCCTGGAGTGCCTTGTGCAGGTCCGCGGTCAGCTCGGAGTTCCTGACGTAGTCCGGCACCGAGTCCTCGTCCTCCTCGGTGAACGGCCAGAACGTCATCGAGAACCCGTCCCACTGCACCGGCTCGCGCGGCACGAGCGGACTCGGTGGGATCACCGGCGTGCCCTGCTCGTGCAGCCACTGCGCCACGTCGAGCTCCTGCTGCTGGCGCCGGGCCAGGTCCGCCGGCGTCGTGGTGTGCGGCAGCACGGTGGGCACGCGGGCCACGACCGGCGACGGGACGAGGTGCACCACGACTGAGAACAGTTCGTAGAGCACCTTGCCCTCGGTGACGTCGAGCCCGAGGTCACGACCCGCTGCGACGGCGGCGTCCTTGGCTGTCATGACACGATCGTGTCACGAACGTCAGCCGACCCGCAGATCATTTACCGCTTGCAGACGATGATCGCGATGGCGAGCGGTGAACCGCGATCGAGGCGACCGCAGGCTCGTTATCATCGCTACACCGATCTGTTAGCAGCGCTATACTCGTGGCCATGGACACGCGAACGCGCATCTTGGAGGCGGCGGAGGAGCTGCTCGACGCCTCCCCGGACCGCGACGTCTCCACCAGGGCCGTGTGCGCGGCGGCCGGTGTCGGCGCGCCCGTGCTCTACCGCCTCTTCGGGGACAAGAACGGGCTGCTCAGCGCCGTCGTCGACTACGGTTTCGACCGCTACCTGGCGACCAAGCGGGAGGCTCGGCCGTCCGCGGACCCGGTCCAGGACCTGCGTGACGGCTGGGACACGCACGTCGGGTTCGCCAGGGCCCACCCGTCGGTGTACCGGATGATGTACTCGCCGAGCTTCGAGGCCGTGCCCGACGCCGCGAAGGAGGCGTTGCTGCTGCTTCGGCAGGTGCTCGAACGCTGTGCCGAGGCGGGCAGGCTGCGCGTCGACCCGGAGAGCGCCGCGCAGATCATCATGTCGGCGAACGTCGGCGTCGCGCTGAGCATCGTCACGCAGCCCGAGACCTACGCCGACCCGGAGTTGTCCACCCAGGTGCGCGACGCCGTGCACAGCCGGCTGCTCACACCGGAGTCCGGTACCGCGGCACCCAGCGCGGACACGAGCCTGCTCACGGCCTCGGTGCAGCTGGCCGCACTGCTGCGCACCCGCCGCACGTCGTTGACCGACGCCGAGACCGCGCTGCTGCTCCAGTGGCTCGACGCGCTCGCGGCGGGCAACTGATCCTGCCAAGATCACCAAAATGATGGCCGCGAACGTCGTGGCGCGCGAGAGTGCGTCCTGAACCGACGACAGAGAGCGTGCCATGACGATTCGACGCACGACCGCGATGGCGGTCGCCGTCACCCTGCTCCTGGGCGCCTGCGCGGCACCGGAGCGCAACGGTGGCAGCCAGCTTCACGCGAACGCCGCGGAGGACGTGAACCGTCTCGATCCCGCGCAGCTGAAGGACGGTGGTGAACTGCGCTGGCCGGTCGACGAGGTCCCCTCCAACTGGAACGTGTACAGCGTCGACGGCGCGACCGGGAACAACGTGCTCATGCTGGCCGCGATGGTGCCGGGGACCGCGACCCAGAAGGCGGACGGCTCGGTCGTGCTGAACAAGGACTACGTCGAGAGCGCCGAGGTCACCTCGAGCGACCCGCTCGTCGTCACGTACCGGCTGAACCCCAAGGCGAAGTGGAGCGACGGCAGGGCGTTGTCGTGGGAGGACTTCGACGCGCAGGCGAAAGCGTTGTCCGGCAAGGCCGAGGGCTACCAGGCGTCGACGAACACCGGCTACGAGGACATCTCGAAGGTCGAGCGCGGCGGTGACGACCGCGAGGTCAAGATCACGTTCGCGCGGCGGTTCGCCGAGTGGAAGGCGCTGTTCAACCCGCTGCTGCCGAAGACCCTGAACGGCTCGGCAGCGGCGTTCACCAAGTCGTGGGCCGACAAGCCTCTGGTGACGGCCGGCCCGTTCAAGATCGGCTCGATCGACCCCACCGGCAAGGTCATCACCGTCGTGCGCGACGACAGCTGGTGGGGCGCGAGGGCGAAGCTCGACAAGATCACCTTCCGGGTGGTCGAACGTCCCGCGCTGGCGGACGCGCTGGCCAACGGCGCCATCGACTTCTACGAGGTCGGCGCGAGCATCGACCTGTTCCAGCGCGCGAAGAGCATCCCCGGCGTGGTGCTGCGTGACGCCGTGACACCGCAGTACACCCACCTCACGTTCAACGGCGCGGCGTCGTCGATCCTCGCGGATCCCGCGCTGCGCACCGCGATCATGAGCGGCGTCGACGCGAGCGTGATCGCCAGGGCGCTGGTCGGTGGCATCACCAACGGCGCGGTGAAGCCCGTCGGCAACCGGATGTTCCCGCCGGGCACCAAGAACTACCAGGACCACTCGGGCCTCGTGCCGTTCAGCCAGGACGCCGCGAAGTCCACATTGGACTCCCTGGGCTGGAAGCTCGACGGCGAGTACCGCGCGAAGGACGGCAAGCAGCTCGTCCTGCGCTACGTCATCCCCTCCCCCAGCGCCCCCAACGAGCAGGTGGCGAAGCTGGTCCAGAGCCAGCTCAAGCAGATCGGCGTCAAGGTCGACCTCACCGCGGTCCCGTCCGCCGAGTTCCTCACGAAGTGGGTGTTCACCGGCAACTTCGACGTCACCGGCTTCCGCTGGGAGCAGAGCCCGTTCCCGATCAGCGGCGCGAAGCCGATCTTCTTCCTCAGCCCCGGCAACACGGGCCGCAACTACGGCCACATCGGCAGCGACACCATCAACAAGCTGTACGACGAGGCGACCGCCGAGCTGGACGACACCAAGCGCGCCGCCCTGGCCAACCAGATCGACGAGGAGCTGTGGAAGATCGGGCACCAGCAGCCGCTCTACCACCAGCCCGGTGCGGTGGCGGTCCGGTCGACCATCGCGAACCTCGGCGCGAAGGGCAACGGGGAGTGGGAGTACGCGAGCATCGGCTACACCAAATAGCCGGTTGCGGATCTGTGTACGCTGAAAAGCGATGATCACCTACTCGAGCAGATCGGGGGTCCCGTTCGCCAAAGGTGAGTGCTGATGCACCCATCGATCGCGAACGGACAGTCCCGCCTCAGTTTCTGGTCGCACGTGCGCGAGTTCGCCGTGCCGACGTCGATGATCGAGTCCGCGACCGCCCGCCGTGCGACGGGCGACTGGTCAGGAGCCTGCGCCGCGGCGCGGGTCGACGTGGATCTGAACCTGCGCGCCCTGGGTCGCACCCACGGCACGCGGTTCGCCGCGACGATTCGCGCCGATCTGCGCCATCTGGCTCCTGACCTGCTGCGCTGGCACTTTCCCAGGATCGCTCCCAACGGTCTGTTGCGGCCGGGTCTCACCGTCTCCCTGGCCCGGTACCGCTCGGTGCAGCTCGTCGCGCGGACACCTCCTGCCTGGGCGAGCGCCGGCCAGCGGATCAGCCTCGCGCTGTGGGAACCGTCGGGGCCACTGGGCCACGCGCGCGGACATCCGCATCCCCGGCCGGACCGGCATTTCCGCCTCGACCTGCACCGCCACCTGTGGGACGCGCGCAGAACTTCCGAGCTGCGGGAGCGGTCCGGAGCCACCGACCGCTGGGCCGGTGAGGCCGCGTTGCTGCTCCGCGCCGAGGGATTGGCGAGCGGCGCTGTCACCGTGAGGCTCGGATCCCGGCGCCGGATCGTGCTGAACCCCGGCGCGCCGGACACGGGCCTGGTCCTGCCCTACGCGGCGACCTGGGAGCTGCCCGACCTGGAACTGCTCCGCGCCGGGTTGATCGACGCCGACCGGCTGCACCCGCTCGTCGCGTCGGCACTTCTCCCCGGCCGTCCATCCGGCACGTCACGAAGTCCGGACGGCACAACGGGTTCGCGCCTCGTCGACTGTCGCGGCGCCACGCACCGGATCAGCGTGGCCGACGGCGTCCTCGTCCCGCTGGACCACGACCCCGGCGAGCTTCGCCGCGAGGAGATGCTGGTCGCACTGGGCGGCCCTCCTTTGCCGTGCCTGCAAGCGATCGACGCGGTGCACCGGCACCCGGAACAGCTTCCGGACGTGCGCGCCCGGCTGGACCACGGCGACACCGCGGGGGCACTCGCCGCCGTCGAAGATCTGCTCGGGCCGGATGTGCTGCTGCGCAACGGAGAACTGCGCGACGAGCTCGACAGGGCGGTGCGCCGCCAGGTCCTGCACGGGCTGTACCGGGCCGGGCTCGCGGACCCCGGCCAGGAACCGTCCACTCGGGACCGCCGGCTCCGCGTTCGCCCGCGCCGCCACTGCGCACACCGCTGACTTCTTCTCGCTCGGCCGGCACCCGGCCCCACTCGACCCCAAGGTGAATCGAAATTATGACCTCACATGTCCGGCAGCTCGACGTGGCCGCCGACCTGCTCGCCCTGCTGCACAACACTTCCACCGAGCCGCGTGACGACGACCAGCTGGACGCGTTGACGCTGGCCGTGTCCGCCGACCTGCCGGTGCTGCTGTGGGGAGAGCCGGGGATCGGCAAGACCGCGGCACTCACCCAACTCGCCGAGTCACTCGAACTACCGCTGACCACCGTGATCGCCAGCGTGCACGAACCCTCCGACTTCGCCGGGCTGCCGGTGGTCGGCGACGATCCCGCGACCCAGGGCGTGCCGATGGCCCCGCCGGACTGGGCGGTGCGCCTGGTGCGGGCCGGTCGCGGGCTGCTCTTCCTGGACGAGCTGTCCACCGCGCCGCCCGCCGTGCAGGCCGCGTTGCTGCGCGTCGTGCTGGAACGCCGGATCGGTGCGCTGCGCCTGCCGCCGGGTGTCCGGATCGTGGCGGCCGCCAACCCTCGCTCCTCCGCCGCGGACGGCTGGGAGCTGAGCCCGCCGCTGGCCAACCGGTTCGTCCACCTGCAGTGGGCACACGACCACGACGTCGTGGTGCGCGGACTCGGTGGCACCTGGCCGGCCGCGACGCTGCCCCGGCTCGACCCGGCGCGGCTCGCGGAAGCCGTCGCGTTCGCCCGCCGGGCGGTGTGCGAACTGCTTGCGGCCAGGCCGAATCTCGTGCACCAGCTGCCGAAGAACGAAGCCCGCCGCGGCGGGCCCTGGCCCTCTCCGCGCAGCTGGGAGATGGCGTTGCGGCTGATCGCTTTCGCGACCGCGGCCGGCACGTCACGAGAGGTGCTGTCCATGCTGGTGCGGGGCGCGGTCGGCGATGGTCCGGGTCTCGAGCTGCTGGCCGGCCTCGACCGGATGGACCTGCCGGATCCGGAGACACTGCTCGCGGATCCGGCGGCGGCCGTCCTTCCCGAGCGCGGCGATCTGCGTCAGGCGGTGCTCGACGGCGTGGTGGCGGCGGTGCGCAAGCGCCCGGAGGAGTCCCGCTGGAACGCCGCGTGGTCGCTGCTGGTGCTGGCCCTGGACACCGGAGCGCCGGACCTGGTGGTCGTCCCGGCGTCCACGCTCGCCGCACTGCGCCGCGACGACTGGCAGGTGCCACCGGAGATCGAACGGCTGGCCGGCGCGGTGTCGGTGGCACGGCGCGCCGACCAGGCAGTGGAACGCGTCGGAGCAGGCAGCCGCCGATGAACCTGGACGAGGAGAAGCTCTTCGCCGCCCGCTTGCACGCGGTCCGGTGCCGGCCGTACCTCGCGACGGCGTTGTTCGCCCTGCGGACGGTGGAGTCGCGGCGCGTGCCGACGATGGCCGTGGACCAGCGCTGGCGCTGTTACGTCTCGGCGGCGTTCGTGGACCGCACCCCGGTCGAGGAGCTGGCCGGGGTGTGGGTGCACGAGGTCTCGCACCTGCTCCGCGACCACCACGGGCGCGGCGACCGGTACGCCGTCGCGCACGAGCTGACCGGACCGGCCGAGCGGCTGCGGATGAACATCGCCGCGGACTGCGAGATCAACGACGACGTGTTCGGCGACGGGCTGGTGCGTCCGGAGGGCGCCGTCCAGCCGGAACTGCTCAGGCTGCCGCCAGGACAGCTGATGGAGGACTACCTGCACCAGTTCGGGCTCGGCCCGTGCACCAGCCGATGGGCGTGGCTCGACTGCGGCAGCGGCGCGGACGGGCTGGAACGGGAATGGGATCTCGGCGCGGACGGCGCGCACGGGCTCAGTGCCCAGGAACGGGACGCTGTCCGGTTCCGGGTGGCAGAGGGCATCACCGGCAGCCCCGGCTCCGCGCCGCAGGGCTGGCAGCGGTGGGCGGAGGAGGTCTTCCACCCGCCTCAGCCGTGGCGGGACCTGCTCGGAATGGCGCTCCGTTCCGCCGTTTCGACCGCGGGTGCGGGCGCGGACTACACGTACGGCAGGCCGTCACGCAGGTCAGCGAGCCTGCCGGGAGTCGTGCTGCCGAGCCTGCGGCGCCGGCCGCCTCGCGTCGTCGTCATCGTCGACACCTCGGGATCCGTGAGCGACACCGAGCTGGGCAGTGCGATCCTCGAGATCGCCGCGATCGTCCGAACCGTGGGCGGCCACCGTGATCTCGTCTCGGTGCTGTCCTGCGACGCCGCCACCCACATCACGGATCCGTTGTGCCACGCGGAGGGGATCACGTTCGTGGGCGGTGGTGGAACCGACCTGCGGGAGGGTTTCGCGAAGGCTCTGCGCATCGGTCCCCGTCCCGACGTGATCGTCGCGCTGACCGACGGCCAGACACCCTGGCCGGAGACCCACCCGCCGTGCCGCACGGTGGTGGGCCTGTTTCCCCGGCCGAGCCGATCGGGCGAGGACGATCCCTACTACGTCCCGGACACACCACCCGCGTGGGCGCGGGTGGTGTCCATCGGCTGATGTGTCAGTGGGCGCAGCAGACGTGCTCCGCCCACTCCGGCTCGTGCCACCAGTGCTTGTTCTCCGCCGACGGCAACGGTTCGAGCGCGTCTGTAGTGGACAGTGCATGGGCTTGCCGATAGGGCTTCAGGAGATCCGCGATCTGGTGCAGCCTGCCACCGACCATGACCTGCTTGACGTTGGCCGCCGCCTTGATGTCCTGGAGCGGGTCGCCTTCGACGAACGAGATGTCCGCGGGTGCGCCGGGCCTGATCGTGCCGATCGGCAGGCCGAGCCAGCGGGCCGGGTTGCGGGTGGCGGTGATGAGCGCTTCCCGTGGTGTGAAGCCGTATTTCACCATCGCACGCAGGTTCATGTGGGTAGCGGTGGCCGGGGTGTCCAGAGGCGCGTCGGTGCCGCAGATGACCAGGCCGCCTTTGCGGTGCACGGCCAGGGCGAACGTGACCCAGCCGCGCAGGATGTCCGGCGACCAGGTCGAGGCCGGGGTGCCGGCGTTGTTGGCGTCGGTGACGTAGCGGTCGTACTCCCACGGCGGGAACAGGACTCGCGTGCGTTCGTCGGTCACCAGCGACTTGTCCTCGGCGAACAGAGCGCGCGACTGGAAGAGTGTCGGGGTCATCGACATGCCGGACCGCACGAACAGTTCGACGACGTCCTGGTAGGCCTTGCCCTGGCGGGTGACGGTGTGGGAGTAGCCGAGGCGGTTGGTGGCGCCGACGTGTTCCATGCCGTCCATGCCGAGGTTCGCGGCCGGGTACAGGTAATGGGACGACAGCGGGACCTTCGAGCGCTGGACTGCGGCGCGTTGCAGTTCGACGGGCAGGCGCACGTAGGTTTTGATCATGTCGTACGCGAGCTCGTGGGCTCGGCGCAGCTCCAGGTCGAGCTGGGCGCGCGACAACGTTGGGCGCATGAAGTTGTAGTAGACGCGCGAGCCGTCGATGGCCTCACCGGTGGCGTAGAAGCGTGGCCCGGTGAGGGTTCCCGCCGCGAGGGCCTCGCGCGTTTCGACCATCTGGTAGACCGGGTCGCCGGGTGAGCGGACCGTCGTGATGCCGTACGACAGCCACAGGTTGCCCTGGCGCGCTCCCCACTGGCGGCCGCGCAGGTGCCAGTGGTTGTGGGCGTCGATCAGGCCCGGGATGGCGGTCAGCGTGCTGGTGGCCGGGCCCTGGTGCGGGCGGATTTCCTTGACTTTGCCGTTCTCCACGACGATGTCGACGTTGCGGCGGAGGTTCCGCGCCTCGCCGTCCCAGCAGGCGCCGACGTGGACGACCTGGCGTTCCGGCGCCTTGGGCTTGGCCCAGTTGAGGTGCACGCGGATCGTGGTCGTCCTGCCGTCCAGAGTGGACTTCTTGAGCCTGCCGTTGTTCAGGTACACCAACGCGTCGTCGCCGTGCCACGCCAGCGAGTCGGTGACCTCGCGGGTGACCTGGCGAGGTTCGCCGGTGAAGTTTCCCTTGGCGTCGACCGGAACCGCCCAGGCCACGCTCTCCACGACGAACGCGATGTGCTTGCCGTCCGGCGACCAGACCGGGCCGTCGTCGCCGCGGGTGGCGATGGAGCGGAACGGCATGGGCTCGGTGTACTTGAGCTCACCGCCGGCGAGGTCGACGCTCAGGATCTGGCTGGTGCCCTCGCGGAACCGGCGCGAGAACGGCTTCACGGCGGCCAGCGCGACGACCGAGCCGTCCGCGGACCACGTCGGGCGCCCTGGCTGGAAGAGCGTGGGGGTGATCTGGCGGCGACCGGTGGCGTCCACGATCCAGACCTGGCCGTCCTGGTCCACGTACGCGACCTTCGTGCCGTCCGGCGAGAAACGCGGTGTGGTCTGGGCGCCTGGCGCGGGTGCGTAGAGCTGCTCCGAGCCGGTCGCGAGGTCGCGGACCCAGAGCTGGGCGACACCGGTGCGGTCGCTGGCGTAGATCAACCGAGTGCCGTCCGGCGAGAAGTCCGGGTCCGAGTCGAAGTACTCGCCATCGGTCAGTTTCGTGGTCTTGCCGTTGCTGAGCAGGTACAGCGAGTTCAGCGCGCGGAACGCGATCTTCGAGCCGTCTCGCGACACGACCGGTCCCGCGATGCCCTTGACCGGGCCTGCCACGAGGTTCTTGCCGCGGTGGGGCTTGACGGTCTTGACGGGGACGGAGGCCTCGAACGGGACGTCCCTGCTGGAACCGTTGGCGTGCCAGCGAATGTGGCCGTCAGCGGTGTACAGCACCCGGTCGCCGTCCCACACCGGCGCGAACCCGAACACGTCCTGCCCGGTGACGACGGCGGTGGTGCCGAGCATCAGATCGGCCTGCCCAGGCCGCATCTGCGTGTAGCTGGGCTGGTCGCCGGGCCCGAACGCGGCACCGAACAGCTGGTAGCCCGCGGGTGCCGTGACGAGCCGTTCCCGCTTGCCGTCCAACGTGACCGTGTCGACGGTGGCGTTGCCGGTGACGAAGATGATCCGCTTGCCGTCACGCGACCACTGCGGCGCCGCGGCCTCGTCCGGAACACCGGTCAGCTGCGTGATCGCCCCGGACGCGACGTCCAGGACGTGCACCCCGTAGCTGCCCGCGCGGTCGCTGACGAACGCGATCTTCGTGCCGTCCGGCGAGAACGCGGGCTCGCGGTGGTCGTACTTGCCGTGCGTGAGCTGCTTGAGACCGCTGCCGTCCCGACCGATCACGTAGAGGTGGTAGTTGCCGTCCCGATAGGACTGGAACGCGATCTGGCCGCCCGGCCCGAACGACGGCAGCGTGGCGTCCTGCAGCTCGTCGGTCAGCTTGCGCGCGGTACCACCGGCCGACGGCAGCACCCAGATCGCGGTGACGAGGTCGAACGCGAGCCATTTCCCGTCCGCGGAACGGGAAACCGAGATGTTCGTCCCCTGCGTCAGCTTCACGCCGGGCTCAGCCCGCGCTGTTCCGATCGTCAGCGTGGACGCGGCGGTGGCGAGAGCGGCGGCCTGCCCGGTGCGGGTGAGCAGTTCGCGGCGCGACAGATCCATGTGGTGGCACTCCCCCGAGAGTTGATCCCCAGCGAGATCCACCCTGCCACCGCACGAACGTCGCACATCCGCCGTTCGGCCCAGCGCCCAGTCAGTGGGCCGCCTCGACGTTCGTCTTGAGACGCGCCAGATCCGCGGCGATACTGCGCCGCACCTGCCACCGCATCAACGGCTCGGCGACCGAGAAGAACCCGCCCGGCGACCCGGTTGCCCGGATCGCGACGCTCGTCCCCTGGCCGTGGCTCTATTGGCGTCTGCAAGTAC
>NZ_JYJG01000252.1 GCF_000955955.1 Lentzea aerocolonigenes
AGCCCGGAACCCGCCGTCGCGCGGCGCGGCGACCGGGCCGGGCGGGAGGCGGCCCCTTGGAACCAACTAGTCCCACCAGAACGCCCATGCGTCCTGCCCCACCAACCTCGCCGCGTAAGCGTCCAAAGTCGGCGCGTCCAGCGACGACCAGATGTTGTCCGGGCACAACGCGAAATGCTCAGCCGCCACCAGCAACGCGTCGTCGTGCGACTGCGGCGGCGCGGCCACGCTGAGGTGCAACGTGTCGTGTCCGCCAACGCCCACAACGCGCGCGCCGAACCGTTCCTCCCAGTCGCGGATGACGGAGACGACCTCGCCCATGTCGCCGACGTAGTTCGCGGGCCCGGACCAGCCCATCTCGGCCAGCGCGTCGGCACCACGGTCGGCCGCCACGAGTCCGAGGCGCATCCGGGGATCGCCGCCGAGCAGGCTCGACACGAGCGCGAACGCCGCGCCGTCCGGGTCGCCGGTCAGCGGCAGCGCGGGTGCGAAGCCCGGCCAGTCGCGGCCGAACGGCGAGGTGACCTCGTCCTCTTGGTCTTCCTCGACGTACTCGTACCACCACTTCGGCAGCAGCACGGCCGGATCGCCCGCGGCCGGGGTCGCGGTCACGAGCTCGCCGCTGTCCCACGGCCCGTCCTGGCCGAGCACGAGCGGCCACAGACCGGGTTTCGAGCGGGCGATCGACACCCACAGGTCAGGCGTCGCCGGGCCGTGGCTCACCCACACCGACGACTGCACGACCTCGCCGGGCGGCAGCGCCAGCCCGGCGAGGTGATCTTCCAGAGTCATCTCAGATGACGAGCGCGCCCTCGATGCGGGCCACCATCGCGTCCTCGGCGTCGACGACCACGCCGTCGGCCTCGGCGACCTCGCGGCAGATCGCCAGCACGGCGCGCGGGAACGACGCGGCGTCCTCCGGCGACCGGGCGGCGAGGGTCTTCATGGTGCTGCGCAGGGCTTCGAGGACGACCGGCTCGATCTCCTCGTCGGTGCCGGCGGGCACGGACGGGCGGGCCGCGCCCAGGACCACGCGGAGATCGTGCGAGAGGTGCGTGAGAGCACGCAGGCCGGCGAACCGCTCCTCCAGCACAGGGCCGGGGTCGGCATGGGAGACCAGCAGCATCGCGCCGTACACAGCGGTGCGCAGCGTGCGGCTCTCCTCGTCGGTGTAGAAGATCATGGGCCCTACTCTATGTCGGCGGATTCGGAGGTCGGTCAACGGTTGTGGCCGTTCCGGCTCTTGTTCCGGAACGGCCGTCACCGGAAGCGTGACCTGCATGAAAACGTTAAGCAGGTCGGCGCTGGCGGCGGCCGCGGTCTTGATATCAGGACTCGTGGTGCCTTCTGCGGTTGCCTCTCCAACGCAAACTGGGACCGTCCTCATCACCGGCGACCGCGTGAACGTCGTCACACAGCAGGGCAAACCGCCCAACGTGGTCATCCACCCCGCGCCCGGACGCCAGAAGATGCCGTTTCTCAAGACGGTGGACGAGGGACGGGTGTCGGTCATCCCGTTCGACGCGCAGCAGCTCGTCATCAACGGCGTGCTGGACGCGAAGCTGTTCGACGTCAGCAACCCCACGACCAAGTTCCTCGTCCGCTACACCGACGCACGCATCACGACCGCGAACCTCAGCGAAAACCTGTGGCAGCAGATCAACCCCAAGGCGCCGAACCAGGCCGGCGAACTGCCCGGCATCGCGAAGATCAGCCCCGACCGGCTCTTCAAGCCGCTCGACGCCCAGAGCACCCCGCAGATCAAGGCACCGAAGGCCTGGCAGCGCGGTTACACGGCCAAAAACGTCAAGGTCGCGATCCTCGACACGGGCGTCGACCAGAACCACCCCGACCTCAAGGACCGCATCAAAGCCACCAAGGACTTCACAGAGGACGACAACGTTGTCACCGACGAGATCGGCCACGGCACCCACGTCGCGGGCATCATCGCCGGCACGGGACCGGAGCCGGGCGTGGCACCGGACGCGGACCTGCTGATCGGCAAGGTCTGCAAGCCGTACGGCTGCGAGGAGTCCGCGATCATCGCGGGCATGCGGTGGGCGGCCGAACAGGGCGCCAAGATCGTGAACCTCAGCCTCGGCGGCGACGCGACCGACGGCACCGACGAGCTCAGCCAGGAGCTGAACACGTTGAGCGCCAAGTACAGCATGCTCTTCGTTGCCGCGGCGGGCAACGAAGGGCGTGCGGAGTCGGTCGGCTCACCGGCAGCGGCGGACGCGGCACTGGCGGTCGCGAGCGTCACGAAGGACAACCAGCTCAGCTACTTCTCCAGCCGCGGCCCGCGCATCGACGGCGCGGTGAAGCCGGAGATCAGCGCACCCGGTTACGCCATCGCGGCGGCACGGGCGGCGGGCACGTCCATGGGCTACCCGATCAACGACCGGCACACCCTCGCGAGCGGCACGTCGATGGCCACTCCGCACGTCACCGGCGCGGCGGCGATCCTGGCCGGACAGCACCCGGACTGGGCGCCCGCACGCCTCAAGGCCGCGCTCACGAACACCGCGGACCCGATCAACGCAAGCGTGTTCGACCAGGGCACCGGCGTCGCGAACCTCGACAGGGCAACGAAAACCCAGCTCACCGCCGAGCCGGCCACCCTGAAGGACCAGGGCACTGTCACCTATCGCAACGACGGCACCAAGCCGGTCAAGCTCACCCTGAGCGTCCCCACCACCATCACAGCCGACCGCACCACCCTCGAAGTCCCGGCGCACGGCACGGCCACCGCGACGTTCAAGGTCACCAAACCCGGCGTGATCATCGCGCGAGACAACAACAACGTCCTCCGCACGGCCATCTCCACCCAGCAGAAGACCGAAGCCACCGCACAGATCAAGGTGCAGTCGATCGCCCGCGACGGCGCGCTGAACGGCACCGGCGGCTACGGCTTCCTGGTCGCGATGGCCAACCACACCAACAAC
>NZ_JYJG01000253.1 GCF_000955955.1 Lentzea aerocolonigenes
GGCCAACCACACCAACAACAAGATGTACGCGGGCGGCATCGGCAACGGCCGCGCACTGCAGGGAGATGTCCCGCAGGGCCGCTACACGGTCTTCACGTGGGTGCCGAGCCCGATCGAGGGCAGGCCGCCGTGGGAACCGTCGCAAACGCTTGTCGCGCAAGACGTCACGGTCGGCCCGGACGGCGCCGAACTCACCCTCGACGCCCGCAAGGGCGTGAAGCTCGAAGCCACCGTCAACGGCACGAAGGGCACCGGTTCCATCGGCACCAGCCTCGGCGCACCGAACGGATCGGCGTTCGCCAGCCAGGGCGACGAGGTTTACGTGGCACCCGGCAGCGCGAACGGCATGATCTACACGGCCGTCCAGTTCGTCAGGAACGTCAAGGGCAGCAAGAACTGCACCGACTCCGTGTGCGCGATCGCGGTCAGCAAGGAGAACGCCCTCACCGCAACATTCCCGGACGTGAAGGACGCCGGCCTCGCCAAAGCCACGGCGCAGATCGGCAAGCCGGAAGCGAGCGGCCAGTGGGTCATCTTCGCCGAGCACCCGCTCTCCACACCTCCACCAGGCGACGGTGCCGAAGACGTCCAGTTCCCCGGCAAGCACACCACCTACTACCACTCGAGCGGCGACGTCGAGTGGTGGGCGGCGCAGGTCGGCCCCGACCAGGAAGTCCTGCAGGCACAGGGTTGGCAGAAATACGCCAACGGCAAGCAGTACGACGAGAAGTGGAGCCACGGCGCGTACGGCCCGTCAGTAACGGCGACCCGCCACGAGCGCAAGGGCAACTTGATCACGGCGAACCTCGCGCTGCTCTCCGACTACACGCCGGGCCACTACGGCGTCGCCGGTGACATGGGCGTGGAGGGCCGTACCGAACTGCGCCGCGACGGCAAGCTCGTCGACGGCACGACGAGCGCGGACGGCGGCACGTTCCAGGTGCCACCGGGCCAGGCCCGCTACCGCCTCGCAGCCGCCACGAAGACCGTCCAGGCCGCGTGGGAGTTCGACTCACGGCAATCCACCGGCCCACTCCCCCTCACCACGGTCAGGTTCGACGACCGCAACGGCAGCACCATCCCCTTCCGCCTCGACAAGACCGCCACGGCCGGTCGAACCAAGAAGCTCACCGTGGACGTGTCCTACGACGACGGAACGACGTGGCAAACGGCGTCCTACGTCATGTCCGGCGACCGCGGAGTTCTGCTGAAAGTGAAATCCGGCCCGGTCAGCCTCAAAACACGTGTGACGGACGTCAACGGCAACTCGGGCGAGCAAACCCTCATCCGCGCGTTGACATAAATTAGATGTAAGACCTTTCAGGAGGATGAGCGATGACGACCACCGCGACCCGGCCCCGCATCACGGTACGGCGGGTGGTCTTCACGCTCGTCCTCCTGAGCGTCACCACGCTGCTGTTCTGGGTCCCGTTCGAGGGCCTGTTCGCCGCCGGCGCCGAATGGCCCGACCCGGTCCGCCCGATCGCCGCCGTCATCTTCGCGGCCGGAGCGATCTCCATGATCGTGCTGTTCACCCAACGCACGAGTGACCGCGCCGCGCGCATCTCCCAGTTCCTGCTCGGCTTCGTCTGGATCGCGTTCGTCTGGACGCTCCTCACCGACGTCGTGCGGCTCGCACTGGCACTGGGCGGTGTCGAGAACCCGTTCCGCTCCCGTTTCATCGCCGTGCTGCTGGCGGTCCTGATCGTCACCATCACCGCGTACGGCGTCTACGAGGCCATGCGCGTCCCCAGGATCAAGCGCCAGGACGTCACCATCCCGCGCCTCGACCCGGCGTTCGACGGCCTCACCGTCGCCGTCATCACCGACACCCACTACGGCGCCATCAACCGCGCCAAGTGGTCCAGGGGCATGGTCGACGCGGTCAACGAACTGAACGCCGACGTTGCCGTGCACGTCGGTGACATCGCGGACGGCACCGCCGAGCAGCGCCTGGAGCAGGCCACCCCGCTCGGTGACGTCAACACGAAGCACCGCTTCTACATCACCGGCAACCACGAGTACTACTCCAACGCCCAGGGCTGGATCGACCTGATGACCCGCCTGGGGTGGAAGGCGCTGCACAACGAGCACGCGGTGCTGGAGCGCGGCGACGCCCGCCTGGTGTTCGCGGGCATCGACGACATCACGGCCGACCACTCGGGCGAGCCCGGCCACGCCGCCGACCTCACCCTCGCGCTCAACGGCACGCAGGGCAGCGACCCGGTCGTGCTCCTCGCGCACCAGCCGTCGGAGATCAAGAAGGCCGTCGACGCGGGCGTGGACCTGCAGCTGTCCGGGCACACGCACGGCGGGCAGATCTGGCCGTTCCACTACCTGGTGCGGCTGCAGCAGCCGGTGGTCGCCGGCCTGTCCAGGCACAGCGACCGCACCCAGCTCTACACCAGCCGCGGCGCCGGCTTCTGGGGCCCGCCGATGCGCGTCTTCGCCCCCAGCGAGATCACACTGCTCACCCTCAAAGCGAGCTGAGATGTCCCGCGTCGTTGAACCGCACCAAGGCCGGTGACTGACCGCTCGTGTAGCGGATGACGGTCAGCGCGGCGTTGTCGTTGTTCAGCGTCAGCCACCGCTCGGGCGGGGCGTCCAGCGCGTCCCGCACCAGCCAGCTGATCAGGAACGCGTGCGTCACGACCAGCACCGGACCGTCGCCGGGCCGGGCGAACCGCGTCTCGGCCTCGTGCGCCAAGGCCGGGCCGCGGGTGCGTTCCGACTCCGGGAACTGGTCGAAGAACTCGTCGTGATCAGGGACGAAGTGCGGCACGAAGTCGTCCGCGGCCGCCTCCGCCCGGCAGGGCACCTTCAGCACCTCGGCGATGATCGACGCGGTTTCCGCCGCTCGCGCCAACGGACCGTGGTGCACCGCCGCGAAACCCGTGCCCCGCAACCGTTCCGCGAGCAGTTCCGACTGCTTGCGGCCGCGCGAGGTCAGCCTCGACTCGTCCTTCGTCGCTTCGCCGTGCCGGACCAGATGAAGATCTCTCACGCAGTGCAGTCTGCCTTGATGGCCGAAGCGGCGTGATGGGCGTAGGTAGGTCCGGAGTTGTTCCAGTCCTGACCTCGCGTGAGGAGCTGCACCGTCAGGTTTCCGCTGGCCTTGAACTTCCCCGCCGCGACCCACTGACCGCGCTTGTCGACCTGCTTGATCGCGAACGACGCCATCGGGGTGCCGCCGACGCCGTCGCGGTCGAAGACGTAGTACACGGTCGGGTTACCCCCGACCTCTTCCAGACTGCCGTTCGGGATGAACACCGAGATGTCGCACGAGCCGGACGCGCTGAACGTCCACTGCCCGTAGGCGGAGGCGTCGTCGCGGCGTGAGTCGCCGGACATCGGGATCGACACGAACGCGTTGCCGCACTTGCCGTCGCCGTGGTCGACCCAGCCCTTGCGGCCGTCGCGGTACGAGCCGACGCTCGAGTACCCACCGCAGCCGGGTCCCATCGTCAGCGACTTGGCGCCGGCGGGAGCCCGGTCGCCGTCGTTGTTGCCACCGGGCGGCGGGGTGCCGGGAGTGGTCGTCGGCGGGATCAGGCCCAGCGCCGACGAGGCGAGCGTCGGGTTCATGCCGTTCGACGCCGAGGACGACTCCGGCAGCTCCTCCGGCGGCGTGATGAGGCCGGGGATGTAGCTGTGCGTGGGCTGCGCGGTGTCCGTGTCGCCGGTGTCGTCACCGCCGCTGAACGTCACGGCCGCGATTCCCGCGAGGAGCAGGACCGAGGCGATCAGCGCGATGACGGCGACGCGCGGCTTGAGCTTGGGGCTCGGCGGCTTCTCCTCCTGCACCGGCAGATCGCCTGCCGCGGCCCAGCGTTCGCGGCCCCTGGCGCGGGCAGCCTCCATCAACGCTGGGTCCGGCGCGAGATGGCGCTCGGTCGGTTCGTCGGGGAACTGGGATGGCACGGAGCGCAGTGTGCCAGTAGCTCAGGGGCACTCGAACGCGTGGTTCTTTCACGAACGTGTCGTTTGACTTCAACTAACCGCACGCTGTGTAGATCGTGAGCCGTTCTCGTCTACGTTCCGTCACGGGACCGGTCCCCGCGGACCCCGGAATCCTGACTCACGAGTCAGGGGAGGCGGGGTATGAGGTTCGGTGTGCTGGGGACCGTGGTGGCGTGGCACGAGGGACGCGAGATCTCGTTGAGCAGCACCCATCAGCGAACGGTGTTAGCTATGTTGTTGTTGCAGCACAACCGTGTTGTGCCGCTCGAGAAGTTGATCGACGCACTGTGGGATTCCGAGCCTCCGCCGACCGCTCGCAACATCGTTCAGGGAGCCGTTTCCCACTTGCGCGCGATGCTCGCTCCCGACCCGGAAATCCGGATCTTGCACCGGCTTCCTGGTTACGTCTTGGAAACACCTGCGGAACGCGTCGATCTCACGGCGTTTCGGAGCCTCGCAACCGATCCAGAACGACTGCGAGAGGCGCTCATGTTGTGGCGCAACGACCCTCTCGCCGATGTGCCCGGACTCCACGCGCAACGTGCGGCGCTCGACGAAGAACGACTGGCCGCGCTCGAACGCTGTCTCGATCACGAGATCCACACCGGAAAGCACCGCGAGACCATCCCTGAGCTGACGGTTCTCGTGCGCGCGCATCCGTTGCGGGAAGGCTTGCACGGCCTGCTGATGCGCGCTCTGCACCAGGCCGGACGCGGTGGCGAGGCACTGCAGGCGTTCCACGACGCCCGGCGCGTTCTGTGCGATGAAACCGGTTCCGAGCCGGGGCCCGAGCTGCAAACCGTGTTCCAGCAAGTCCTCCAGCCGTGCCGCGTGTTGCCGCGTCAGCTTCCCGCCGCGCTGCCGGGTTTCGTCAACCGCGACGTCGAGCTCGGCGACGGCCCGATCACCGTCATCACCGGACGGGAGGGCATCGGCAAGACCGCGCTCGCGTTGCACTGGGGACACCGGCAGTCTTTTTCGGACGGTGCATTGTTCGCCGATCTAACGTTGCGCGGCACCGTGGAATCGTTGCGCGGTCTGGTGTCGACGCTGACCGACAGTCCATTGCCGACTGATGGACACGCGCTCGCCGCGCTCTACCGGAGCCTGCTCGCGGGAAAGCGCATGCTGGTCGTGCTCGACAACGCCCAGAGCGCGCGGCAGGTCATCCCGTTGCTGCCGGGCAGCGACACCTGCCGGGTGCTGATCACCAGCCGCGACCGGTTGGACGAGCTCGCGGTGAGCCACCACGCGACGCGCGTGCAGCTGGGACCGTGGTCCGACAGCGAGTCGCGGGACCTGCTCGTCGCGCGGCTGGGCGACGACCTGATCGGGTCGGAGCCGCGGGCGACGGCGGAGATCATCCAGCTGTGCGCCGGGAATCCGCGGGCGCTCGCGAAGGTGGCGTGCAGGGTGCGGCCGCACCTCCCCCGGACGGCCGCCGATCACGACGCGGAGCGCTGGGCGCTTAAGAGAGTGCGTCGATCAACGCCAGATCTGGTGGCACCAGCGTCGTCGACAGCACGAGTTCCCGCATGAGGTTGTCGTTGAGCGCGTTGCCGACGGGCTCGCCGACCTCCTCGCGGACGAGCCCCGCGACGCCCTCACGTGACAACCGGGAACGCACCGCGGCGACCATGTGCTCGACCTTCTTGTGGCTCCACGCCTCGTCCGGCCGCAGCTCCGCCATCACCTCGGCGACGTGCTGGCGAGCCAGCGGCTGAGGGTTCGCCTCGTGCATGAGGTAGCGCTGGCCGAGCACGACGAGCAGCAGCCGTTCGTCGTCGGTGAGCCTCCATCGGCGCGGAGGCTCGGTCACGGCGCCGTGCGGCACCGCGGGCTGGCCACCGTCCGGACCCGCCACGTACAGCTCCAGCAGGTGCTCGCGGTCGCGGGTGCCGCGGATGAACAACGGCGTGTACCCGTCGGACAAAGGCACCGCGTCCTCGTCCGGGAACAGCCACCGCGACTTCGGCAACCGGATCGGCAGCCGGCCGAGGTTGCTCACCCACCACGCGCCCTCACGGCACGTCAGCGCGCCATGCCGCCGTGACACCCGCAGGTCGCTCTCCCCCACACAGATGTCGACATCGGGCCGATTCCGCCCGAACACAACCGTGTGGCCGTCGACAGGCGCGCTGTTCACACGGCCCGTGACCGCCAGCGCGACAATCCCGCCGGGCACCGTCTTGGGCACCTGCCGTGCCAAGCTCTCGAACACCTCGTCCCCCTCGGGAAATATTTTCATCCGAACAATTCTTGGCAGTGTGCACCCACGGGGTGGGGACCCCTCCCTAAGATCCAGGTTCGTGGTTGGGCGCACTATCGCGGACAGGTACCGGCTCGAAGAGCACCTCGGCGCGGGAGGCATGGGAGATGTCTGGCGAGCTACAGACCTGCAGCTGCAGGAGACAGTCGCGCTGAAGCGGCCGCGTGAGGGCGACGCGGGCCACGAGGCGCGCATCGGCGGCGAGCTCAGTCACCCGAACGTGATCGCCGTGCACGGCACCGTGACCGACGGCGCCGACCAGTGGCTGGTCATGGAGTACCTGCCGTCGCGGTCGCTGGCGGAGATCATCGAGGCGGACGGCCCGATCAGCCCGCAGCGGGCCACGAAGATCGGTGCGCAGCTGGCGGAAGCGCTGGCGGCCATGCACGCGAAGGGCATGGTCCACCGGGACGTGAAGCCCGGCAACGTCCTGGTCGGCGACAACGACGTGGCGAAGCTCAGCGACTTCGGCATCTCGCGGTGGGCGGAGCAGACCCGCGTGGGCGGCGGTGACGTGGCCGGAACAGCCGCGTACCTGGCGCCCGAGGTCGCGGACGGGCACGAGGCCCGGCCCGCGTCGGACGTCTTCGCATTAGGCGCCACGCTGTTCGCGGCCGTGGAGGGCACATCGCCGTGGGGATCCCCGGACGCCGGATCCTCCGAACAGCTCCGCCGCGCCAAGGCCTACGACATCACGCCGCCGCAGCACGACGGCCCGTTCGGCGACCTGCTGGCCCAGCTGATGCAGCGCGACCCGCAGGACCGGCCGGCCACCGAGAACGTCCGCCCGTTGCTGGAGGGTGTGAAGCTGCCGAACCCGCGGCGCCGCAAGGCCGTCGTGATCGGTGCGGCCGCTCTCGTCGCCGTGGTCGTGGCGGGTGCGGTGATCTACTCGCGGCTGCCGGTGGCCGGCACGGTCGGCGATCCCCGCACGATGGACGTGTGCGGCCTGACCGCGAGCAAGGACGACTTCCAGCGTCTCAACGTGCACCACGTCGACACCAGCGCGGAAAGCTCGTACTGGTTCAACGGTTGCAGCAGCTGGGTCGCCTTCGACGAAAAGGGCGAGGACGGCGTGGTCGTCGACTACTTCGTGAAGCAGTTCGTCCAGTACGGCACGGAGAAGTTGACGGGACAACTCGGTGCGGTCACCCAGATCGGGTCCGTCCAGGACAAATGCACGAAGTCGATCGTGCTGGTCGACGGCAACAGCCTGCAGATCGAGGCCAAGGGCGGCCCTGGGCAGCCGTTGTGCGACATCGCCCAGATCGCCGGCGAGCGCGCACATGCCGTGCTTTCGGAACACCAGATCCCGCGCCGCAAGGAGCCGTGGCCCAAGGACTCGCTCGCCAACGCCGACGCGTGCCGCCTCCTCAGCGAGGGGGACCTGGTGGCGCAGCTGAAGTCGGCGGCGACCCCGTACCCGTGGGGTGAGCTCGGTTCCTGGGGCTGCGGCTGGGACTACACGCCGCGGCAGATCGAGATCGAGTTCAGCCGCCAGGGGCCGTTCGAGTCCGACGACGGCGAGGTCGTCGACGTCGGCCGCGGACTTGCCGCCCGCATCGAGCCGAAGCCGGACGAGGGCGAGTGCCAGGTGAAGATCCAGCATCGCGTCGCCAGGGAGGGCAACGAGGAGGACAAGCGGATCGAGTTCGTCCGCGTCATGCTCCGGGAGGAGAAGCTCGCCGAGGGCACGTCGTTGTGCCCCGGTGCTACCGAGCTGGCGAAAGCCGTGGTTCCGCGGCTGCCCTGACCCTGCCCGCGACGAGCAGCAACGCCAGCCCGAGCACGCACATCGAGAGGCTGAACCCGTAGATCCAGCGGTAGCCGAACTCCTTCGCCAGGCCTACCAGGGCGCCCGCGACCATGCCGCCGATGATCTGGGTGTTGCTGAACATCGTCGTGGCGTGGCCGGGTCGTTCGGGGTCGAGGCTCTGGAAGTACGTGATGCCCACGCCCATGATCAACGAGATGACCGTGGCGTGCAGCAGCTGCAGGGCCATCACCTGCCACACGGCCTGGGTGAACACCATCAACCCGTGGTAGCTCAACGAGATCGCCGCGCCGATGACCACGAGCTTGTGCTGCGACATCCGGTTCGCCAACGCCCCGAACCACAGCATCATCGGGATCTCGAGCGCCGCGCAGAGTCCCATCGCGAGGCCCGCGTCACCCACCGTGCCTTCGAGGTTGGCCGTGACGAACAGCGGCAGACCGCTCACCGCGAGCGCGACGGAGCCCTGCAGGAGCACGAACGCGGCCATGACGATCGAGAACCCGGCGCGCGAGTGCCCGGTCTCCTCGACCGTCGCCTGTTCGGGTTCTGCCTTCGGCTCCGGCAGAAGGATCGCCAGCACGGCGACGCCGAACTGGAGGATCGCCGAGGCGCCGAAGAGGCCCACCCAGCCGATGTTGGCGACGACCAGCGCGGCCAGCGGCGGACCGGCCACCCACGCGACGGAGAGCAGGGTGCGCAGCACGCTGACGGTCATCGACGGTCCTTGTGAGACCTGACGGCCATACGCGAAGAGCTGCGGCAACAACGACGACGTGATCGCCACGAAGATCACGGACGTGCCGAGCAGGAGCCAGTAGTCGCGCAGCACGGAGTACAGGCCGTAGCCGATCGTGCCGGCGAGGCCGCCCGCCACGAGCATGTACCGGCGCTGGACCCGGCCGTCCGACAGCTTGCCCATGATCGTGCTGGCGACCACGGACGCGAGCGGGCTCGCGATCAGGAAGACGCTGAGCTGAACCGACGAAACCCCGATCACGGAGGTGAGGAACAGGGAGCCGAACGGCATCGCGAACGCCATCGACACGCCGGACACGACGCTGATGACGGACAGTTGCAGGAACGTTCGGGAAAGTAGCGGCGAGGAGGTTCTCTCGCGTAGTGCCGTCACGCAGCTATCGTGCTTGTTGACTGGTCAATCAGGAAACTAGATTTCCCATTATGCGGGCAATGTCTCACACAATGACGACAGCACCGTCCCGACGGTGATCTCCACCACCCCTGAGCAGGCCTGATCCGGTCATCTCGACCACCTGGCAACCGCCGAAGAACATGTTCGGCGCGCGAAATCGCGTAACCGGGAGTTCAGTTTCCGGACGAATTCCCGGTTCGACGTGAAGATGATCTCCGCCGAGGTGGAATCGGGGTGCGTCGACGGCGTCCTGGGCGGGCATGCCGCGGTCGAGGACGTTCACGAGCACCTGCAGGATCGCGCCGCAGATCCGGCTTGACCCGGCACTGCCGAGCACGAGCTCGGCTCCCCCGTGGTTGGTCACCACGGTCGGCGACATCATCGACGGCAGCCGGTCGCCGGGCGCGTGGCTGAAGAACCCGTCGGGCGACAGGTCCTCCTCCCCCATCATGTTGTTCAGGTGCACGCCCGCGATCGAGATGCCGGAGCCCGCGCCGTTCGTCGTCGTGACCGAGCAGGCCGTGCCGTCGGCGTCGAGCACGGAGATGTGCGTGGTGGAGCCGAGGCGGTTCAGATGGGTCTTCGGTGCGGCCATCGCGCGGATGAGATCTTGTTGCGACGGGTTGTCCGGCAACGCTTCCAGCATCTGCGTGAGCAACGCACCACCCGCCGCGGGTGGTGGGTTCGTGTGGATGTCACGGCCGCGGTGGCGGACGTGCAGCGGTTCCCGGGTGGCGACTTCATAAGCTTTCAGGTCTTCCCGGCTCAGGTCGCCGCCGTTGCGGGTGATCTCGTCGGCGATCGCGTGGGCGATGTCGCCGGTGTAAAACGGTGCCGCGCCGTCCTTGCCGAGTCGTTCCAGGGCTTCGGCGACGTGGGGCTGGACGAGGAGCTCGCCTTCCTCGAACGCGGTGAGGCCCGCGCTGTGAGCGAGCGGCAGCAGCAGTGAGGTGACGTAGGCCTGGTAGCGGTTCACCCGGTGACCTTCGCGGGCGTGTTTCGCCGCCGTGGCCACGAGTTCATCGAGCGGCGCCCGGCCGTAGGTGGCGGCAGTCGCCGCACCGGCGGGCATTCCGTAGGCCGCGACGGACGACGGTCCCACGTGGAATTCCTGGGACGCGTCACCGAAGTGGACGGTGATGGGGTCGAGGTCCGCCCTGTCGGCCTGCGGCGCGCGGCCCGGTGCCTCGGCCGAGAAGTCCAGCAGCACAGGGGTTTCGCCGGCCGGGGCGATGAGCATGTACCCAGCTGCGCCGAGCCCGGTGAGCAGCGGCTCCGTCACGCACGACGTGAGCATCGCCGCGACGGCCGCGTCGACCGCGTTCCCCCCGGCGCGCAGCATCGCCGCGCCCGCCTGTGCGGTGAGCGGGTGGCCCGCCGCGATCGCGCCTCGCACCGTCGACCTCCGTGTTTCTCCCATTTGGGAAAGAGAAGGCAATCAACGGTAGACCTGTTCGCGATCAGGGGGCCACCCGGCTCAGTTACTTCTTGGTAGCCGTGTAGTTCCGGAAGTTGATGTAGGTGTCCAGGATGTCCGACGACGCGCTCTCGACCGAGCGGTAGATGCCCCACTTCGGCCGGATGTAGTCGCCCTCGTCCGGGATCTTCACGCCGGAACGCTTGCCCTGGAACGCGATCGGCGCGCCGGAGCCCGTGCCGTTGCGCAGCACGAATCCGACGGTGCCGCTCGAGCCCGGCGTGATCGTCCACTCGACCGTGACCCACTTGTCGCGCAGCGGGGCCAGGTTCCCGGAGGC
Organism: Lentzea aerocolonigenes; assembly: GCF_000955955.1. Lineage (GTDB taxonomy): Bacteria > Actinomycetota > Actinomycetes > Mycobacteriales > Pseudonocardiaceae > Lentzea > Lentzea aerocolonigenes_A. Next base: position 10,914 of record NZ_JYJG01000253.1, read on the forward strand.
GATGTCCGGAGCGCCGGACGTGCTGAACGCGCGCGCCCGGATGGTTTCGGTGCTACCGCTGCGACTCAACGACAGGGTCGTCCACGGACCGCCGTTGGTCGACGGCGTCTTGGTTTGGAAGATGTGCGTGAACTTGCTCGTGCCGTGCAGCGATGACGGCATGTACATCTCGTACGAGATGACCCACGTCTCGCCGTTCTTGAGCTTGAGAGCGCTGCCGCCCGTCACCATGCCCTTGGACTCGGTGCGCTGACGGTCACCGCCACCGGTGGTGTCGCGGTCGTTCTTCCAGATGTTGAACCGGTAGTGGTCGCCCTCGACGACGATGTACTTGCCCTTGCGCTCGGGGAACTTGTTGCCGCGGTCGACCTCGATGCCCTCGAACGCCTTGAGCCCGTCCGTCTGCGGGTTCGGTGCCCAAGCGGGAGCGAGAGCCGACGCGGGGTTCACCGTGACGATCATCAGAGCGGCAGCTGTGAGGGCCGCCCTGCGGGTGATGCGCGATTCCATCGTTCGGTGCGTCCTTCCTGGCGGCGATTCGACAGGGGAGCACATCGGGCGGCGGACTTCGATGCCCTTATGCAGACGAAGGTAGGAGGTCTCGACCTGCGATGTCAACTAAAGTGACACATCTTGACTGCTGTTTACATGATTCATCGGATTAGTCCGGCCGGAATCGCGATCATTCCTCATACCGCGCTTCCCGGTGGCCGGCGCGGAACGGTCGTGGAACGGGCTGGAACGCCGCATCAGGTGGAATGTCCCTGATCCGAGAGGACTGTTCGATGTTCAAGCGCGCACTGACGGCGACCCTGTTCGCCGCTGCCGTCACGACCGCCGCAGCGGCGCCGGCCACCGCGGACCCGACCCTTCCGTTCCCGACGCCGGGCATGCTGATCGTGGTCAGCTACTACAACGACTACCAGCACCAGGATCTCGTCGGCCAGGCGTGGTGGGGCTGCGGCGACCCGCGCGAGAGCTGGGGCGTGCAGACGAACCACGTCACCGTCGGCAAGGTTCCGTGCGACCCGCCGACGCACCCGAACCCCTGAGAGGTCAGCCCCTGAGCGCCAGGGCGAGCCTGACCGCGTCCGCGCGAGAATGCAGGTCCGCCTTGGCGAACAGGTTGTTGATGTGCGTCTTCACGGTCGCCTCGCTGATGAACAACCGGCGGGCGATCTCCCCGTTGCGCAGGCCTTCGCCGATGAGGTCGAGCACCTCGCGTTCGCGGGCGGTGAGATCGATTCCTGGCTGTTCAACGGGTTTGCGGCTGGCGAGGTCCAGCAGCCGCAGCTGCACGGCCGGGTCGAGGATCGCGTTGCCGGCGTGCGCGCCGCGCACGGCCTGGATGATCGTGCCGCGGTCGGCGTCCTTGGTCAGGTAGCCGCGAGCACCCGCGCGCAACGCCGCCAGGATCGAGTCATCGTCGTCGAACGTGGTCAGCACGACGACCGGCAGGTCCGGATGCGATTCGCGCAGTGTGCCGGTGGCCTCGGCGCCGCCCATGACCGGCATGTTGAGGTCCATCAGCACGACCTCGGGCGTCAGTTCCTCAACGGCCGCAAGGGCTTCCTGGCCGTTGGACGCGGTGCCGACGACGGAGATGTCCGGATCGAGGTCGAGCATGACTGCGAGCGCGTCGCGGATCGCCGCCTGGTCGTCCACGATCAACAGCCTGATCATCGCGGCAGCTCCATCCTGACCGTCCATCCTGGACCTTCCGGGCCCGCGAACAGGGTTCCACCAAGCAAAGCAGCTCTCTCGCGCATGCCGTTGAGGCCCATCCCACCATGCTGAGGCTCCCCTGCCGGACCGTTGTCGGTCACGGTCAGCTTGATAGTCGACGCCGTGTACTCCAGCACGATCTCCACGTCCGCGCCGGGAGCGTGCTTGTGCGCGTTGGTCAGGGCTTCCTGCGCGGCACGGATGATCGCCTGCGCGATCTCCACGCTCACCGCGTCCTCGCCGACAACGCGGAACGACGCGCCATGGGTCTCGGCGAGCTTGGCGATCGACTCCGGCAACGGCAGGGCGGCGTCCTTCAACGCGTGCACGGCGCGTCGGGTCTCCTTGAGCCCGGACACCGCCAACGCCCGTGCGCGCAGCACGGCTTCGTTGGCCTCGGCAGTCTTGCCCGCGGCGTGCAGGGCGTCGGCCATGTCGAGCTGCACGGCGATACCGGACAGCGAATGCCCGACCACGTCGTGGATCTCGCGCGCGATCCGGCCACGTTCCTCCAGCGCCGCGGCGTACTCGGCGGCCACCTGGGCGTTGGCGCGTTCGCGGCGGATCAAGCCGAAGAACACCGGCAGCCCCGCGGTGAGGCACAGCCACCAGGACGGGCCGTCCGGCGAGTCCACCAGCCACGTCGAGTACGTCGTGAGCAACGAGCCCGCGACCGCCAGCCCGATGGCGAGTTGCATGGACCGCAGGCGACGACCGGCGGTGCTGGTCGCGAGGAACACGAAGGCGACCGCGGCGGTGGCCGGTGCCAGCGCGAACAGCGGGGCACTGACCAGCACGAACACCGTGACCACCGCGATGGCCCAGCGTTCGGACAGCCGGTCCAGCACGAACGCGGACGTGACCGCCGCGGCGATCGCCACGGCGGTCAGGGTCCAGGTCAGCTCGGGCAGGTGCGGCGGCCGGTCGATCAGGTGGATCACCGTGAGCACGGAGATCACCAGTGCGACCAGCGGCCGGAACAACCCGTCAGCGAACATCATCGGGATGAATCATGCCTGGTTTCGTGCACCTTCTGCTGCCACGAGTCCAGGAACGGCGACGTGCGGTGCGGTGCGCCCCGGCGCCCCTTCGACCACACGACCTGGCCGGGCACCCGCACGGCCTTGAACAGCACGACCAGTCCCTCGGCGAGAAGACCCGCTCCGACCACGAGCATCAGCCCGTTGCCGGACTGCACCGCGCCGGGGTCGATCAGGTTCATCACGAACACGGCGGCGAGCCGCGCGGCGATGCTGGCCAGCCACAGCACGATCGTCATGGCGGTGTAGCGGAGCATCACGATGCCGTTCTGTTCGTACGTGCGGATCGTCAGCCCCCTCAGCAGGCCGAAGACGACGCTGAGCGCCGCGCTGGCCACGAGGAACACGATCGCGGTCAGCGAGTGCACGGACGTCTGCGTCAGCCCGATGATCCCGAGCACCGCCGGGAGCACGAGCAGCCGCTTGCCCACCGCGGGCTCCCCCATCAGCCGGCGCGCCATCACGTAGATGATCGCGGCGGCGATCAGCACAATCTGCACAGTCCCTGTCATGGCCTCAACGTTAGGAATTCGCGCAGGTCAGCGCGTGGACCCTGCGCTGTAGCCCGGGTGGAGATCCGTCTCCACCCGTGGGTTGAGGGACGGGGCAAAACGGGTAAATCAGGTCATGGAGTGGATCACGCGGCTGATGGAGGCGCTGGGATCGCCGGGCGCGGGGCTCGCGGTCGCGCTGGAGAACGTGTTCCCGCCGGTGCCGAGCGAGGTGATCCTGCCGCTGGCCGGGTTCACCGCGGGGCAGGGCAAGATCTCGCTGCTCGCGGCCATTCTGTGGACCACGGCGGGCTCGGTCGCCGGCGCGCTGGTGCTGTACTTCCTGGGCGCCTGGCTCGGTTTGGAGCGGTTGCGGCGCATCGCCGAGCGCGTGCCGTTCGTCTCGGTGTCCGATGTGGACAAAGCCGACGCGTGGTTCGACAGGCACGGCAACGCCGCCGTGTTCGTCGGTCGGATGGTGCCCGTGGTGCGGAGCCTGATCTCCATCCCGGCCGGGGTGTCCGGGATGCCGCTCGGCCGGTTCACCCTCTACACCGCGGCGGGCAGCCTGGTGTGGAACTCCGCGCTGATCCTCGCCGGGTACGCGCTCGGCGAGAACTACGAGTTGATCGACCGTTACCTGGGCTGGGTCTCGACGGCGGTGCTCGCCGCGCTGGCCATCGCCATCGCCTGGTTCGTGGTCTCGCGCTTGAAGGCGCGCCGCTCGTAGACCACCGACGCGGCGGCGATCGCCAAGCCCGCCAGCGAAAGCGCCACACCGACCCACGCCGTGCTGGTGTAACCCCAGCCCGCCGCGATCGCGAGGCCACCGAGCCACGCGCCCGCGCCGTTCGCGACGTTGAGCGACGAGTGGTTCGACGAGGACGCCAGCGACGGCGCGTCCGGCGAGGCGTCCATCAGCCGGATCTGCAGTGCCGCGGCCAGAATCTGCACCACGAACCCGAGCAGGAACAGGTTGACGAACAGGAACACGGGAACCGTCGCCGTCAGTCCAAAAAGGACCAGGATCAGGCAGACCGCGATCAGGCCGCCGAACACCGAGCCCATCGCGGACCGGTCGACGAACCTGCCGCCGAAGGTCGCGCCCAGGGTCATGCCGAGGCCGAACACCGCGAGCATCCACGGGACCGCCGTCTGCGAAAGCCCCGCGACCTCGGTCGTCAGCGGCGCGACATAGGAGTAGACGGCGAACATCCCGCCGAAGCCGATCATGCCGGTGAAGATCGCGAACCACACCGTCGGCCGGCCGAACGCGCGGACCTCGCCCTTCATCGACGCGCCCTCGACCTTGGCCATCTTCGGCACCCACGCTCCGATGGCCGCCGCCGTGATGAGGGCGATCACCGCCACCGCCAGGTACGCCGTGCGCCACCCGATCTGCTGCCCCGCCGCCGTAGCGAGCGGCACGCCGACGAGGTTCGCCACGGTCAGACCGACCATCACGCGCGCAACAGCCGTACCGCGCCGTTCGGGTGCCACGAGCGTTGCCGCCACCACCGCCGCGATGCCGAAGAACGCGCCGTGCGGCAGTCCGGCGACAAACCGGGCGATCAGGAGCAGGTTCTTGTCCTGCGCCGCGGCACTCAGTCCGTTGCCCAACGCCACCGCGAGCATCAGCCCGATGAGCATCCCCTTGCGCGGCAGCTTCGCCCCGAGCACCGCGATCAACGGCGCTCCGACCACCACGCCGGCGGCGTAGAGGCTGATCGCGTGCCCCGCCTCGTAGTCCGGGATCTTGAACGTCTCCGCGATCTGCGGCAGCAGCCCCATCGTCGCGAACTCGGTCGTACCGATGCCGAACCCGCCGAGCGCGAGCGCGGTCATGGCGCGGGTGGTGTTCACGGCTCCCCTTCAGACTAGTTAGCAAGCGGAACGATTTTACGGTCGTTCTGACGCGCTTCAGAAGCCTTCCCGGCGGTGCCGCTGCTCACACGCTCCTCGAGCGAGATCGAGATCACCGCCACCACGAGACCAGCCACGGCCAGCAGCGCGCCGATCCAGTTCGGCGCCGTGTACCCGAGGCCGTGCTCGATCGCCAGCCCACCGAGCCACGCCCCGCCGGCGTTGCCGAGGTTGAACGCCGCGATGTTCGCCGCACTGGCCAGCGCCGGCGCCCCCGCCGCGGTCTGCATGCCCCGCATCTGCAACGGCGGAACCGTCGCGAACCCGGCCGCGCCGAACAACACGATCGTGATCGCGGCCAGCGGCATCGAGTGCGCGGTGAACACGAACGCCGTCAGGACCACGGCCAAGCTGCTCAGGATGATCACGGTGCTCTTCATCACCGACCGGTCGGCTGCCTTGCCGCCGAGCAGATTGCCCGCGAACAACCCCACGCCGAACAGCACCAACAGCCACGTGACCGCTCCGGTTGAGAAGCCCGCGACCTGCGTCATCATCGGCGCGATGCAGGTGAACGACGCGAAGACGCCCGCGAACCCGAGCGCGGTCATCAGCAGTGCGAGCCACACCTGCGGGTTCCGGAACACGGCCAGTTCGCTGCGCAGATCGTTGGACTGCGCTTGCTGCTGGGGCACCAGCAACAGGATCCCGAGCAGGCCGATCACGCCCAGCCCCGTGACCGCCCAGAACGTCGACTGCCATCCCAGCGCCTGCCCGAGCGCCGTCCCCATCGGCACGCCCAGCACGTTCGCCACGGTCAGACCGGTGAACATCAACGCGATAGCGCTCGCTTTGCGTTGCGGCGCCACGAGGTCAGCAGCAACAACCGACCCGACGCCGAAGAACGCCCCGTGCGCCAGCGCCGCGATGACGCGCCCGCTCATGAGCACCTCGTAGGTGTTCGCGAGCGCCGAGACGAGGTTGCCCGCGATGAACAGCACCATCAGCGCCATGAGCATCTTCTTGCGCGGCAACCGCCCACCCAGCACGGTCAGCAACGGCGCGCCCACCACCACCCCGAGCGCGTAGCCGGAGATCAGCAGCCCCGGTGAACCCGGTCACCCCCGAAACGATGAAGGGAACCTTCATCC
>NZ_JYJG01000254.1 GCF_000955955.1 Lentzea aerocolonigenes
TGGATGAAGGTTCCCTTCATCGAGAACCAGATCAGATGCGCGGGACCTCGACGAGGGTGCGGCCGTTCAGGGGCTGGGTGGCGCGGGCGTTGCCCGCGGTGAACAGCCCCTTGAAGCGCGCGATCGTCGCGGCCGTGACGTGCTGCTCACCGGCCAGGTACCACTCGACGCCCTCGGTGAAGGGCGCCGTGGTGAGCGAGCCGGTGTAGTGCAGCGTGTGGTGGTCGAAGGCGGGCAGCAGCCGGTTGAGGTTGATCTGCCCGATCTCGACCGGGGTGCCGCATTCCGGCGCGAGCTTGGCCAGCACGTCGTCCACGACCGAGTGCGCGCCCACGACCAGCGGGACGCCGACGACGAGCAGCTTGCCCTCGGCGCTGCGGTGGACGAGGTGCATCTCGAGCGGGGTGTGGCGACCGTTGAACGCGTGCTCGGACGGCGTGTGGAAGTGGAACTGCACCAGGTCGTACCGGGTGCCGGCGACGGTGACGTGGCCCGAGCCCTGCTCGACGTCCGCTTCCTCGGTCTCTTCGTGGTCGCGGGCCGTGCAGCCGTTGGGCTTGTCCGCGTCCTTGCGGATGTACTTCAGTTCCAGCGCGGAGTTCCCGTAGGTGACGTCGAGCTCGGGCGCGTTCGGGTCGAACCGGATCGCGCCGGGCATGACGTTGACGGGACTCTGCTTCGGTGTCCCCGACTCAGCCGGACCGGCCGCGAAGAACGACGCGGCGAGCACCAGCGGAAGAAGAGCCGGAAGGGACCGTCTTAGGTTCATTGGCTCACTTTTCACCCGATCGAGTGAAAAGGAGCAGAAGTGTGGCCACGCTCTCACGGTTCCGGAATTCGTTCCGGTCTCAGGGAAAGCCCGAGAAGCCTTTCCACAAGGCGGAATTCATCGTGAAAGGATCGTCGGATGATCCTGGGGGAACTCGTCGAAAAATACGACATTCCGGGCGCACAGGTGGCCGTTCTGGACAATGGCGACATCCACGACGACGCAGCCGGCGTGCTCAGCACCCGCACCCGAGTCGAGACGACGACGGACTCGGTGTTCAAGGTCGGCTCGATCACCAAGCTCTGGACGGCCACTCTCGTGCAGCAACTGGTGCTGGAAGGCGCGCTGGACCTGGACCGGCCTGTCAGGAGCTACCTGCCGGACTTCCGGCTGAAAGACCGCGAGGCTGCGGACACCATCACCGCCAGGCACCTGCTCACCCACACGAGCGGCATCGCGCCCAACCACTTCACCGACACCGGCGGCAACATCGACGCGATCGAGAAGTTCGTCGCCACTCTCGCCGACGAGGAACACCTCCTGCCGCCCGGCACCCTGCACTCCTACTCCAACACCGGGTTCACCGTCCTCGGCAGGCTCGTCGAAGTGCTGCGCGATCGGCATTTCCACGACGTTCTCCGCGAACGCCTGATTACGCCATTGGGTCTAAAGGCAATCGCCACCGACACGTACGAGGCGATCCTGCACCGCACCGCGATCGGACACGTGAAGACAACACCCACGACGAAATGGGCAGTTTCGTACAAAACGACACCCAGTGGCTCACATCTCGCGATGAGCGCCCACGAGCTGCTCACGTTCGTCCACCACCACCTCACCGACCCGACGCTCGCACCACTGCGCGACCACCAGCTCGACGTCCCGGACTTCGGCGGCGGCGTCGTCGCCTGGGGCCTCGGCTGGATGCGCTACCCCGGCGGCATCGTCGGCCACACCGGCGTCTCCAAGGGACAGAAGGCCTTCCTGCGCGTCGACCCGTCAGCGAACCGAGCGGTGGCCGTGCTGACCAACAGCACCAACGGCGATCCCCTGGCACACGACGTCTTCACCGCGGCCGGCCTCGACCCCACCCCGATTCCCCTGCCACCGACCAACCCAGAGCCCGTCGACGACCGCATGTGCGGGACCTACCGCAACCCGCTGCACGACATCACCCTCACCCGCACGTCCCTGACCTACCAGCCGCGCAACGAGCTCGCCGCGTCGTTCCGCGGCACCACGCCCGTCGAGGTCGTGAAGCTCAAAGACGACGCGATCATCACGACCGGCACGCACGAAGTCATGTCCCTGATCGGTTCCGACGAGCACGGTCGCGCGAAGTACCTGCACAACGGCGCCGCGGCGTACAGGATTGCCTGATGGTCACCGTCGCCGACATCCGTGCCGTGGCGTTGTCGTTGCCGCGCACCACCGAACACCTGATCCGCGACCGCGTGAAGTTCCGCGTCGGCCAGATCGTCTACGCGGCCCTCTCCCGCGACGAAACCGTGCTGGGCTTCGGCTATCCGCGCGAGGAACGCGAGGCCCTGGTCGCGAGCGACCCGGTGAAGTTCGCGTTCCCCAGCGAGTCCGACATGCGGTTCCAGTGGGTGCACGCCTCGATGGCCGAGCTCGACGTCGAGGAGATGACCGAGCTCGTCATCGGCGCTTGGACGATGTGCGTGCCCAAGAAGGTCATCCGCGCCCACCTCGGCGAGGACTACCTTTAGTCAACACTGAAGCTATAGAGCCAACCGTCGCGCAGCTCGGCGAAGACTCCGTCGCGGTGCGCGACGGGCCAGAATTCCTCCACCAGCCCGACCAGCGCCCCGCGCAGGGGATCCCAGATCTCCAGCCCCGCCTCGCCGACCACGTACAACGTTCTGTCGTACGCCCACATCGGTCCGGCCACGCCCGGCACCAGCCCTACCGGAGGTCCGGCCGACAGGTGGCGCTCGACGTCGTAGATCTCGACGCTGTCGATCGTGGGGTGGCGTTCCCGGGTTCGTTGAACCGCCACAACTCCTGACGACAGCCACGCCACGGGCTGGTCCCACGGGTAGTCGCGGAACGCCAGGTAGGTGCCTTCCGGTTCGCCACCGGACCGCACCCACTCGTCGACGTCGACGACCGCGGGCGCACCGTCCGGCTGCCACAGCCACCGGTGATCGACGAACCACCGGCCGCACGGGCTCGCGGTCAGCCTCCCGTGGTACTCGTCGAACTCGGTATCCCGCTCGGTGAGCACGGCACCGGTGCCGAGGTCGATCACGTCGAGCCGGCACACACCCGTGGCCGCGACCACGCGGTCGCCGGGCAGGAACGCGATGGGGAACGGCGTGGTCGTCGCCGTGTGGACGTGGTCGCGGTCCAGGCTCAGCACCACCTCCCCGGACGCCAGGTCGACCACCACACCCAAATTGCCGTAGTCGTTCACCACAGCGGCATATCGGCCGTCCGGTGAGGTATGCAGCGCGGGCACCGCGTCCCGCCACGCTTCGTCGCCGTAGTCCTCGACGATCAGCGGAGGTGGGCAGAGCAAGCCCGCGTCGAGTGCGACCAGGCCGTCCGCGGTCCGCGCGAGCCACCCGCCGGGTAGCGGCGCCAGGCACCGGTCGCTGAGAAGTTCAACATCCCACGGCACCCTTTGCCGTGTACCAAAACCATCTTCCATGATGGTCACGAGAGTGAGGCGCGGGCCAGCAGCCGTAAAGCGATTATTCAGCGCACAGACAACCGACGCCGCGCTCGATCCACTCCTGCCCGGCCCACTCGGGGTGCCGCTCGACCAGCACCGCCCGCACCTCGGCCACGACGTCTGGCGAGTTCCGCCGGCGCCAGGTCTCGTCGCGAAGCTCGCACAGGTAGTCCCGGACACCGCCCAGCACCTCAAGACCACCAGCAGTTCCGTGCCCTGGCACGACAATCCGAGGCGCGGCAGCGATCAGCCGGTCCATCACCGCGATCCACGCCACCCCGGACACGTCGGTGTCGTGCGGCGGGAACCACGGGAAGATCGCGAACTGCCCGGTCTCCGCCAGGTCGCCGGTGAACAGCACACCCGCGTCCGGCACCTCGATCACCTGGTCCCCCAACGTATGACCGCGCCCGGTCGGCCTCAGCACGACCGAACGACCGCCGAGATCGAGCGTGTGCACCCCGTCGAACACGAAGTCCGGCACCGGCACCGAGGCGCCATCCAGCCGCGCGGCAACCGCACCGCCGAAGCCGCGGAACATCTCCAGATAGCCGGATCCCTTGCGCCGCAAGTCATCCGCCTGCGCCCGGTTCACCACGTACGAGCCGGCGAACACCGAAGCCCCGAACGCGTGCTCGGGATGAAAGTGCGTCGTGGTCAGATATATCCGCCGCCCCCTGGCCACTTCGGCAGCGAACTCCACAACGCTGGAAGCGTTCGAGACACCAAGTCCCGTGTCCACCACGAGAACGGAGTCCGAACCGCCGATCACCCCGATGTTCGGCACGAGGCCGACACCGGAATTCGGGATCACCACCACATCGGGAGCGACCTCGACAGCGCCGGAAACCTGGACGACGGGGTCAGGAAGGTTCATGCCCCCACTCCACCGCCACACCCCGCCACGAGTCCAAGACCAAGAACGCAGACCCGATACCCAGCGAGTATCGTGCCTGTTCATGGAGCTGCGAACCCTGCGCTACTTCGTCGCGGTCGCCGAGGAGCGCCACTTCGGCCGAGCCGCCCAGCGCCTGCACATGAGTCAGCCACCGCTGAGCCGCGCGATCAAGCAGCTCGAAACCGGCCTCGGCACGACGCTGCTGCACCGCTCCCCCGCCGGCGTCACGCTCACCGAGGAAGGTCACACCCTGCTGCGCGAGGCAAAAGCCTTGCTGGAGCACGCCGATCGCATCAAAGCATCCCTCGCGAAGTCGACCATCACCGTGGGCATCCTCGGCGACGACAGCGCCGCCAAACTCGCGAAAGCCTTCCGGGACAAGCATCCTGACGTCGAGATCCGGATCCGCGAAGCCGACCTGACCGACCCGACGTGCGGCCTGCGCACCAGCCAGGTCGACGTCGCCCTGACGCGCGGCCCGTTCGACGCGAGCGGCCTCAAAACCCTGGTCCTGCGCCAGGATCCGATCGGCGCGGTCCTGCGAGCGGACGACCCGCTCGCGAACCGGAAGAACCTCACCACAGACGACCTGGACGACCGCACCTGGTTCCAGTTCCCCGAAGGCACCGACGAGATCTGGCAGAGCTTCTGGAACGGCGGCAAACCCCGGCAGGGCCCCACGGTCCGCGCGGTGCAGGAGTGCGTCCAGTCCGTGCTCTGGAACGGCACGGTCGGCCTGGCGCCGCTCGGCCACGACCTCGGCAGCGAACTGAAGGTCGTCAGGATCCAGGACCTGCCACCCAGCCCGGTCGTGCTCGCCTGGACCGAGGACGGCCCGCTGACCAGGTCGTTCGTCGAGACAGCGGGCCAGGTGTACCGATCCACCTGACTTTACAACCGGCGCCCTCTTGTCAAACCCGTTTTACATCTCCTACGGTTTTGTAAAACGGGAGGAGCGCGCGATGACAGGCACCGTGACACCTGGGTCGACCGAGCAGTGGAGGGACGGCAAGCGCTACCTGTGGCTGATCGGCCTGGTGGTCCCGTCACTCGCCTTCGTGGCGCTGGGCATGCACGCGCTGACCGGCTGGGGCATCTGGCTGTGGACCGGCCCCGTCGTCGTGCTCGTCATCGTTCCCGCCATCGATCTGCTCGCCGGCCTGGACCGCTCCAACCCGCCGGACGAGCTGATCGAGGCGCTGGAGCAGGACCGCTACTACCGCTGGATCACGTTCCTGTTCCTGCCCATCCAGTACGCGGGCTTCCTCACGGCGTTCTACGTGATCGCCACCGGTGATCTGTCCGTTGTGGACAAGATCGGGCTCGCGGTGTCGATCGGCGCCATCGGCGGTATCGGCATCAACACCGCGCACGAGCTGGGGCACAAGAAGGAGAGCCACGAGCGCTGGCTGTCCAAGATCGCGCTGGCGCAGAGCTTCTACGGCCACTTCTACATCGAGCACAACCGCGGCCACCACGTGCGGGTCGCGACGCCGGAGGATCCCGCCAGCGCACGGGTCGGCGAGAGCTTCTACCGGTTCTGGCCGCGCACGGTCGCCGGCTCGGTGAAAAGCGCGTGGCGGCTGGAGAAGAAGCGCTACGCACGACGCGACCGGCACCCGTATCGCATCGGCAACGACGTGCTCAACGCGTGGCTGATGTCCGCGGTGCTGTGGGGCGCGATGATCTGGTGGCTGGGCTGGGGAATCCTGCCGTACCTGGTGCTGCAGGCGATCATCGGCTTCTCGTTGCTGGAAGTCGTGAACTACATGGAGCACTACGGCATGCTGCGGCAGAAGGTCGGCATCCCCGGCCGCGTCCGGTACGAGCGGGTGAACCCCAGCCACAGCTGGAACTCCAACAACATCGCCACCAACGTCCTGCTGTACCACCTGCAGCGGCACAGCGACCACCACGCGAACCCGGTGCGGCGCTACCAGACCCTGCGCGACTTCGAGGAGTCGCCGGTGCTGCCCACCGGCTACGCAGGCATGATCCTGCTCGCGCTGGTGCCGCCGCTGTGGCGCCGCGTCATGGATCCGCGCGTGCTCGGCCACTTCCACGGCGACATCGGCCTCGCGAACATCCACCCGCCGAAGCGGGCGAAGATCCTGGCCCGCTACCCGCAGCCGAACACCGCCCACCACACCGCGCAGGAGACCATCACCACGCTCGACGGGGACGCCGCCGGTGGCCGTTGTCCTGGCTGTGGTTACGTTTACGACTCCACGGTCGGTGCGCCTCGCGAGGGGTTCCCGGCCGGCACACCGTGGTCGGCCGTGCCCGACTCGTGGTGCTGCCCCGACTGCGGGGTGCGGGAAAAGGTCGACTTCGTCTCCATCGGAGCCCCATGACACTGCACGACGACATCGTGAAGGTGACCGCCAGGCTCATCACCGAGCAGGGCTGGCAGGCGGTCACCATGTCGCGGCTGGCGGCCGAGCTGAACGTGAGCCGCCAGACCGTCTACAACGAGGTCGGCGCCAAGCCCCAGCTCGCGGAGGCGGTCGTGCTCGCCGAGCTCGACCGCTTCCTCACCGTCGTCACTGCTGCTTTCGACGAGCACCCGGACGACGTGCTCAAAGCGATCAACGCCGCCGTCCGTGGCGTGCTGGAACTGGCCCAGGACAACGCCTTGCTGCATGCCGTGGTCTCCGCGACGCACGGCGCGAACACGGAACTGCTGCCGCTGCTCACCACCCACACCGACGGCCTGCTGGACGCGGCGAAAACCGTTGTGTCGCGGTCGTTGAAGACCTACGAGCTGTCGCTGAAGCCGAAAGAGCTCGGCATCGCGGTCGACCTGATCGTCCGGCACGTGCTCAGCCACGTGATGCAGCCGTCGAACGAGCCGAAGAAGACCGCCGACGCCGTGACCTGGGCAGCCGCGAAGCTACTGGCCTAGTGCGGCGGCCAGCAGGTCGCCCAGCTGGTCGAGTTGCGCGGCGGACAGCGCGCTGAACGACTGGTCGGTGATCGCGTCGACCAGCTCCTGCCCCTCGGCCCGCAGCCGGGCGCCCTCGTCGGTGAGCTGGTGGCGCACCGCCCGGCCGGGCCCGGCGATCCGCTCGATCAGGCCGCGCTCGGCCATCCGCACCGCCAGCGAGCCGAACGACTGGTCGGTCTGGAACGTCAGCACCGCGAGGTCGTGCAGCGAGGCGTCCGGCTGCCGGTGCAGGTGGCGCAGGGTGTCCCACTGCACCAACGAGAGGCCGAGCGGGGCAAGGGCCTGGCTCAGCGCGCGGTGGTGGCGGTGTTGCAGGCGCTTCACGGCGAGCGCGACGTCGGCGGCACGGTGCTTCACAAGCGATGAGCTTACCCATCTTGCTTAGATAAGCATCCTTATCTAAGGTTGCTTACATGACCTTCCTGTTGCTGCACGGCGGCGGCGGTGCCGCGACGATGACCAAGTTCGCCGAGTTGCTGGCCGGGCGCGCCGAGGTGCTGGCGCCGGTTCATCCCGGGTTCGGCGGCACGCCGAAGCCCGCGTCGCTGACCGGAGTGACGTCACTGGCCCAGCACTACGTCGCGATGCTGGACGAACGCAGGCTCACCGGCGTGACAGTGCTCGGCAACTCGTTCGGCGGCTGGCTCGCTGCCGAGATCGCGCTGCTCGGGAGTCCGCGGGTGAGTCGTGCGGTGATCGTCAACGGGATCGGCGTCGAGGTCGAGGGTCACCCCGTGACCGACATCAGCGGGTTCACGCTCGCCGAGATCCAGGCGCACTCGTGGCACGACCCGTCCAAGGCACCCGTTGGGCCGAGTCCGGACGTGCGGGCACTCATCGGGTACACCGGGCCGTCGATGTTCGATCCGACGCTGCTCTCACGGCTCGCGGACGTGCGGATTCCCGTGCACGTGCTGTGGGGCGAGAGCGACCGGATCGTCGACCCCGAGTACGGCAAGGCTTACGCCGCCGCGATTCCGGGGTCGACGTTCACGCTGCTCCCCCGCACCGGTCACCTGCCGCAGCTGGAGACGCCGCAGGAGCTGCTCGCCGCGCTTTAGAACTGATCGCCGCTGGTCAGCTCGTGCTCGATGGCGTCGGCGCGGGCGACCAGGAGGGTGAGCGGCCGCTCGAACTCCTCGCGGATGCTCAGGTCCTCCAGCGGTGCCGTGTGCTTGAGCAGCGCGAGCCCGTCCACGACCGCCGCGCCACCGATCTCCGGCGCCCCGGCCAGTTCGAGGAAGCGGCGCAGGTCCACGTCGTCCGCGCGGCCGACGGGCGAGGAGATCTCCACCCACGCCTGGCCGTCCGTGTCGGGCAGGTGGTGCACCGAGACCTGCTGCGTCCGGTCGCCCGAGGTCTCCAGGCGGAACCGCAACCACTCGTCGGTCTCCTCCAGCACCTCGTGCCGGACCCGGACATAGTTGATCACTTCGGTCCACGACGTCACGCGGCACACCGTAGCGTCCGAAACCGCGCCGCACCGGGATCTTCACGCCGGTCGCAGCCTCCCGTCATGAATCGTGACCACGGCGTCGGCCGCGGTGAGGTGACTGCGGTCGTGCGTCACCAGGACCGTGGCCGTCCGCTGTGCACGGGTGAGCGTCGTGATGAGGTCGATGATCGCGGCGCCGCGCTCGTGGTCCAGGGCGCTCGTCGGTTCGTCGACGAGCAGGACGGCGGGCTCGTTCATCAGCGCGCGGGCGATGTTGACGCGTTGCCGCTGGCCGCCGGAGAGCTGGTGCGGGCGTCTTCCCGCCTGGTCCGCGAGGCCGACCGCGTCGAGCAGCTCGAGGGCCTTGCGCCGGTTTCGTGTCGCCATGACCTGCAGTTGTTCCGCGGCGGTGAGCGCGGGCAGCAGGTTGGGCTGCTGGAAGACGATGCCGATGCGGCGGCGGCGCAGGTCGGTCAGCTCGCCTCTGGTCATCTCGCCGGTCGGCGTGCCGTCGACGGTGACGGTGCCGTCGTCGGGCGTGACGAGGGTGGCGGCGACGGCGAGGAGGCTGGACTTGCCGGAACCCGACGGGCCGATCACCGCCGTCGTGGTGCCCACGGGGACGTGGAGATCGACTTGGTCGAGCGCGGTCAGCCTGCCGTCGCCGTCCGGGTAGGTGAGGGTGATGCCCTCGAGGGTGAGGCTCATCGGACGCTCCCGAGCGCGGTCAGCGGGTCGACGGTGACGACGCGGCGCACGGCCAGCGCGGCACCGAGCGCCCCGAGCAGGACGGTGGTGGCCGCCGGGGTGAGGACGGTCGCGGGTTCGAGCAGGAACGGCACGGTGTCGCGAACCGCCGTCCCGATCTCGGCGGCGAGCGCGGTGCCGATGGCGGTGCCGGTGACCAGCAGGATCAGTGCCTGGCCGAGGGCGTCTGCGAGCAGGGTGGCCGTGGAGGTGCCGAGTGCTTTGAGGACGGCGATGTCCGCGCTGCGCTGGATGGTCCAGACGGTGAAGAAGGCGCCGATGACGAGTGCGGAGATGACGAACAGGAACCCGCGCATCAGTTGCAGCGAGCCGTTCTCGGACCGGTAGGAGCCGATGGCCTGGAGCGAGTCGGTCGTGGTGACGGTGCGGGTGCCCGCCTTGGCGTCCGTCGCGCTGACGTCGGCGTTCTCGGTCCTGAGGACGATGACGGTCGCGGGGGTGGTGAGGCGCGTCCACACGACGGGGGTGTGGCTGAAGTAGGCGTCGCCGCGGACCTGTGCGACGGTCAGGGTCTTCCCCGCGATCGTGATCTCGTCGCCTGCTCCTGCACCGAGCTCGTTGGCCGCCGGAGCGGACAGCGTCACGGAGTTCTCCTCGGCGTCCGGAGTGGCGAAGACGGTGACCGCCGTGCTCCGGCTGCCGCTCGCGGCCTTGGTCGTGCTGATGCCGAGTGGCCCGGCCTGCAGCACGCCTGGTGTGGCGGCCCAGATCCGTTGCTGCTCCTCGGTGATGGTGGAGTCTGAATAGGACGGTCCGCCGAACACGATGTGGTCGGCGGGCAGGTCGGTGATGGCGGACACGTTCTGCCTGCCGAGGCCGGCGGTGAGCCCGGACAGCAGGCCGACCAGCAGGGTGATGAGCACGATCACGACGCCCATCAGGGCGAAGCGGCCTTTGGCGAACCTCAGGTCTCGCAGTGCGACGAACACTGTTGGCCTTTCTCTTGGGGACGTTCGAACTGTCGTCGTTTCGGCCGTCACCTCACATCTGGCCAAAGAGGACACAGAGGTTGTGTCTTTCGACAGAGGCCGAGTTCTCGCGGTGTACCTATGCTGGGAACACTGTGGACACGCTCACTCCGACCAGCCGCGTGCTGACCTGGTGCCTGCACTTGCTGGTCATCGGCCTGCTGGCGCTCACCGCGGTGAAGGCCGCGACCCCGGCCGTGGTGGCGGTCGCCGTGGTGATGGCGCTGGTGTACGCGGCCGGTCCCGTCCTGGTGCGCACCTCCCGCCGGGCGGCCCTGTGGTCGGCCGCTCTCGGCGTTGCGTGGGTGGTGCTGCTCGTCCTGTCCGCCGACGCCGTGTGGCTCGCCTTCCCCTTGTACTTCCTGCAGCTGCACCTGCTGCCACGCCGCGCGGGCCTCGTCTCGGTCGTGGCGACCGCGGCCGTGGCGATCACCGGCTTCTCCGCCCACTCCGGCACGTTCACCCCGGCCGTGGCGATCGGACCGGCACTCGGCGCCGCGGTGGCCGTCGCCGTCGTGTGGGGCTACCAGGCCCTCTACCGCGAGAGCGAACGCCGCCGCGCGCTGGTCGAAGAGCTCGTCTCCACGCGCGCTTCCCTGGCTCAGGCCCAGCACAACGCAGGCGTCCTCGCCGAACGCGAACGCCTGGCGAGCGAGATCCACGACACCCTCGCCCAGGGACTGTCCAGCATCCAACTCCTGCTCGTGGCCGCCTCCCGCGCCCTGCCCGCAGACCCGTCGAAAGCGGCGGGCTACGTCGACCAAGCCCGCCGCTCAGCCGTGGACAACCTGGCCGAGGCCCGCCGCTTCGTGGCCGCCCTGGCCCCGCCCGCCCTCGACGGATCTTCGTTGGCCGACGCACTGGAACGCCTGTGCGCCACCACCTCCGCCCAGCACCAGGTGATCGTCCGCTTCCACCTGACCGGCGACCCGTCTCCGCTGCCCGCCTCATTCGAGGCAGCCCTGCTCCGCATCGCCCAGTCGGCCCTGGCCAACACGGTTCGCCACGCCCAGGCCCGCACCGCGGACGTGACGTTGAGCTATCTCGGCGACCAGGTGGCCGTCGACGTGGTGGACGACGGCACGGGTTTCACCCCGGCCGACGAGCACACGGGCTTCGGCCTGCCCTCCATGCGGACCCGCGCCGAGTCGCTGGGCGGCACGTTCGCGGTGGAAAGCGCGCCCGGCCAAGGCACCGCGCTGGCCGCCCGGCTGCCGCTGCCCGCCGAGAACGTTCCCGAACGCCGCCCCACCACACGACTACTGCCCACCACCGGAGACGTGCGGTGACCGACCAGCCCATCCGTCTTCTCCTGGCCGACGACCACCCGATCGTCCGCGCCGGCCTGCGCGCAGTCCTCGAAACCGAGCCCGGCCTGGTCGTGGTCGCCGAAGCCGAGACCGCGGAAGCCGCCGTCGCCCGTGCCGCCGAGGGCGACGTCGACGTCGTGCTCATGGACCTGCGCTTCAAGGGCGGCATGACCGGCGCCGAAGCCACCGCCGCCATCACCAGCCGGGCCGGCGCGCCCCGGGTCGTGATCATCACGACCTACGACACCGACGCCGACACCGTGCCCGCCATCGAGGCCGGCGCCACCGGGTACCTGCTCAAGGACGCGCCGCCGGAGGAGCTCGCCGCCGCCGTGCGCTCGGCCGCGGCCGGGCACACCGCGCTCGCGCCCGCCGTCGCGGACCGGCTCGTGAACCGCCTTCGCACTCCGGGCACCGGGCTGACCCGGCGCGAGGCCGAGGTCCTCGGCCTCGTCGCGGACGGGCTGTCCAACCAGGCGATCGGCGCGCGCCTGCACCTCACCGAAGGCACGGTCAAGTCGCACCTGGCCCGCATCTACACCAAGCTCGGCGTCGGCTCGCGCACCGCGGCCGTCGCCGCCGCCACCGACCTCGGCATCATCGGTTCGCGCAGGTGATCTAACGGCGGCTGTAACCCCACCGGGTACGGCTCGCAGCGTCCTCCACGCCGGTGAAGCCCTCGTTCGGCACGAGCTCGTCCTCGCCGAAGTCGATGTCGGTGTCGTCCGCGGTGCCGCCGATGCCATCAGCACCAACGGAGAACATCGCCCGTGGATTGCCGCCCTGGTCCATCAACGTGTCGTGCGCGTTGAACTGGTGCTGGTGCCACGACCCGGACAGGTGCCCCAGCTCGTGCGCCGCGACGTTGCCGAGTGCGCGGCCGACGAACCGGATCCTGTCGCTCCCGGCAGCCAGGTAGGTGTTGAGCGAGACGGGCGAACCGGCAGGCTGGCTCAGCAGATCGAGCTGCACCATCGCGGTCTCCTCGTGCCCGAAGTTGCCGGGATCGATGGACTGCGCGATGGCCACGGTCTCCACACCGGACTCGGCGATCGTGCCGCCGATCACCAGCCGGCTGACGTTCTGCTGTCCCCACGGGTCGGCATGGTCACGACTGTTGAGCAGCCGCACACCGAACCTCCCGTGCAGTGCCAGGTTCTCCCGGATCGTGTCGACCGCGACCGACACGACCGCGCCCTCGTCCTTCGAGGACAGACCCCAGGCCGTCAAGAACCGCGACAGCGGCGAGAGCTGCTTCTCCCCCGGCGACCCCCACACCGACGTGTCGACGAGAGCACCGTTGAAGTCCACGAACACCGTCTGCAAAGCCTCTTCGCTGCCAGGCCGGAACGCCTTGACGGTCAACGCGTACTGCCCGGCGCCGTCCTCGACGCCGACGTAGTAACGACCGTCGCGCGGCGCCACGAAATCAGCGACCGCGTTGCCGCCGCCGGGCAACGGACTCTCCTCCGGGTACACACCGGAGAAGTCCTGCTGCGAACCCATCACCTCACGCCCGCGGCTGTCGTGCACCGCAACCCTGCGCGCCGCACCCACCACCGACGCGCCGAGCACGTCACCGGCCTTCAACTCGACGCCGAAGAAGTCCTTGTCACCGCGACCTTCTCCGGTCGCGAGCGTCAGTTCGTAGGAGCCGGAGGTGTTCTGGGCGCCGGACACGCGCACGAAGTAGTCAGCGCCCACGGCGAGCGAGACCTCAAGACGAGCGTCCGTGCTCACACCGACCGTGTCGTTGGACGCGATCTCCTTGCCGGAAGCGTCGAAAACCGTCAGCACGGTGTCGAGATCACTGCCGTCGGTGCGAGTCACCACCGAAGTGAGCCCAGCACCGCGTAGCCGGTAGAAGTCCTGGTCCTGACCAGAAATCCTGCCCGCAGTGCGGAGAGCACGGTGTGCAGTCCCAACGCCCGTGGCACTCGCAGTTGCTTGCGTGTCATTGGGTTCCGCGAACTCCGGAACCACCGGCATCGTCGGATCCGCGAGCAACGACCCGGTGAACAAAGCACTGCGCCGGAAGCCCGTGACCTCGGCCGTCCACGGACTGTCGTTGCGGCCGCGCACCGACGCCGGTTCCCGTTCGGCGTAGGTCTGGTCCGGTGCCGAGGCGCTGAGCACCCGCGCCCTGGTCCGAGCCTCCCGCGTCCTCGAAGCCTTCGCCAGGTCCACCCGGCCGGGATCCGCCAGGAACGCCAGCACCGGGTCCGGCGAGAACGGCGCCGGCGCCGCGACGGCGGTCTGGCCGCTCAGCACCAGCGCGACGACGGCGACTGCTCCCAGTGAACGCATGCATCCCCCTGCCGAGTAGATCAACCAGACCTACACCGTCAGCAGGAGGCAAGACCAGAGGTTCTGGCCGAATCAGGACAGGTGGACCGACACGGCGTAGTTCCCGTTCCGGAACTCCTCCCGGTCCCACGTCGCGAACCGCTCGACGAGCCGCAGCCCGGCCGCGGCACAGTGCGCGTCGTACTCCTCGACCGTGTACCCGCGATCCAGGCTGAACCCGGCGACCAGCAGCTTCCCGACGTGCCGCGCCACCCCGGCGACCAACGCGCCCTGCGTCCCCGGCTCGGTGAACAACGGCACGTTGCCCGCCATCACCACGACGTCGAACGTGCGCCCCAGATCGAGCAACGCCAGGTCGGACCGCACCCAGGTGATGTCCGGGGCCTGCTCACGCGCATAGGCCAGCATCGACTCGTCCAGGTCCGCACCGACGACCTCGATCCCGTGCCGGGCAAGTTCGATCGCCACCCGCCCGGTGCCACATCCGGCGTCCAGCACCGACGACGGCGCGTAGGCGCGCACGAACGCGGCCTCGCCGTGCACGTCCATCCCCGACTCGGCGAGCGAGTCGAACCTGCGCTGGTATTCAGCCCCGTTCCACACGAGCGGAAGAATAGACCCGCAGATCGGCGGATACCGCACCCGTGAGAGCGCTGCCAAGGTCGAGGTATGACACGCTTTCTGCTGGCAGTGGCGTTGTTCGTGGCAGCGGCCTCGCCCGCCCAGGCCGCACCCGCGAGATGGGTCGGCACCTGGGCCACCGCGCCGTCCTCGGCCGTACCGGGAACGGACAACGGCTACCCGAACTTCTCGATGCGCAACATCGTGCACGTCAGCGCGGGCGGCAAGGAGATCCGCGTCCGCCTCTCCAACGCCTACGGCCGCGCGCCGATCCAGTTCGGCGCGGTGACCGTGGCCCGCGCGGCCGGCCAGGACACGCCCACGGCGTTGCCCGGCACCATGCGCACCCTCACGTTCGGCGGCTCCACGTCCATCACCGCCCCGCCCGGCTCCGACGTCATCAGCGACGGTGTGCACCTCGACGTCCCGGCCGACTCGGACCTCCTGGTCAGCGTCTTCACCCCGTCCCCAGGCGGCCCGGTCACGCACCACAGCCTCACCATGCAGAACTCGTACTTCACCCGCGACGGCAACCGCACGTCCGACGAGTCCGGCGCCGCCTACAACGAACGCACCACCGCCTGGCACTACGTCTCGGGCGTGGACGTCCGCACGACGACGTTGCGGGGCAGCGTGGTCGCCCTCGGCGACTCGATCACCGACGGCGCCAACTCGACCTGGGGCGCGAACCTCCGCTGGCCCGACCAGCTCGCCGACCGCGTCAACACCCGCCTGGGCGTCCTGAACGCGGGCATCAGCGGCAACCGGCTGCTCCTCGACAGCGACTGGGCGGGCCCGAACGCGTTGTCCCGGCTGAACCGCGACGTCCTCACCCAGACCGGCGTCCGCTCGGTCATCGTCTTCGAGGGCATCAACGACATCCAGCAGACCCCGCACGAGACCGACCCGGCCAAGATCATCGCGGCGCTTCGCCAAATCGCCCAACGCGCGCACGACCGCGGCCTGCGCGTGATCGGCGCGACCATCACCCCGTTCAAGGGGTGGAACAGCTACACCAGCGAGCTGGAAGCCGTGCGCCAGGCCGTGAACACGTTCATCCGCGGCAGCAAGGACTTCGACGCCATCATCGACTTCGACGCGGTGATCCGCGACCCGGCGGACCCGCAGCGCATCCGGCCCGACTACGACCAGGGCGACCACCTCCACCCCGGCGACAAGGGCTTCGAGGCGATGGCGAAGGCGGTGAAGATCGCCGCGCTCTGAATGGTTGATTCCAAGGAGCCGGCTCTGTTGGCGTCTGCGAGGACTCCCCGCACAGTTTCGCCCGGTATGTCCCCTACCGCTGAAGCATGCCCGACAAGTCGATGATCACGTCGTGGAACGAGAGGACTGCCGCAACGTCCTGTGAATGGGAGCCATGAACCGGCCACCCGATCGGGCGGCGGAGGTTTACGACGCTCCCCGTCCGGGCTATTCGATGGTGATCAACACCAGTGTCTGAGGGGTTAGCGAATGCGTGTCACGATCCTCGCCGCCGTTCTCGTGGCCGGCCTGGCCGCCTGCGGGCCGTCGGCGCAGACGCCGGCTGCGCAGAGCCAGTCACCGTCCCCGACCAGCACCGCACCGACCTCCGGGAGCGACAAGCAGAAGCCCGCGGTGGACGTGAAGCTGACGATGCAGGGCAAGCCCGGCCTGGGCCTGCTGGCCGCGACGAACCAGGGCAAGGCCCCGATCACCTTCCAGGGCTGGCCGAAGCTCGCGTTCACGAACCCGGCGAACCAGCCCGCCGCCATCCCCGTGGAGCAGAAGCTGGTGCCGGGCGAGGGGCCGTCGATCACGCTGCAGCCTGGGCAAACGGCGTTCGCGGGGGTGCAGTTCGACGTGGACGACGCCAACTCGTTCGCGATCAACGAGATGACCGCTGAGCTGCCGGGTCTGGTGCCGGCGAAGGTGCAGTTCATCGGCACGGACGGCCAGCCGATCGCCGACCTCGGCAAGCTCAAGGTGAGCGAGGCCAAGGTCGGCACGTTGCAACCGGTCACGCAGGGCGTTCTGGTGTTCGACTGAGCAGTGCGCCGGGCCGCGAGCAAGCGGCCCGGCGCAGACTGCTAGTGGAACGTTGCCGGGAATTCGCGGTCAGGCGGACGGATCG
>NZ_JYJG01000255.1 GCF_000955955.1 Lentzea aerocolonigenes
CCGTCCCACTGAGCGTGAATCACCCACCAACGTTCCGGGCCACTAGCCCTTCATCCAGTGGTACTGCAGGTGCACCTCCCACGGCTTCGCGACGCGGTCGAGGAACATCAGGCTGTCCATCCGGCAGTTGCAGGCGTTGCCCTCGCGGTTGTTCTGCGGGTAGCTGCCGCCGATCTTGATGCCGCGCGGGTCGGTGGCCGTGGCCAGGTCGGGCTCCGGTGCGCCCTCCAGCTTCCACGGATCGCCCGCGACGACGTACTTGCCGTCGACGGGCTTTCCGTTGCGGTACAGGACCATCGCGCCGGTGTCGAAGTCGAACGTCGCCGCGAGGAACACCCATTCGTTCTGCGGCAACAGCTTCTGCCAGTCCTCAGCAGCCGCGAACGTTTGGGATTCGCCGCCGTCGATCCGACGGGCCAGGGCGACGAGCTTCAGCTGACCGTCGACCTGGATGAGTTCCAGCAAAGCACGCACGGTGTGGCCGTTGGAGTCGCCGGTGAGCACGCCCGCGAGACCGATCGCGCCGTAGAAGTCGGCGGGGTTGGCCGAGTTCGAGTTCGGGGCCGGGTTCTGGCCCGTCATCTTCACCCAGCCCATGATCGACGCCTCGCGCGTGCCGTTGAAGGCGCGCAGCGATGGCACGCCGGTTTCGCTGTACAGGCCCGCCTTCCAGTCGTCGTTGCCGGCGACCGTCGGGTTGACCTGCTTGAGCTGCAACGAGTTGCGGCTGCGCCAGAACGCGCCGTCCCGCACCCGCATGTCGCCGCCGCCGTTGATCAGCTGCAACGACGTGCCCGAGCGGCCGCTGTCCTGTTCCAAGGCCTTGTTCCCGCGCACCGGGTGTTCGAAGTCGTAGTACGACACCAGGTTGCGGGACAACGTCGGCAGGACCGTGCCGAACGTGGCCTGTGCGGGTGCGGCCAGGCCCACGAGAAACACCGCGGCCACACCGAGAACGAGCAGTCGTCTCATCACCGCACTCCCTTGCCCTGCACGCGCAGATCGCGCAGCCTGCCGATGTTGTCGAACGAGCCGAAACCGACGCGTCCGGAAGCAAACGTCTTGTCCACCGCGGTCATCAACGGGTACGGCGAGCCGTCCAGGTACACGGCGATCTCGCCGGTGTCAGCACAATGTCTGACCCGCACGCGATGCCACGCCGTGTCCTTCACCGCCGGCGCGGCGCCGACGGAACGTGCGGCGTCCCATTGATGGTCCAGGCGCAGGCGGTCGGCGTTGTTCACGACGAAGATGCCGTTGTGCGGGTAGATCGTGTTGTCGGACGAGAGATGTGCGTAGTAGAACTCGGTGTCCGACTTGTAGCCGAACACGATGATCACGTCCCGGTTGGACTCGGACACCGGCGTGTCGAGCCGCACGGACGCGTCGATCTGCACCGAGCCGAACGCCGGGCCCTTCTTCAGCACGGCGTACTCGAAGGGACGCCTGGGACCAGGACGTGCCACACCTGGTTGGGCCAGCACGACTTCACGGCCGGGGAACTGCCACAACGCGGGCGTCACGGGCTCCCACGAACGCGAACCGGTGGCGCCCGCCACGAAATCATGACCGGTGCGGCAGGAGGCGAAGGTGCGTGCACCCGTCACCTTCCAGATCTTGCCGTTCGCCTTGGCCAGCACGTAAAGCTCACCGGCGGCGTCCCGGCCGAAACGCAGATCCACTCGGTTCGGATCGTTGACCAGGGCCTTCAGAGTGGTCAGCTGACCGTTGACGTAGACCATCATCTCGCGGGTCGTGGCCATCGGTTTGCCGGTCCGCATCTCGCGTTCCTCGGCGTAGTAGATGAGGCCCTTCACGCCCTCGCCGTAGATGTACTTGCCGCGCAACGCAGGGATCTTCGAGCCGCGGTAGACGAAGCCGCCCATCAACGCGTTGCCGCTGTCCGCGCACGGCCGCGACGAGGCGAGCCGGTTGTGGTCGAACGCGGTCACGGGATAGGTGTAGCCGTACTTCTCGTCGTCGGGGGGCAGCGGGAACACACCACAGGACGGGTCGTTCTTCTTGTACGCCCAGAAGCCCTCTCGCTCGCTCCACCCCAGGTTGGCGCCCTTGCGGACCTCGTACACCGAGTCGACGGCCTTCTCGCCGATGTGGCCGAGGAACATCTTGTGCGAGCCGCCGGAGTCCCAGCTGAAGCGGTACGGATCACGCATGCCGTACGCGTAGATCTCACCCAGAGCGCCCGTGCGAGCGACGAACGGGTTCGAGCGCGGAATGCCGTACTGGCCGTTCACGCCGTTGCGACCGGCCGGGTCGATGCGCAGGATCTTGCCCTGCGGCAGCCCCAGGTCCTGCGGCACCGTGGTTGTGAGACCGATTCCGCCGTCCCCCGACGCCACGTAGAGCAGGTTGTGGTCCTCGTCCCACCAGTGCGCGTTCGGGTTGAAGCCGATCTCCTGGAACCCGTGGATGAACGACGCGTACCCGACGCGCAGGATCTCGCGGTGCGTGCCGGAGAAGACCGAAGCTCGCGGATCGGACGCCGTCCACTCGGTGATCACGCCGTGCACCTGCATGTCCGCGGGTGACGGCAGGTCGGGCTTCTTCGAGGTCAGCGCGGAACCGGTCTCGGTGTGCACGGTGTAGAACTTGCCGTTGCGCTTGAAGTTCGGGTGGAACGCGGCGAACCCGAAACCGCTGCCCAGTCCCTTGTGGTTGTGGAAGTCGGGGCCCACCACGGCACCCAGGTCCAGGAACACGTGCTGGACGCCGTGGTCGAGCAGGTAGAGCTTGCCGTTCATGTCCGGCACGAAGAGCCGCCCGGAACCGTCGGGCACCTCGCCGAGGTAGTTGATCCTGTTGTAGCGGCGCAGGCGCGCGTCGGTCGGCGGCGGAACCGGTTTCGACTCCGGCAGCTGCGCGACCTCGGTCAGCTCCAGGCCGATGCCCGACGCTCCTGGCGTGGGCAACGGGTCGGCGATCGGAGCATCCGACTGAGCCGATGCGATGGGCATGAACAACGCTGAGAGCACGAATGTCGTGACAGCCAACCGAGATAACCGTCTGTACATCCCCACCACCCTGTGGGCCAGGCCGTGGCAGCACGGCAGCGGAAAGCGCTTTCCAGATGCAGCGGCCCTCGGAATCTACCTAGCTGACAAGGTGGTTACAACCCCTCACCTCCGACCTTTGGTGACCCAGTCGTACTGTCCGCGCACTTCGTCGGCGGTCAGCGCGCGATCCAGGAACATGAGTCCGTCCAGACGACAGTTGCAGGCATTGGTTTCCTTGTTGTTCGCCGGGTGACTGCCGCCGATCTTGATTCCACGCGGGTTCGCCGCCGACGTCACATCCGGCTCAGGTGCTCCGATGACCTTCCACGGGTCGCCCTTGACCGCGTACGCGCCGTCGACCGGCTTGCCGTCGAGATACAACCCCACGGTGCCGTTGTCGAAGTCGAACGTCCCGGCCAGGAACACCCACTTCCCCTGCGGCAGCAGCGTCCTGAGGTCGGCCTTGGACACCCAGAACTGCTTGTCGCCGCCGTCGATCCGCCGTCCCAGTGCGATCAGCTTCATCCCGCCGTCGTGGTTCTCGGCCTCCAGCAACGCCCGCGCCGCATGCCCGTCGGAGTCACCGGACAGAATTCCCGCGAACCCGATGGCGCCGTAGAAATCGCCGGTACCGGAGGAGTTCGAGTTCCGCGCGGGTGCCTCGCCGGTGACCTTCACCCAGGTCATGATCGAGATGCCACGGGCCTTGCTGAACGCCTTCATCGACGCGACACCGGAAGTGCTGTAGAGGCCGGCCTTCCAGTCGTCGTTGCTCTTCTTGTTCGGCTGCACCTGCTTGAGCTGCAACGACGTCTTCGAGCCCGGGAACGCGCCGTCGGCCGTGCGCATCGCCGCACCGCCGTTGACCAACGAGATCGGCGTGCGCGAGTCGGCCCGGCCCTGGTCGTCCTCCTTCTTCGGGTCACTGGCCAGCGGGTGCTCGAAGTCGTAGTGGTCGACGAGAGCGGACGCGATGCCGGGGAACACCTCCGAGGGCGGTTCGGCCTGTGCCGGCGCCGCGCACGCGAGCACCAGGAGAAGTCCCGGCAGAGCTTTCCTCATCATTGGCCCTTCCCGCTGATCCTGAGGTCGGCGACGCGACCGATGTTGTCGAACGAACCGAACCCGACCCGCCCCGACTTCAAAACCGTGTTGGTCGCGGTCATCAACGGCTGCGAGGAGCCGTCCACGTACACCGCGATCACCCCGGTGTCGGTGCAGTGCGTGATGCGGACCTTGTGCCACTTCATGTCCGTCACGGCGGGCGGCGCGCCGACCGAGCCGTTCCACTGGTCGTCGATGCGCAGCCGGTCGGCGTTGTCGACCAGGAAGATCCCGTTGTGCGGGTAGATCTTGTTGTCGGACGACAGATGCGCGTAGTAGAACCGCGTGTCCGACTGGTACCCGAACACGATCACCACATCGCGATCCTTCTGCGAGACAGGCGTGTCCAGCCGTACCTGGGCGTCGATCGTCACGTTGCCGAACGCCGGCCCCTTGGTGACTACCGCGTACTCGTTGGGGCGTCGCGGACCAGGCCGGACCGAACCGGCTTTGGACAACACCACTTCGGTGCCGGGGAAGCGCCAACGCGAAGGCGTGACAGGCTTCCAGTCGCGGGCAGCGGTCACGCCGCTGACGACATCACTGCCCGGATCGCAGGCTTCCTGCGTCTGGATCGTCCCGGTGACCTTCCAGATCCTGCCGTTCGCCTTGGCCAGCACGTAGAGCTCGCCGGCCGCGTCCGTGCCGAACCGCAGGTCCACGCGACTCTTGCCGGTCAACGTCTTCAACGTCGTGCGCTTGCCGGCCGAGTCGTACACCGCGAGCTCGAACGTCTTCGCGATCGGCGCACCGGCCCGCATGTCCTTCTCGTCGGCGAAGTACAGCAGCCCCTTCACGCCCTCGCCGTAGATGTACTTGCCCTGCAAGGAAGGAATCGCCGTGCCGCGGTAGACGAAGCCGCCGATCAACGCGTTTCCGCTGTCCCCGCAACCACCGTTCGGCCGGTTGTGGTCGAAGCCCGCGACCGGATAGGTGTAGCCGAACTTCGCGTCGTCGGCGGGCAACGGGTAGAGCTGGCAGTTGGGATCGTTGCGGCGGTAGGTCAGATGGCCTTCCCGTTGCCCCCAGCCGAGGTTCGCGCCGGGCTTGACCTCGTAGACCGACTCGACGACCTTCTCGCCGATGTGCCCCAGGAACATCTTGTGCGTGCCACCGGTGTCCCAGCTGAACCGGTACGGGTCGCGCATGCCGATCGCGTACAGCTCGGCCAGCGCACCGGGCTTGCCCAGGAACGGGTTCGACGGCGGAATCCCGTACTTCTTGTTGCCGCTGCCGGATCCGGCCGGATCGATGCGCAGGATCTTGCCCTGAGGCACCTTCACGTCCTGCGGCACGTCCGAGCGGTAGCCGATGCCACCGTCACCGGTCGCCAGGTACAGCAGGCCGTCCGGGCCGAAGCCGATCTGCTGGAACCCGTGCAGGTACATCTCGAACCCGATGCGCAGCAGCTCACGCCGCGTGCCCGAGAACGTGGCGGCCTTGGGATCAGTGGCCGTCCACTCGGTGATCACGCCGTGCACCACCGCGTTCGACGACGACGGCAGGTCCGGCTTGCGGTTCTTCAGCGCGTCCTTGGCCTCGGTGTGCGCGGTGTAGAACTTGCCGTTCGTGGCGAACTGCGGGTGGAAGGCGACGAACCCGAACCCGCTGCCGAGGCCCTGGTGGTTGTGGAACGTCGAGCCGATCGTGGCGCGGACGTCGAGGTACGTGCGCTGCCCGCTGCCGTCACGCCCGAGCGTGTACAGCTTGCCGTTCATGTCCGGCACGAAGAACCGCCCGGAGCCGTCCGGGATCTCGCCGAGGTAGTTGATCCTGTTGTACTGCTTCAACCTGCTGTCCCCGGCGGCGGGCGTGGTCGACGACTGCGGCAGCCGCGCGATCTCCTGCAGCTTCACGCCGATGCCGGACGGTGCGGGCGTGGGCAGCGGATCGGCGACGGGACCGGCCTGAGCAGCGGCTTGTGGGACCAGAGAAGCCGCGGTCAGAGCAAGCGCGGCAATGACTGTGAGCGACCGTCCGGACATCGCACCACCTCGTGGGTCGGCTCTGGAAAGCGCTTACCACGCGGCGGCTTGCCAGACTTTACCCACGGGTGATGGGCCTCACAAGGGGGCTGTCATGCCCAGTCACGCGCTTGCGGCGAAGTAGTAGCCCGCCGCGAGCACCAGTGCGCCCATCGGGATCGCGAACGAGTACACGGACGGCTGCACCGGCGCCGACGCCAGCACGACCTCCTGCTTGCGTTCCGGCGGCAGCCACAGTCCCGTGAGGATCTTCATCCGGCCGAAGAACCCCAAGAGTCCGAAGAAGAGCACGAAGAGGCGGTTGACCGGCGGTATGTGCGGGATCAGCGGCGCCATGAACGCCCACGCGATGAACAGCAGCGCCGCCAGGACCGTTCGCACCGCCCACCCACCGGCGGTCAGCGAGCGGGTGGCCGTCCGCCGCACCAGGTTGACCACGACCAGCGCGAGCAAGCCGGTCACGATCGCGAGAGGGAGAGCGGTGAGAGGGCTCCTGGCGACGGCGAGGCCGAGCACCGGGGCGATGGTCAAGCCGAGCAGCAGCCGGGAGAACAGCAGGTAGCCGGTGATGTACTGGGGCGCGCGGAACCTGTCGACGTTCATCGGCACGGTGACGACGCCGCGTTCGGCGGGCTGCGCGGAGACCACCGTGCGCAGCAGCTCGTACAGCCCCTCCGGTTCCTGCTCGCGGAAGTCGAGCCACTGGTGGCGGCGCAGCTCGGCGTCGTCCTCCTCCAGCCGCACGCTCGTCGCCAGCACGAACACCGCGCGGTCACCGAACACCTCGTGTGCGCTGCGGATGAACTGGGCGGTCGTGCGGTTGCTGACCACGATGAACGCCAGTCCCGGCTCGGTCTGGTCCTGGGCGAACCCGGCGCTGTCACAGGTGCGGGCGATCAGCTGCGCGATCGGCATGTCGTCCTCGTGGCACCACACCCAGTAGCTCGCCGCCGCGCCGACACCGGGAGTCAGCTCCCGCAACGCGACGAACCTCGGGTGATAGGTGTCCCAGAGCCTGCCGAACTGACGGCGGCGCCTGCCCAGCCGCAACCCCTTGAGGCGCCCGCGGATGCGGTCGTCGCCCTTGCCGGTCGGCATCTCCAGGTGCACTGTCCGCGAACGCGAGACCAGCACCCGGCATGCCAGCGCGACCGCCCCGGCGACGAGATAAGGCCACTTCGGGCTGCCCGCGATCAGGGTTTCGATCAACGCGAACACCAGCGCGAACAGCGTCGCGGAGAATCCCTCCCGCAACGACCAGGGCGAGATCTTCCGCCTGGCCAGCCGGATCATGAGGGCGACCAGCCCCGCCGCGCTCAGGGCGTTCGTCAGCGCCAGCGCGAAGGCCAGCCTGGCCATCCCGGCGTGCACCGGCACGTACACCTGGCTGATCGCCCAGCCCAGCGTCGCACCGAGCGCCAGCACCAACGTGCAGAACACCAGCGACAACCACAACAGGCCCAGCTGCGGCGAGAGGGGGAACCGGCGTTTCCCGCGCGGTTCGACCCCTTCCGCCAGGCGCTGGGCTTCCGCGAAGAACCGGCCGCGCAGGTCGTACCGCGAGGTGAGCTCCGGCGGCAGTGCGGTGTCGTGGACCAACGCCACGTGCACCGGTTTGCCCTGGGAGAGCGCGCGCCGCCACTCCCCCGTGACCCATTTCGAGGCCATCGCGGCAGGTGAGGCCACCACCACGACGGCATCGGCCCGGTCGATCGCGGTGTTGATCGAGGTCTCCCAGTCGGTGCGCGGGCGCAGCTGCTCGACGTCGAACCAGACCTGCGCACCCGTGCCGGTGAGAACCGACGTCAGCGCCTCGGCCGCGTGGAAGTCGCGGCGCGAGTAGCTGACGAAGATCCGCACCCGATCAATCGTGCCCTGTTACCGCCCCCAGCAGGTCCCGAATGTGCGCGGTCGCCGTCGCGAACTCCGGACGGGCCATCGTCGCGGAGTAGTCGCGTTCGTCGGGCAGGTCGACCTCGATGACCTCCTTGACCACCGCGGGCCGTTGCGTCAGCACGATCACCCGGTTCGCCAGGTACACCGACTCCGCGATCGAGTGAGTCACCAGCAACACCGTCGTGCCGGTCTCCCGCCACACGCGGTGCAGCTCGACGTTCATCTGCTCACGCGTCAACGCGTCGAGCGCGCCGAACGGTTCGTCCATCAGCAGCACGCGCGGCTGATGCAGCAGCGCGCGGCACAACGCCACGCGCTGCTGCATGCCACCGGACAGCTCGTGCGGCAGGGCGTTCTCGAACCCCGAGAGTCCGGTCATTTCAATGAGCTCGTCGGCACGCTTGCCCGCCTCGGCCGAGTTCATGCCGCGCATCTCGGCCTGCAGCAGGATGTTCTTCCGCGCCGAACGCCACTCGAGCAACGCCGCCCGCTGGAACACGAACCCGATGTCGTGCCGGGGCCCGCGCACCTGCTCGCCCAGCAACGTCACCGAGCCCGCGCTTGGCTTCAGCAGCCCGGAAACCAGCTTCAGCAGCGTCGACTTGCCACACCCGGACGGCCCGACGATGGACACGAACTCGCCGGGCGCGACGTCGAGCGAGACCTGCTCGATCGCGGTGACCTCCGTGCGCTTCGAGTGGAAGCGCACGGCGACGTTGTCGATCTCGACCGCGGCAGTGGCGTTCAAGGTTCCGGTCATCCCTTCGGGGCAACGCTTTCTTCCCAGTACGCACCGGGCTCGGAGGCCTGCTTGATGATGCCGGTCTTCTGGAACGTGTCGATGGTCTTCTTCCAGTCGTCCGCGGAGTTGACGCCCGGCGCCTTGCCCTTCGTGGCATCGGTGTGCAGCAAGGTCAAAGTCGTCTTGAACTGCTCCAGCACGACCGTCGGCGACGGCAGCTGCTCGGCGGCGCCCTTCATCGACTCGGCCGCGGCGTCCGGTGCCTTCTCCGCGGCCGTCCACGCCTCCTGGGTGGCCGCCACCATCTTCTTCACGAGCTCGGGATCCTTCTGCAGCATGGACTTGCTCGTCAGCAGCCCGTTGCTGAAGTAGTTCAACCCGAACTCGGAGAACCGCAGGTAGCCGACGTCCTTGCCGGCCTTCTCCTTGATCGTCGGCCCCTGGTCGGACGCGAAGCCCAGCAACACGTCCGTACGGCCGGAGATGACCGCGGCCATCTTGCCCGAGGGGTCGATGTTCTGGATCGAGACGTCGGACTCCTGCATGCCGTTCTGCTTGAGGAAAGCGGGGAACGTCTTGGTCAGCGCGTCACCCGCGGTCGTCGCGACGGACTTGCCCTTGAGGTCCTCCGGCTTCTTGATGTTCTTCTCGGAGAAGAACTGCACGGAGGCGGGCGTCGTCTGCAGGAACACGCCGATGCTCTTCACCGGCACGCCCGTCTCGACCGCGGTGGCGAGCGAGGACGTGTCGGCCCAGCCGAAGTCCGTCTGCCCCGCACCCGTCGCCTGCACCGTCTTGCCCGATCCTTGGCCTGCCTGGATCTTCAGCTTGATGCCGTGCTTCTCGTAGATGCCCTGCTTGAGCCCGTAGTAGAACGGCGCGTGCTCGCCGTACGGGTACCAGTTGAGCGTCAGCGTGACCTCTTTGGCCTCATCGGGTTGCGCCGAGTTGCCGCCACCACCGCAGGCGGCGATCAGCACCATCGCGGGAAGTAAGCCTGCGAGCAGCTTCTTCATGACCCACCCTTCGCTAGAAGTGTTGTGACGGCGGCGCCACGCCTGCTGGAGTGCCACGGCAGCATCAGCTGTTCGGCGAGTTCGAGCAGGAGGAAGAGGAGGATGCCGACCACGGAGATGACGATCAGGCCTGCGAACAGCATCGGGGTGTCCATGTTGCCGTTGGCCTGCAGGATCACGTACCCGAGGCCTTCGTTGGAGCCGACGAACTCGCCGACCACGGCGCCGGTGACCGCGAGCGTGATGGCGACCTTGAGGCCTGCGAACAGGTGCGGCAGCGCGGCCGGGAAGCGGATCTTCGCGAACGTCTTGACCGGTCCGCCGCCCATCGTGGCCGCGAGCTCGAGCATCTCGGCGTCGACCGACTTGAGACCGGTCACCGTGGAGATCACGACCGGGAAGAACGCCATCAGCACGGCCACGACGACCTTGGGCTCGAAGCCGAAGCCGAGCCACACCACGAACAGCGGCGCGATGGCGATCTTGGGGATGACCTGCGCGAACAGCAGCACGGGGTACGCGGTGCTCTCGATGGTCCTCGAGTAGACCATCGCGACGGCCATCAGGACGCCGAGGACGCCCGCGACGACGAATCCGAGAATAGTCTCGTACGTGGTCACCCAGGTGTGACCCCAGAGGTAGGACCACTTGTCGACCAGCAGGTCGAAGGTCTTGCCCGGTGACGGCACGAGATAGGCCTCGACCAGGCCGGTGACGGTGATGAGGTGCCAGATCACGAGGCAGGCGGCGAGCAGCGCGGCCGGACGCCACGATCGCTCGGCAACGCCGCGCCAGCGGTCCCCCGAAACCGGTTTCACGAAGCTCCCTAGGTCGGAAAGCGCTTTCCCGTACGCTATGTCCGGTCCAACTGACCGGTCAAGGAGGAGGATCGATGCAGCTGGACCAGACCATTGAGAAAGTGGACGTCTACGCCGTGGCGCTGCCCACGATCCGGTCGTTCGGCGTATCAGGTGGCAGCATCGCCGTCGCAGGACATCCGAGCATTCGGGTGCTGGTCAAGGTCAGCGGCGGCGGGGTGCACGGATGGGGCGAGGCGACCCCGACTCCGGCGTGGACGTACGAGACGGCTGAATCGATCTTCACGACGATTTCCCGCTACCTGGCGCCAGCGATCATCGGGCAGCCGGTGTGGCAGCTGGACGGGGTCAGCCGCGTGTTCGACCGGACGATCAACCGCGGCTTCTCGATCGGCGCGCCGATCGCCAAGTCCGCCGTGGACGTCGCGTTGCACGACCTGGTCGGGCGCGCACTCGGGGTGCCACTCGGTGCGTTGTGGGGGCAACGGCGGTGCGAGGAGATCCAGCTGGCGTGGATCGTGTCCGGCCAGACGCCCGCCGAGGTGGCTTCGTGTGTCGAGGAAGGGTTCAGCGAGGGCTACCAGGCGTTCAAGGTCAAGATCGGGCTGCACGACGAGCGCACCGACCTCGACGTCGTCCGCGCGGTCCGCGAGTGCGCGCCTGAGGCTCCGTTGTGGGTGGACGCGAACCAGGCCTACACGGTCGATCAGGCCTTGCGGACTGCCAGGAAGCTCGAGGAGTTCGACGTGTTCGCGTTCGAACAACCGTTGCCCGCCAACGATGTCGCCGGGCAACGACGGTTGCGCGCCGCCTCTCCCCTGCCGGTCGCACTGGACGAGAGCCTGCGCCATCCCAGTGATCTGGCGACGTTCGTGAAGCTGGACGCCATCGATGTCGCGGTTGCCAAGGTGCAGCGGTCGGGCGGCCTCATGCTGTCACGACGCTTGTGTCAGCTAGCGGAGGACTGCGGGGTGAGGCTTCTCGGTTCCGGGCTCACGGATTCCGACGTGGGGCTGGCCGCGTCGCTGCACCTGTTCGCCGCGCACGGAATCAGCGGGCCGGCGGACCTCAACGGACGCCAGTTCATCTCCTCGCCGTACGCCGGCGGGATCACGGTCAAGAACGGCATGGCTCAGGTGCCGGACGGGCCGGGCCTCGGCATCGAGGTGGACGAGAAGGTCGTTCAGGAGCTGTCGATCGAGCTGTAGGTGTTGCCTGCGTGGTCACGGCCGCGAGCGAGGTAGATCCCGCGCTCGCCGGTCTTGAGGAAGCGGACGGTCGTGGGCATGTACCGCATGGTGTAGCCGCAGCGCCGCGACGTGCTGCGGTTCGGCGGGCTGCCGTGCACCAGCATCGCCGAGTGGATGCTGCACGCGCCGCGTTCCAGCTCCACGTCGACCGCTTTCGACTCGTCGACCGAGGTCTCCTGGTTGAAGAACGAGTCCGCGTTGCGCACGTGCTCGGCAGGCGCGAGGTGGCTGCCCGGGATCACGCGCAGGCAGCCGTTTTCCACCGTGCTGGGGTCGATGGCGAGCCAGACGGTGATCGCGTCGCCCGCCGGCGAGATGGTGTCGCGCCAGAAGTGTGCGTCCTGGTGCCAGGGCACGGGTTTGCCGTCCCCGGCGGGCTTGCAGATGAAGTGGGACGAGAAGAGCGCGATGTCCGGGCCGATCAGCGACTCGACGAGGTCCAGCACGTCCGGGTCCAGCAGCCACTCGAACAGCGCCGGGTCGGTCAGGTGCGGCACGTCCATGTGCTCGGGGCGCTGGCCTTCCGGCAAGGCTGCCAGCTTGGCCTCGAAATGTGCCGCCAGGGCCTCGAACTTGGCCGGGGCGAGCACGCTGGAGTGCGTCTCGTAGCCGTCGGTCTGGAACATCGCGTCACCTCACGAGTAGGCCGGTCTCCTTGTCGTAGCGCAGAACGCGGGCGGCAGGGGCGTCCACGGTCACAGTGGTGCCGATCGCCGGCTCGGCGTCCTCCGGCACGATGTAGCCGATCTGGTCCTCGCCGCAGTCCAGCGTCACCAGCGACGTGACACCGAGGTTCTCCACAATGGACACCGAACCGGTGAACAACCCCTCGGCAGCAG
The DNA here is from genome assembly GCF_000955955.1 of Lentzea aerocolonigenes. GTDB lineage: Bacteria > Actinomycetota > Actinomycetes > Mycobacteriales > Pseudonocardiaceae > Lentzea > Lentzea aerocolonigenes_A. The sequence goes on from NZ_JYJG01000255.1 coordinate 12,665, forward strand.
GCGCCAGGTACTCCGGGCGGACGCCGATGATCTGGGAGTCGCGCGGCACCAGGTTCATGGGCGTCGAGCCGATGAAGTTCGCGACGAACGTGTCCGCCGGCCGTTGGAAGACCTCGCGCGGCGTGCCGAGCTGGCGGATCCGGCCCGCGTCCATCACCGCGATCCGGTCGGCCAACGCCAGCGCCTCGGCCTGGTCGTGCGTCACGAACACGGTCGTCAAAGCAAGTTCGCGTTGCAGCTTCTTGAGGAACGTCCGCGCTTCCAACCGCAGCCGGGCGTCCAAATTGGACAGCGGCTCATCCAGGAGCAGCACCTCGGCCGAGGCCGCGACCGCACGAGCGAGAGCCGCCCGTTGCTGCTGACCACCGGAAAGCTGACCGGGCCGCCGATCCAGCAGTGCACCCAGCGACAGCCCGCCCGCGGTCCTGACAGCCGTCTCCTGCTGCACCGACTTCGCGGCGCCCCGCACCCGCAACGGATAGGCGATGTTCTCGGCGACCGTCATGTGCGGGAACAACGCGTAGTCCTGGAAGACCATCGCGACCCGGCGATCACCGGGCTGCAACCGCGTGACGTCACGCGAGCCGATCGAGACCGCTCCCCCGGAGGCGCCTTCCAAACCGGCGATCGTGCGCAGCAGCGTGGTTTTGCCGCAGCCCGACGGGCCGAGCAGGGCGAACAGTTCGCCGTCGGAGATCGAGAGGTCCAGCGCGTCCACCGCCCGCACCCCGTTGGGGTAGACGGTGGACAGACCCTCCACAGTGATGGCCGCCATCAGCTCTTGATGCCTCCGTGGAATCGGAACCCGTACCGCTTGCTCACGAACAGGTACAGCACGACCACCGGGATCGAGTACAGCAGCGAGAACACCGGGATCACCGTCAGGTTGGCGCTGCCGCCCTCGTCGTACAGGGTGCGCAGCAGCACCGCCGCCGGCTGCTGGCCGACGTCGCGCAACAGCAGGAACGGCAGCAGGAAGTTGCCCCAGGCGTTGACGAACGCCCACACGAAGATCGTCGCGACACCGGGCCGCGCGACCGGCAGCACGACGTGGCTCAGCACCTGCCGCGGCGAGGCACCGAACACCCGCGCCGACTCCTCGTACGACCGCGGCACGGCGTCCATGAAGTCCTTGAGGATGAAGATGGCGGCCGGGAGCATGCCGCCCGCGATCACCAGCGCCGTGCCGAACTGCGAGTTGATCAGGCCGAGCTGCAGCATCATCACGAAGATCGGCACCATCGCGGCCGTGCCGGTCACCACGCTCGAAAGCAGCAACAGCAAGTACAGCAACAGATCCCTGCCGGGCATCCGCACCCGTGACAACGCATAAGCCGCCAAGGCCGCCAGCACCGTCGTCACGACAGTCGCGATCGCGCACAGGATCAACGAGTTCACCAGCGACGACAACGTGTACGGGTGGGCGAAGGTCGCGGAGACGTTCGAGAAGGTCCAGTCCGGCCAGCGCAGACCAAGCCCGGGCTTCGAGTCGAACGGCGCGGAGGCCAGCCACAGCATCGGCACCGCGAAGAACGCCAGCACCACCGTGATCAGCACGTAGAAGCCGATCCTGCGCACGATCCACAGAGGACTCATGCCCGCCTCCGCAGCAACCTCAGGTACACCAGTGCGATCACCAGGTTGCCGACCAGCAGCAGCATCGACATCGCCGACGCGTAGCCGAGCTGCCCACCCTCCAGCGCCTGCCGGTAGATCAGCACCGGTAGCACCTCGGACTGGTGGTTCGGCCCGCCGGATGTCAGCAGGAACGGCGTGAAGTCGTTGGCCGTCCACAGGCTGATCAGCAGGGTGTTGGTCAGCACGTGCCCGCGGATGTGCGGGAACACGACGTCCCGCACGGTCTGCCAGCCCGACGCCCCCACCAGCCGCGCGGTCTCCAGCTGCGACGGCGGCACCGCGGCCAGCGCAGACGTGTAGAGCAGCATCGAGAACGCCGTGCCGCGCCAGATGTTGAAGATGATCAGGCTGGTCATCGGGTACTGCACCAGCCACGACGTCTCCGGCGAGCCGAGCAGCAGCCCCAGCGTGCCGGTGTCGCGGCTCAGCACCGCGAACCACAGGAATGCCACGACCGTGCTCGGCAGAATCCACGACAGCAGCACCAGGCCCTCGGTCGTGCGCCGCAACCACGGGCTGACCGACCGCAGCAGCCACGCCAGCGCGAAGCCGAGCAGGTTCTGCCCGATCACCGCCGAGAACAGCACGAACAACGCCGTCAGCCACAGCGAGTTGGTGAACAGCGGGTCGCGCACCGCCTCGACGACGTTGTCCAGCCCGACGACCTGCGGGCTGGCCGCCGCGGGCCCGGTGAGCTGGTAGTTCGTGATGCCGATGTACAGCGTCCAGAGCGCGGGGAACACGAGGAAGAGCCCGATGAGCGCCAGTGCGGGGGCGACGAAGGCAACGGCACGCCGGACGCCGAGCCCCGAGCTATCCATCGCGCCGCCTGCTGTTGGGGGGTCTGCAAGTACCACCAACTCCGAGT
>NZ_JYJG01000256.1 GCF_000955955.1 Lentzea aerocolonigenes
ACTCCGAGTTGGTGGTACTTGCAGACGCCACTAGCCAACATTCTCCTCGCCAACGGCCTTGACCAACGCCTCCCGATAAGCCTTGGCCGCGTCATCCGGGCTCTTGCCGGACACGATGTCCGCGGTCGCTTGTTGCAGAGCGGCCGACACCTTGGGGTAGTTGGCGAGCCCCGGCCGGTAACGGGTGATCGGCAGGACCTTCTCCGCGATGAACGTCAGCATCGGGTCGCCCTTGAGCACCTCGTCGTTGACGTCCTGCCGCTGGGTGAGCTGGGCGGTGCCGGCCAGCGACTCCTTCACGGCCTGCGCGGAGTTGAGGAACTGCATGAACTCCCACGCCTGCCTGGGGTACTTGGTGTTCGGGTTGATCACCCGGACGCCACCGCCGGACATGCTCACGAAGTCCTGCCCGCCAACGCCCGAACCAGAAGACTTGGCTGGCACCAGCGCCCATCCCACGGCCGTGTCGCGGTCGGCCATCTTGGCAACGCCGTTCTTGGGCTCCACCACGGAACGCCAGAAGTAGTCGCTCTCCATCAACACGCCGATCTTGTTCTCGCTGAACAGCTGGAACGACCGCTGCCGCCCGTTGGCCTCCTGCTGCAGCACGGGATCGCCGAGCCCACCGCCGTAGACCTTCTGGTACAGCCCCAGAACGTCCTTCATCTGCGCGGAATCCCCTTGCCACTTCCCGTTGTCGTAGATGGGCTTGCCGGTGCCGACGAGCGCGGGCAGCACGCCCTGCATCGTCGTCGCCTCGCCCATGGCAGTCCCGGCGTTGAGCTGCAGAGGCGTGACACCGGGCAAGGACTTCAAACGCGCACCCGCGTCGAGCACGTCCTGCCACGACTTCGGCTGCCAGTCAGCGGGCAACCCGGCCTGCGCGAACAGCTTCTTGTTGAAGAACAGCACACGCCCGTCCGTGCCCATCGGCACGCCGTACCGCTTGCCGTCGAACTCGCCGAGCCCCTGCACGGCCTTGGGGATCTTGTCCCAGCCGTCCCAGGAGGTGTCGCCGACCACGTCCGCGAGCGGCTTGATCCCGCCGGACTGCGCGAACTCGCCGAGCCAGATGCCGTCGATCTCGATGATGTCGCCGCCACCGCCGGTCTTGAGGTCCAGCGCGACCTTGGTCTTGAAGTCCTCGTCGCCGGTGCCGTTCTGCTCGAACTTGATCGTCGCCGTGACGCCCTTGGCCTTCTGCTGCTCGGTGAACTTCGGGATCACCCAGTTCTGCAGCCAGTTGGCGCCGCGTGCGTTCTTGCCGCCCTGCGCCGCGTTGGCGACGATCGTCAGCGTGATCTCCTTGGCGTCGGCGTTGCGCGCCTGATCACCCTCCTGCGTCTGCCCGAGGCAGCCTGCAAACAGACCGCACGCCGCCAGCAGCCCGAACACCTTCGTCCGCCGCATCCGTGATCTCCCCACCCAGAGAACCCACTGGTACGTCAACTACCAACCTGGCACTGGATCACTCCGGCCACAAGCTCTCAGCCCTCTCTCAGTGGGCGGCTGGAAGGCTGCCGCGCGAAGGGGGTAGATCAACATGCAGGTACTGCTGGCGGCCGCCCTGGCCGCCTCCGCACTCGTGTCACCGCAGGTCAACGGCCCATTTCCAGTTGGCACGTACGACGCTCATCTGGTCGATTCCACACGGGTTGACCCATTCCAACCGTCAAAGAACCGGGAACTGATGGTCACCGTCAGCTACCCGGCCCAGCGCCGCGGCCCAAGGGCACCGATGCTCACCGAAGGCCTCGCCGAGGCCGCCGATCCGATCATCTCCAGCCCGGCGTTCCTCGACGTTCCGGCTGGGACGGTCGACTGGCACGGGACGCTCCGGCAGGCCCGTGTGGACGCTCCACCGATCAAGAACAAGTGGCCGGTCGTGCTGTTCTCCCCGGCTCTGCAGGCACCGCGCGAGTTCTACACCAGCACGGCGGACGACCTGGCGAGCCGCGGCTACGTCGTGGTCACCGTCTCGCACACGCACGAGGCGTTCGCCGTCGAGTTCCCCGGCAACCGCATCGAGTACGGCGGCGTCGACGGCAGCCCCGAAACGATGAAGAAGGTCATCGACACACGGGTCGCGGACATGCGGTTCGTGCTCGACCAGCTGCCGAAGCTCACCAAGAACGCCGACCTGAGCCGAGTCGGCATCGCCGGGCACTCCATCGGCGGCTACACGGCCGGCGAGACGATGGTCGACGACCGCCGCTTCGACGCGGGCATCAACATCGACGGCGGCATGGAGCACACCGGCGACGGCGGCCCCTACTCGCCGGGCAGAGTCGTGACCCAGGGGCTGGACCGGCCGTTCCTGCTGTTCGGCGGGGACGACGGCGACCGCGAGCTCTCGCACGCCGACACGAGCATCACCCGCACCTGGGCCGAGTTCTGGCCGAACCAGCGCGGGTGGAAGCGGGACGTGCACCTGGACAACGGCGCGCACTTCGGTTTCAGCGACCTGCAGTGGGCCGTGCCGCAGATCCGGCAGGTCACGCCGGAACACCGCGGGAGTCTCATTGGGACGATCGATCCGGAGGACGCGCTGAAGGCCCAGCACGACTACGTGGCCGCGTTCTTCGACCTCCACCTCGAACGCCGGAGCACCAGCCTGTTCGACCGGCCGCGCCATCCGGGTGTCCGCCTGGTGGACTGACGCACAGCGGGCTCACAGGGACCGGCGGTATGGTCCCGGTCCGATGTCTGTCGAGTTCAACGTCCTCGGGCCGCTGCAGGTCCGCGTGGACGGCCGCGAGCTTGCGCTCGGCGGGTTCACCCGCCGAGCGGCGCTCGGGTTCCTGCTGCTCAACGCCGGCAGGGTGGTCTCGATCAGCGAGCTCACCGAGGCGTTGTGGCCGGACGGGCATCCGCCGACGGCACGCGGGATTCTGCTCAACGTCGTGTCGGCGCTGCGGAAAGCGGAGCTCGACCTCGTCACCCGCAAGCCCGGCTACCTGCTGCGCACGGAACCGGATCGTGTTGACCTGCACCGGTTCCGTGCCGCGACGGCCCGTGCGGCGGCTGCTCCCGGCCCCGAGCAGAAGGCCGCGATCCTCCGCGACTCCTTGGCGTTGTGGCGTGGCCCCGTGCTCGCGGACCTGGTGGCGGACGGCGTCACGTGGCCCTCGCTCGTCGAGATCGAGCACCTGCGCGACATCACCGTCGAGGACAGGTTCGACGCCGAGCTGGCGTCGGGCAAGCACCGCGAAGTGATCGCGGAACTCGAAGCGCTCGTGCGTGATCACCCGCTCCGGGAACGTTTGCAGGGCCAGCTGATGCTCGCCCTCTACCGCTCCGGCAGACAGGCCGACGCGCTGGCGGCTTTCCGCGCGGCACGCGAGAAGTTCGCGGCAGAGCTGGGCATCGACCCCGGCCGCGACCTGGTGGCGTTGGAACAGGCCATCCTCACGCAGGACCTATCGCTCGCGCTCACCGCCGCCCACAACCCGCTTGTGCTGGAACGCAAGAAGGTCAGCGTGCTCGTCACGCGACTCGAACTACCGGGCGCCGACGAAGCCGCGGACGAGCTGCTGGCAACCACGGTGGCCGCGATCAGCGAGAAGATCGAGGACCTCGGCGGCGTCGTCGTCACCACGCTCGGATCGACGGTGTGCGCGGCGTTCGGCGCCCCGGCCGGCCGCGAGGACGACGCCGCACGGGCCGTCCGAGCGGCTTTCGAGATCACCACCGAACATCCTGCCGCCGCAGCGGTGTGCACGGGTCCGGCGCTCGTCACGTCCGGCGACAAGCTCGAAGTCGGCGGCACCTTGCTCGACGCGGGACTCCGCCAGGTCGCTCAGGCCGCGGTGGGCGAGGTCAGGACCTGCCCGGCGACCGACCGCACGCTCACCCCGGCAGGCGACGACACGCCGTTCGTCGGCCGGTCGAGCGAGCTGGCCCAGGTGTGCGCGGCGTTCGAGCAGGTCCAGCGCGCGCGACGACCGCGGCTGATCACGCTGGTCGGCGAGCCCGGCACCGGGAAGTCCCGCCTCACCAGGGAGTTCGCCGCGGGACGGCGGACCCTGACCGGCCGTACTCCCCCGTTCGGCCGCGATGACACGTTCGCCCCGCTCGCGGAGATCGTGCGCAGCCACGCCGGAATCCTCGACTCCGACGCACCCGACGTCGTCACGGGCAAGATCAAGGCCATCAGCGACGACCCGTGGCTCGTCACGCAGCTGTGCGCGCTCGTGGGCGTGACTCCGCAGGGCAGCGACGCGCTGATGGCGTGGCGCAGGCTGGTCGAGCAGATCGCCGCCGAACCGCTCGTGGTGATCGTCGAGGACCTGCACTGGGCCGACGACCTCCTGCTCGACCACCTGCACGGTCTCCCGGACACCGCCGACGACGTGCCGCTCCTCATCCTCGCCACGGCACGCCCGGAGCTGCTGGAGCGCCGCCCGGCCTGGGGTGAGGTCATCACGCTGAAGGCACTGTCCGAAGAGGACACCACCCTGCTGCTCAAGATGCTGACCACGCGCCACGAGGTGACGGCCGACCTCCCGGAGCTGCTCCAACGCTGCGCGGGCAGCCCGTTGTTCGCCGGCGAATACGTGCGCATGCTCCGCGACAGCGACCGGGAAACGTTGCCCGACACCGTGCAGACGGTCATCGGCGCACGGCTCGACTCGTTGCCAACGCTGGAAAAAGTCATCCTGCAGGACGCGGCCGTGCTCGGTCCCGCGGTGTGGCCGGGCGCGGTCGCCGCGGTCGCCGAACGCGAGGTCGAAGAAGTCGCCCGCTGCCTGGAAGTGCTGCGGCAGAGGGACTTCCTCAAGCGCAGCGCCACCAGCAACGTCGTCGGCGAGGCCGAGTACACGTTCAGCCACGTCCTGGTGCGCGACGTCGCCTACGACCGCGTCCCGCGCACTACCAAGGCCATGAAGCACTACCACGCGGCGGAGTGGCTCAAAGCCCTGCCGCTGGAGCACGTTCCGTTGCTGGCACACCACTTCCAGCAGGCGGTGTGGCTGGCCGAAGCCGCGGGACGGCCGTGCGACATCCTCGGTCAGAAAGCCCGCGAGGCCCTCACCGAGGCAGGCAACAAGGCGACCGGACTGGCAGCACGAAGCACCGCGGTGCGCTGCTACCAGGCAGCGCTCGCGGTGTGCCCGCCCGGACACGACGACCGGGCCAAGCTGCTGACGTTGCTCGGCTCGGCCCTGGCGTGGGACAGCAAAGGCACCGAGGAGCTCGCCGAGGCCGTCGAGCTCCACCTGGCCAGAAACGACTTCGCCGGCGCGGCGGAGGCCTCCGCGGGCGCGTGGCGGGCCTGCTTCCACCGGGGTGACCACCAGGAGGCCAAGCGCCAGCTCGACCGGACGCTGGAGTTCCTGACCAAGGCCGAGCCCGGTGAGCGGGTGTTCGGCGTCCTCGCGCACGCGGCCCACTCGCTGACCCTGGCGGCCAGGGCGGACGAGGCGATCACCACGGCACGGGCGGCGCTCGTCGGCGCTACCGGATCGGACCGGGCGGTGGCGCTGGAGACGCTGGGCCTGGCCAAGGTGAAGAAGGGCGATGCCACCGGGATCGACGACATCCGCCAGGCCATCGCGGAACGGCGCCAGGCCGGGCTCTCCTACAGCCTGGGCCTGATCAACCTCGGCACCGCCTACGCGACTCTCGGCGACGCCCGCGCGCGCAAGGCCGCCCGAGCCGAGTCACGGGTCGCGGGGCTGCGGCACGGCGACAGGTTCGCGCTGTCGTTCCTCGACTCCTCGCGCTACGTCGAGCTGTTCTGGGAAGGCTGCTACGACGAGGCCCTGCAGAACCTCGACGAGGCGATCAAGAACGCACCCAGCCAGCCCTATCTCTACTCCATCCGCGCCCGCATCAAACTGTTGACCGGCGACCACGACGGCGCCCGAACCGACGCCGCGATCGCACTCGAACACGCCAGGACGAAAGCGCATCCGGGCGAACTGCAGCACCCGCTCGTGCTGCGGGCCCGGATCGCGTTGCTCGACGGCGAACGACCGGACGTCGACGAACTGCTCACCCTGCTGGCGGGCGCGCAGATCACCGGCCCGATCGGCGCCGGCCTGCCGATCGTGCTCGCCGCGGCAGGTCACGGTCCCGAATGCCTCGCCGCCCTCTCGTGGTCGCGCTGGAAGGACGCCGCCGTCGCTCACCTCCGGGGAGACAGAGAAGAGGCTTTCCGGATATATCGGGAGATCGGCTCGATCCCGGACGCTGACGAGGCACGATGAGTCGCCAGTTATCGCCCGGAAATAGCGTCCGGGTGTGTCCGCCATCCCGCGTTACTACCAGGCCAAGACCAAGCTGCTCGACCTGCTGAGCGAGCTGCCCGACAACACCCCGTTCCCACCGGAACGCGAGCTCGCCGAGCTGTTCGGCATGTCCCGCACCACGATCCGCAAGGCGTTGGACGAGCTCGTGCTCGAGGGCAAGCTCATCCGCAAGGCCGGCCGGCAGGGCACGGCCGTCGCGCCCCGCAAGCAGGTCCACCGGCTGAGCCTGGACGCCCTCGTCCAGGACCTCGCCACCCGCGAGCAGATCGTGGTGCGGACCATCGGCGCGCAGGACGTGATCAACGTCGAGTCCGTGCTCGTCCGAGGGGACGAGCCGATCGGCGTCAGATCGACCTACCTGCGCGCCTCCCAGTTCCCCGGACTCGCCGAGGCCTACGACCGCAGTGCGCCGCTGCGGAAGTTCCTCGCGGACAGGTACAAGGTCCGGTTCGGAGAGCTGCATCCGTGGTGCACCACCGCGTTGGCCACGCCGCGCATCGCCGGGATGCTCGACATCAGGCCCGCCACCCCGGTGCTGTCGATCGCGTGGATGGCCCACGACTTCCGCGGTGTCCCGATCGAACGGTCGTGGGTCGTCCTGCGGGGCGATCGCGCGCACCTCACGATGCACCTGCCGCGGGCCGAGCACGTCGTCCGCCGGTCGACCGCCTGAGACGGCGGCTCAGGCGGGTTTCCTCGGTCATGCGTTCAGCGTGCCAGCACCGGAGGGCGAAGGCCCGCGTTGGGCTAGACCAGCCGGCTTCGGCTCGCGTCACGCGCGGCGACGACGGACCAGAAGCATCGTGACGGCACCCGCGGCCAGCAGGCCCAGGCCTCCCAGCATCAGCGCGGTGGTCGACGCGCCGGTGTTGGCGAGCGGCGGCTGCGGCTGCGGCCCGGCAGGCGGCGGCGCGGTCGTGGTGACGGGCGGCGTCGTCGTGGTCGTGACCGCCGGGGTGGTCGTCGTGACCGGCGGAGTGGTCGTGGTCGGCGGCTTCTGGACGCACGGCGGAGTCTTGTACGTACCGTCGAGGTCGTACTTCTTGTCGTCGTATGCCCGGACAGTCACCGTGAAAGTGTGCGCCACGGTTCCGTCGGCGACGAACTTCTTGTTGTAGGTCGCGCCGAACTCGAGGTCGGCGAGAACCTTGTCACCGTCCTTCACGAGGACCGTGTTCTTCTCGGCCGGCGCGTAGTAGCGAAGGTCGACGGTGAGCACTGCCTTGTCCTCGACGCACTCGGCCTTCGCGGTGGGTACGTGCGCACTGGCCGGTGTGGCCAGTGCCAACGAGGCGAGGGCCGCGGTGGCGGTCACCGCGATCACGCCGAGAACTCTGCTTGCCATCAAGATCTCCTACCGGGGTCGATGCCCGCCACACCGGCCACAATGGACGTACGATTCGTCTGGCCGGGCGAGCCGCGCGAAAGTAACAACCGCAGAAACCCGGATTCGCGTCTTCACCCGGCCGAGGCCTGGCCCAGAGGGCAATCCCTCACGTGACATTGCCGCCACGCCGCTGAGATTCCGCAAAACCCGCACACCACTCCGCGAACACCGGAAGCCGTCTACTTCGGACTCGGTCCGCGGTGAGTGCCTGCTTCCGGCGGGCACAATCGGTCGCAGGGACCGTCCGGAGGAGTGCAGGACAGATGCCGACCAGTCGCAAGCGCCGTGACGGCTCGGCTGTCAGCTTCCCGCCGACTCCTGGCCGGATCGACTCGCCGCCGCAACCCCGGCCAGAGCAGCTCGCGCCCGCCGCGGTCGTGCGGCCGGGAACCCCTCAGTCGTCCGCGGAGGCCGCCGTGCTGTGGCTGGTCAACGAGGTCCGCCGAAAGGCGGGGCTCGGGAAGCTGCGCTGCGACGAGCGGTTGCGCGCCGCGGCCAGGAACCACAGCAAGGACATGGCGCGGCGAGACTTCTGCGAGCACGTCAACCCGGACGGCGTGACCCCGGTGCAGCGCATGAGCGCCGCCGGCTACCCCGATCCCGGTGCCGAGAACGTGGCGAGAGGGCAACCGACCCCGCACGCGGTGATGACCGCCTGGCTGGCGAGCCCCGGACACCGCGCGAACCTCCTCAACCGTGAGTTCGCGACCATCGGGATCGGTGTCGAGCTGGGCCGTGGTGGTCCGTACTGGACCCAGAACTTCGGGTACTGAACCCGCCAGCCGTGCGGCTGCTGCTACGTCTCCAAAACCCTCATCTGACCGAGGACACGTCCGCCCACACGGTTTTCGAGTCCGGGAACCTGTTGTGCCCCCACACCTGCGCCAGGCCGTTGACCAGCAACAACCCTCGCTGCCTGCGCCCCAGGAACCCCATCCGTCCCAACTGCGGGAACCGGCCTGGTGTTCCGTCGTCGACCTCGACCCGCACCACTTCGCGTTCCGGCAGGCGAAGAATGCGGGCACGACGGGGCGCGGCGGCGTGGTGGTACGCGTTGCTCACCAGTTCGGTGGCAACGACCATCACGTCGACCACGACGTTCTCGTGCATCCCCCTGAGCAGGCGGCGAACCTCCGCCCTGACGTCCGCGAGCGGCAGCATTCCCTCTGGTAGGACGAGGTCCAGGCGTTCGCCGGACCGTCCTGCAATACCCATCAGCATCTCCCCGTGCCCTGTTCACTCAAGGCAGCAGGATCCGTACCCAGCAGCACAAGGATCGAAACCCACCGAACTGGAATCACATGAACCTCGGCAAATCAGCCCAAACCACCGTGCCGCCGTGCGCCCTGTCCACACCCCAGCGATCTGACAACCGCGCGACCAGGACCAGGCCGTATCCCCGTTGCGGACGGGAGACCTTCCGCAACGGCGGGCGGGCCTGGGCGTCGTGCGCGATCTCGACGCGGATCTTGGACTGCTCCACGACGACCCGCAGGAACGACGGCTCGGACGTGTACCGGTAGGCGTTGCTGACGAGCTCGTTCACCACCAGCAACACGTCACCGACGCAGTCAGCGCCCTCGCCCGTCAGCTGCAGGCGCACCCAGCGCCGGACCGTCGCGAGACTCGGCCGCTGCCTGCCCAGTGGCAGGTGTGCCGCTTCACCCGTCCGTGCTGCCTGGTCGCGAGCCAAACCGCTCCTCGGTCAATTGATCAGTTCGCGCGCCGGTTACCCGACTGCATCGGCCGCCAAACCATCCCGTTCAGCGGGGTGAACTCGGCTAACCTCAAACCGCCGTCGCACTCCTGGGGGGAACCGCGTGCCTCGACCGTTGGCGCCTTTGCTGATCGCCCTGCTGGGGATGTTCACCGCCCAGCAACTGCTCGCTCCGACGCTGGGATCGTTGTCGGCCCAGTTCACGCTCTCCCCCACTCAGCTGGGGCTCGTGTTCACGGTCGGCTCGCTGGCCGTCACCGTGTCCAGCCCGTTGTGGGGCTGGGCATTCGACCGGTTCGGCCCGCGTCCCGTGCTGCTCGCCGGTGCCGGTCTCAGCCTGGCCGGACTGGCCGGGTTCGCCGCCGCGTCGGTGCTCGTCCTCGACGAGACGCTGACGCCGGCGCTGACCTTCGCGCTAGCGCTGTTCTTCCGCAGCTTCCTGCTGGGCGCGGGCATATCGGCGGTCTCGGTCGCCGCGCTCGCCGTCGCCGGCCGGACCCCGGAGGTCCTGCGCACCACGGCCGTCGGTCTGGTCGGTGCCGCGCAGGGACTGGCCGTGGTGGTGGGCCCGGTGATCGGTGGCCTGCTGGCCGTCGGCTCACTGCTGATGCCGGTCTACGTCGCTCCAGTGCTGGGGCTGCTGTTCCTCGTCTGGGTCCTGGTCGCCGTCAAGCCCGAGGCCGTCGCCCTCCCGCGACCGGAGGTCCGCGAGCCACCGCAGGAGCTGGTCCGGGTCTTCGGCGTCGGGGTGCTGACGTACCTGTCGTTCGTGCTGGTGCACCTGTCGGCCACGTCGCTCGCGCTCGACCGGCGGCTGAGCGGGGAGTCCGGAACCCTCGCCGTCACGGCCACCGTGGTGGTGCTCGCGATCGGGGTCGTGCTCACGCAGGGCGTGCTCGTGCCGGTGCTCAGGTGGCCGGCCGGGCGGTTGACGCAGAACGGGACTCTGATCGTGGTGGCCGGCTGCGGGCTGCTGGCCGTCGCCGGGTCGACGGAGATGGCGGCGGTCGCGGCCCTGGTCCTGGCCGTCGGGTTCGGGTTCGCGCTCACCGGGTTCTTCGCGGCGGCCACCCTCGGCGCCGGTCCGGGACGGCTCGGTCTGGTCGCTGGTGCGTGCGGCGCCACGGCCGGGCTGGCGAACCTCGTCGTGCCGCCGCTGGTCCCCGTCCTGCACTGGGTGAGCCCGGTGGCGCCGGTGATCGCCGCCGGCGCGCTCGCCGCGCTCGCCGCCGGGCTGGCGCTGTGGGCGCCGCGAAATGTCACGCCGGCTGCCCCACAATCCTCGGTGTGAGGCTGTCCGTGGCCATCTGGCCACCCGCATCGATCGTCGAGGTGCTCGGCGCTCTCGACCGCGCGCCGGGAGTCCAGTGGTCGGTGCCCGCGCAGTGGCTGGTGAAGGTGCGGCCGTTGGGCACCGTGTCCGAACGGGTCGTGCCGGACCTGATCGAGGCGCTGACGTTCGAGCTCGACGGCGCACCGGCGGCCCGGTGCGTGCTCGGACCGCGGACACGGGCGCTCGGCGGGTGGCTGGGCGTGCCGGTGTCCGGGCTGGACGACCTGGCCGCGGTGGTGTTCGACGCGACCGCGCCGATCGTGCCGGTGACGCATCCCCAGCCGTTCCACGCGTACGTGTGGATCGCGCGCGGACGGGCGCGCGCTGCTGAAGCAGGTGCGGCGATCAGTGGCGAATGGGTCGCCGATCGGGTCGCGCTGGTGGCGGACCGGAGTTCGCCGGGCAGGCCTCGGTTCGAGGACCTAGCCGGCTTCGAGCTGTCGTCGTAGTTCGCACAACGCGTAGTGCGAGCGTGACTTCACTGTCCCCGCCGGCACGCCCAGACACACAGCAGCTTCGTTGTATGTGCGGCCGTTGTAGTAGAGCTCCATGAGCACGCGTCTGTGTTCATAGGACAGTGATGCGAGTACGGCGTCCATCACCAACGCGTCCACGACGTGCTGGGCGTGATCCGGAACTGGTTCCGGTTCGTGCTCACCGGTCTCGTGCGGCCGCGCGGTCCTCGCCCGCGCCCGGTCGATGACGACGTTGCGCGCCACCGTGATGAGCCAGCCGCGCGCGGAAGTTCCATCGGCAAACGACTCGGGATGACGCCACGCGCGCAGGAAGGTCTCCTGCACCACGTCCTCCGCGGCCGCGCGGTCTCCGGTCAGCCGGGTCGCGAAGTTCAGCAGACTGAGTTGATGATCCTCGTAGAGCACGCGGAGGAAGTCGTGCATGCCGCTCATGAAATCCACGCGGTGCCGACAACACAACGACCCTGTCCAATCCGACAGGGAACCACTTACAGCTGGCGGGCCATTACGCTGCGCGCGTGAGGCGTTACTTGAATGCGCTCGTGCTGGCACTGCTCGCCGCGACGGCCCTGGCCGTCCCCGCACAGGCCCACGCCGAGCTCAAGAGCAGCAACCCGGCGTCCGGCGCGGCCCTCGACGCCCCGCCCAAGTTCATCGAGCTGGTGTTCAGCGACACCATCAGCCTGCCGGACGGCGACGCGGTCACCGTGACGGGTCCGGACGGCGCCAAGTGGCCGGTGACCCAGGTGCACGCCCTGGACAAGACGATCACGGCCTCCGTCGGTGAGGCGGCCATGCACGCCGGCGAGCACAAGCTCGCCTGGCAGGCGCGGTCCGACGACGGTGACACCATCTCCGGCGCCTTCACGTTCACGGTGAAGCTCGCGGGGCAGACGTCGTCCAGTTCTCCGACGTCCACCGTCACGATGAGCAAGATCGTGACGAACGCTCCCCCGTCGACCACGCCTTCAGAGTCCGGTGGAGTGCCCGCCTGGCTGTGGATCGTGGTGATCCTGATCGTGCTGGTCGGGGTGCTCCTGCTGGTTCGCCGTCGCAAGGCTTAGTCGTTTGCGCAGGAGGTCACGTTCGGCCGGGTGTTCTGCCCGTTCGAGCGCGGCCTCCAGTGCTGCTGCCGGGTCCTCGCCCAGGCGTTGGAGCAGATCCGCGCGGACGGCGTGGAACAGGTGATAACGGTCGAGGTCGAGCGCGTCGACCTCTCGTAGTGCTGTTCGCGGCCCTTCGGTCTCGGCTATTGCCACGGCTCGATGCAGTGCCACGACCGGACTGGGAGTGTGCGCGAGAAGTTGGTCGTAGAGCGCCACGACCTGATGCCAGTCGGTGGGTGGGTCGCTGTGCACTGCGTTGATGGCGGCCTGGATCTGGTACGGACCGGGCTGGTTCCAGCGCAGGCACCTGCGCACGATGTCCTGGCCTTCAGCTGTCTGTTCGGCGTTCCAGCGGGTTCGGTCCTGGTCTTCGAGCAGCACCAGTTCACCGTTGCGCAGGCGGGCTTGCCGCCGTGACGCGACCAGCAGCATCAACGCCAGCAGTCCCCACACCTCGGGTTCGTCCGGCATGAGCTGCGCGAGCACCCGTCCGAGCCGGATGGCTTCCGCTTCGAGGGCCTCCTTGTCGAAGTAGCCCTCGTTGAAGATCAGGTAGACGACCGCGAGCACGGCCTTGAGGCGTTCGGGCAGGTCGGCGTCGCGCGGCACCCGGTACGGGATGCGGGCCGCGCGGATCTTGCCCTTCGCACGCACGATCCGTTGCGCCATCGTGGGTTCCGGTACGAGGAACGCCCTGGCGATCTCCCCCGTGGTGAGGCCGCCGAGGAGTTTGAGGGTGAGCGCGACCTGGGCCTGCAGCGCCAGCGACGGATGGCAGCAGGTGAAGATCAACCGCAGTCGTTCGTCCGGCACGTCACCCACCTCCTCCTCCGGTTGGTGCTGGAGCATTTGGAGCAGCACTGCCTGCGCGTGCTTCTCCCTGCCTTTGCTCTCGCGGCGCAGCTTGTCGATCGCGCGGTTGCGGGCGGTCGTGATGATCCAGCCCGCGGGAGCCGGCGGAACGCCCTTGACCGGCCACTGCTCGGCGGCCGTGGTGAAGGCGTCCTGCACCGCCTCCTCGGCGAGGTCGAGGTCGCCGAGGACACGGGTCAGGACGGAAACCGCGCGGCCGTACTCCGCCAGGAAGATCTGCTCGATCATCCGCCGACGACGGGCCTGACCTCGACGGACAGCATGTTCAGCACGGTCGCGAGCCGGCGCCCCCACTCCAGCGCCTCGTCGAGGTCCTCCGCCTGGATGACCGTGAAGCCGCCGATGTGCTCCTTGCCCTCCGTGAACGGGCCGTCGGTCATCAGCACGTCGTCGTCCTTGGCCTTGAGGACGGTCGCGGTCGACGGCGGGTGCAGGCCGGCTGCGAACACCCACACGCCCTTGGCCTGCATCTCCTCGTTCAGCTCCCGCAGGTTCGCCATGATCGGGTCGAGGACCTCGGGCGGAGGAGCCTCGCCGTCCGGCTGGTAGATGCTGAGCAGGTACTTCTGGGTCATGGTGGTCTCCTTTCACCCTTTGTACGAACGCGGGCAGCCCGTTTCGACACTCGTATAGTGTCGATCTGTGAGTGAGCCGGACCAGGGCTTGATAGCCGGGAAGCTGAACCACCTCTTCCGCACGGTCCGCCGAGGCGAGGACGAGTACAGCAACAAGACGGTGGCCGAGGCCATCTCCGAAACGCAGGGCGTGCCGATCTCGCACACGTACATCTGGCAGCTGCGCACCGGCCGCCGCGACAACCCTACGGTCCAGCACCTCTCCGCGCTCGCGACGTTCTTCGGCGTCCCGGTCGCCTACTTCCTCGACGACGCCGAGACCGCGCGCATCGACCAGGACCTCGAACTGCTCGCCGCCATGCGCGAAGCAGGCGTCACCGAGATAGCGATGCGCTCGGCCGGCCTCTCCGACAGCAGCCGCACCGCCGTCGCGGACATGATCACTCAGTTGTGGCGGCTGGAGCACCCCGGCGCGGACGCGTGAGCGACGACCGGCTCGGCGAGGTCGTCGCCCTGCTGGACGTACCGGACCCGTTCGACCTCCAGGAGCTCGTGCGCCGGATCGCCGTCGCGCGCAGACGGCCGATCCAGCTGCGAGCCGCCGCGATGCCCGCGGACGGACCGAGTGGCCTGTGGATCGCGACCAGGTCCGCCGACCACATCTGCTACGCCGCCGGCACCAGCCCGTTGCACCAGGAGCACATCGTCCTGCACGAACTCGGGCACCTGCTGTGCGGCCACGCTTCTCCTTCGCCGGATCCCGACGCGATGATCAGGTTCCTGATGCCCACCCTGGACCCGGCGGTGGTGCGCTCGGTGCTCGGCCGCACCGCCTACAGCGACCCGGAGGAACGCCAGGCCGAGATGTTCGCGATGCTGGTGCTGGAACGCGCTCATCGTCTTCCCACCCGGCGCCGGCGGGTCTCCCCCGAGCTCACCGAGGTGCTGGACCGCATCGAAGCCGCTCTGGGCGCGTCGTCGTGAACCAATCCGTCCTGGTGGCGATCGTCGTCGTGGGCTGGGCAGCGCTCGGGCTGCGGTTGTACTTCCTGCGAACCTCGTTGTGGACCTGCGTGTCGGTGGCTGCCCTCGCGTTCTCCATCACGTTGCAGATCACGTTCGTGCGGGTTCAGGTGGACTCCTGGTTCGTGCTCAACACCGCCGGAACCCTGTCCAACTGCTTCACGCTGCTCGCCGCGGTTGCTGCCCAGTGCGCGTTCCTCCGGATGGTGCGGCCCGCGTCCGATGTCCAGCCCCGTCTGTTGTGGACGGCCGGCGCGATCGTGCTGATGCTGGTGTTGTTCTTGACCACGCCGTCGAACTACGCCACGCAACTGGCGCACATGTCCGATCGCGTCCAGGTTCCCGTCGTCTCCGCCGCCGCCTACGTGTTCGTGGTGAGCCTCGCCGTTCTGGCCGTCGGGCTGATGCGCACCGCCTGGGCGTACAGGCTGGTCGCCGACCGGTTCTCGCTGCGGTACGGACTGCTGTCGTTCACGCTCGGCGCCTTCTGCAGCCTGGCGTACGCGGTGTTGCGGTTCCTCGGCATGCTCACCTACCAGCTCGATGTCGAGGTGGCGTGGCTGCGCGGGAACCTGCTCGGCCGGCTGTCCTGGTTCACGATCGTGCTGGTGCTCGTCGGAGTCCTGCTGCCCGCCGTCGGCGCGCGACTCGGGCTCGACCACCTGGCGCGGTGGTGGCGGATCAACAGGTGCTACCGGTCGCTCCGTCCACTGTGGAAGGTGCTGCACGACGAGTTCCCGGCTCTGGCGCTGGATGTTCCCACCGGGCGCAACGCGTCGTTCCGCAATCCCGAGCACTCGTTGTACCGGCGGGTCATCGAGATCTGGGACGGGCGGTTGCGGTTGCGCCCCCACTTCGATCCCTCCGCCGCTCCGGGTGATGAGGCGTCGCTGATCGCGGATGCGTTGCGGCGCAGGAAGAGCGGGGTTGCCGCTACGGACGGGACGGCCGCGCCGGACAACCGGCCGGAGGACCCCGATGCCGAGCTCGACTGGTTGATCTCGGTGTCGCGGGCGTTGCCGAGGTGACGGCGGTGGGGCCGCCGGAACGACGACCCCACCTGAACACATCTCCTACCACTGCGCCCATTTCTGGCTTCCCTGCGTGCCGCAGATCGCCAGGATCACCGGCGTTCCGTTGTTGTAGGAACGCAGGTCCAGACACAGGTTGGGGGCACCGGCGGCGGAGATGGTGTAGTCGCCCCAGAGGTCGAACTTCTGGCTGGTACCTCCGTGACAGACCTCCATGTGCACCACCGCACCGACCGTGTACGAGCTGACATCCATGCACAGACCCGAGCCGTAGCTGCGGAACGTGCCGTCGCTCAGCAGGTCGAACCACTGGCTGTTAGCTGAACTGTTGCACTGGTACAGCGTCACCGCGGTGCCCGGCGCGTAGGACGTGAGATCCATGCACCCGTTGCCCGCGCCCACGTTCTTGATGACCTGAAGGGCCGCCGTCCCGATCTTGCTCCCGGCGGCCGCGTTGCCGACCCCGGTCAACCCGATGAGCGCGGAGGCGACGACCGCCAAGACCGCGATTCCTCGTGACACAAAGCTTGTTGCGCGCATAACTCAGTTCCTCCGTGACCTGTAGGTGACTGACCACAGGTGGAGCCCCCCTTGAAACTCCCCCAAGCGCGTTCTCCCCAGCCCGCGCACCAGAACCATCTCGTAAGGCCCCGCACGGCGTCAACACCAGCTGCCCAGGTTTCCGCCACAGTTAAACATCAGCTGTCACCCGGACCGCTTGGACCGTTGCGGCACCAGGAGCGGGCGAAGTGGACGACGATGGACGGCATGATCCCGTTGATCCTCCCGCTCGACGACCCGGCCGCGGACCTGGCGGCGGTCGGCGGCAAGGGCGCGTCGCTGGCCCGGCTGATCCGCGCCGGGCTGCCGGTGCCCGCCGGGTTCTGCCTCACCACCCGCGCCTACCGGGAGCGGTCGATGGAGGGTGTGCTGGAGGCGTTCCAGGCGCTGGGCGGGCCGGTGGCGGTGCGGTCGTCGGCCACCGCGGAGGACCTGCCGGGACTGTCGTTCGCCGGGCAGCACGACACCGTGCTGAACGTCGATGAGAGCGGGCTGTTCGACGCGATCCTGAAGTGCTGGGACTCGCTGCAGTCCGCACGAGCGGTGGCCTATCGCAAGAACAACGCCGTCGACTCCGCCGAGATGGCCGTGGTCGTGCAACGGATGGCACCCGCGGATGTCTCGGGTGTGCTGTTCACGGCGGATCCGGTGACCGGACGGACCGAGCCGGTGATCAACGCGGTCCACGGTCTCGGTGAGGCTCTGGTCAGCGGCGAGGCCGACTCCGCAGATCTGCTCGACGACGCCCAGAAGGCAGAGCTCGTATCTCTGGGCGAGCGGATCGAGGCGTTGTACGGGATGCCGATGGACGTCGAATGGGCGTTGGTCGGCGGCGAGTTCCAGATCCTGCAGGCACGCCCGATAACGTCGTTGCGGGTCGAGTGGAACGACACCCTCGACGGTGACTACCTGTGGTCCAACGGCAACGTCGGCGAGGCCATCCCCGAGGTCATGACGCCGGTGACGTGGTCGCTGGTGAAGGTGCTGTCGAGCGCGGCGATCGGGCCGCACCGGATCTCCGGCAACATCGGCGGCCGCTTCTACCTCAACATCAGCACGTACACCGCGATCGGCACGGTGATCGGCAAGTCCGAGGAGATGCTGCGGTCGGGCGAGGAGACGTTCGGGCGCATCCCGGCCGGCGTGACCGTGCCGCCGCTGCCGATGTCCCGCTTGGAGATCTTGGGCGCGGTGCTCAAGGGTGCCGGCGGGCCGCTCAAACAGCAGTTCCTCTACCGGACGCGGCTCGCCCAGCTGGTCCGCGACAATCCCGGGCGTTGTGCCGTCGCGCGCAGGAGGATCGCCGATTGCGAGTCGCCCGAAGCGCTGCTCGCGTTGTGGCGCCGCGAGCTCGACCACCTGCTGCGGTTCGTGTGCCCGATCCTGGACGCCGGTGCGCGCATGATCGCGGGTGGGCCGGCGGCGTTCCGGCGGGAGCTCGTCGAACTGGTCGGCGAGGAGGACGCGACGACGTTGCTGACCGGGTTCCACGCGGGCGCCGGGTTGTCGAGCGTGGGGCCGTTGATCGGGCTGGCGCGGGTGCGGTCGGGCGAGCTGGACCGGCAGGAGTACGCCGAGCAGTGGGGCCATCGGGGCCACAACGAGTTCGAGATCTACCAGCCGCGTCCGGCCGAGGCACCGACGTGGATCACCGCGCAGATGGAGGCGCTGGCGGACCCGGAGGCGTTGCTGCAGCGGCAGGCGGCGGCGCGTTCGGAAGCCTGGGAGCGGCTGGTGGCGGCGCATCCCGGTCAAGCGGGGCGGATCGAGAAGCGGCTGGCCAAGATCGGGGCAGGGGCGCGGGCTCGGGAGCAGGCGCGGTCGGAGATGGTGCGCGCGTTCTGGGTGATGCGCGCGTTCGTGCTGAGGGCCGGAGAGCTCACGAAGACTGGCGACGACCTGTTCTTCCTGCCGATCGACGACGTGCTGCGTGTGCTGGGTGGCGAGACGTCGTTGTTGGACCGCGTGCACGGGCAACGGCAGGCATACGAGCGTTATCGCGCGCTCCCGCCGTATCCGGCCGTGATCCGGGGCCGGTTCGATCCGGAGTCCTGGGCGGCCTCACGGGATCGGCGCGCTGATCTCTACGACGCCACTGCGGATGTGCCGATGCCGTCCGACATCACCGGATTCCCCGGCTCGGCAGGCGTGGTCGAGGGAGTGGCCCGGGTACTCCGCTGGATCGATGAGGGCCGGGCGCTGGAACCGGGCGAGATCCTGGTGACCTCGGTGACGAACGTCGGCTGGACGCCGTTGTTCACCCGTGCCGCCGCCGTCGTGACCGATGTCGGCGCACCTCTCTCGCACGCGGCGATCGTGGCGCGAGAGCTGGGAATCCCGGCGGTCGTGGGGTGTGGAAACGCGACGACCAGGATCTCGACCGGAGACGTGATTCAGGTCGACGGGGCTCGCGGGACGGTCAAGAAGGTGCTCAAAAAATAGTGCGCTGAACCCACCACCCGTCCGCCGCCGAGTGGTGGGTTCAGCTCACCGAGATCAGTTGTGCATGGAGACCAGCTGGCGCCGCATGCGTTCGCGCAGCAGGTCGATCACCTCGGTGACCGTGTTGGCTTCCGCGTACGCCTGCACCTCGACCCATTTGAGGTCGAAGCGGGCGTGTGCGTGGATCACTGCCTTGTCCGAAGTCAAATTGACCCAGGCGAAGTCGATCCGCTCGGGCGCGTACCGGTCCAGCGAGCCGATGCGCGCAGACGCGTAGTCCCTGGCCTGCTCGGGAATGGCCTCCGCGAGCGAGACCTGGATGTAGTCCATCGACACCTGCCTCCTCAAGGCCGCGCGGCAGCGCCACGTGGCCAGTTCGACGATACGAATCCGATCGCAACGCCGAACCAGGCGTTGGTCCCGACAGCGCAGGGTCTTTCTACTGAGATGGTGCGGCTGCGCGGGTTAGTGATGTCACTTGATAAGTGCGGACAGGCGCTGGTCGAGCTGTTCCTTCGTGGGCGAGCCGGTGAGGAGTTCCACCCCGCCATCACTGCGGACGAACGCGAACGTGGGCTGAGCGGTCACGCCGAACCGCTTCCACACGGACCCGTCGAGGTCGGCCAGGTGCGGGAAGCTGGCCATCTTGTGGTCGGACACGAACTTCTTCATCGCGTCGAGCTGGTCCTCGGCCGCCACACCGACGAACTGGATCTTGTGGTGGTTCTTGGCGACGTCCTCGACCATCTCGGCCTCGGCGTTGCACGACGGGCACCACGGCGTCCAGAACCACAGCACGGCCGGCTGGCCGACGAGCTTGTCGCCGCGGAACTCGGCGCCTTCCAGGGTCTTCGACGTGAACTGGAACTTCTCCGGGGGCGGTGCCTTCTCGGCACACCCGGCGAGCAGCAGCACAACTCCCAGCAGTACTCCGAGGATGCGCATCGGGCTCCTCACCTCCTGTCTGGGCGTACGGCCTTGCGCCTCCTCCGGTTCAGCCACAGGACGCTCACCACGACGAGCACGACGATGAACGGCCACGGCCCCAGTGCCGCGACGATCTGGGCGAGCGTGCTCTGGAACCCGCCGGCCGCCTGGACGACTGGATCTTGCGCACTGCCGTTCGCGAGGAAGAGCCGCAGCTCATAGACGCCGTAGTAGGTCACGTAGGCGCCCATCACGACGAGGACCACACCGCCGATGCGTCCGACGTGCGGGAGGAGTTTCCTGACGCGTGGTGCGAGCAGTGAACCCGCCACGGCCAGTGCAGTGACCACGAGGCCCATGCCGAGTGCGTAGGCGAGGAACGCGGGCAGGCCCTCCTGCAAGGACGCGCCTATCAGCACGAGGAACGGGCCGATCGCGCACGAGAGAGAGGCGATGGCGAACGCGATGCCGTAGCCGTACATCGACCAGAGGCTCTTCGGGGCGGCCTGGAGCTTGGGCAACCTGAGGTAGAGCTCCTTGCCGAGCAGCAGGAGCACGCCGATCGCCAGCATCGCGAGTCCGATCACGACGGTCACGAACGGCAGGTAGCGCTTGAGCGTGGTCGCGATCGGGGTGAGGACAAGCCCGAACAGTCCGAAAAAGGTGACAAATCCGGCAGTCATCACCAAACCGGACATGAAGGCCCGCGCCGGGCTGTCGCGTGCCACGAGCGCCAAATACGCAGGCAGCATCGCGAATCCGCACGGGTTGACCGTGGCGAGCATTCCGGCGAGGACCGCTAAAGCGATGTCGTTCACGCCGGCGACGGTAGTGTTGAGAGGTGCCGATCGAACAGTGGCTCGAAGCCATCCCACCTCTGCTCGTGTACGTGATCGTCGGCCTGGTGATCGGACTCGAGTCGCTCGGAATCCCGCTCCCCGGCGAGATCGTGCTGGTCACGTCCGCGTTGCTGGCCTCGCAGCACGCCGAGCTGAGCCCGTTGTGGATCGGTGTGTGGGCGAGCGCGGGTGCGATCATCGGCGACAACTTCGGCTACCTCATCGGGCGTCGCCACGGACCTCGGCTGTTCGTGTGGATGGGCCGGAAATTCCCCAAGCACTTCGGCGAAACGCAGCTCGAGCACGCCAGGCGTGTGTTCCAGAAACGCGGTGCGTGGGCCGTGTTCTTCGGTCGTTTCGTGGCACTGCTGCGCATTCTGGCCGGGCCGCTCGCCGGGTCGCTGCACATGAACTACGGCAAGTTCCTGGTGGCCAACGCGCTCGGCGGCGTGGTGTGGGCGGGCGGCACGACGGCGGCCGTCTACTACCTGGGTGTGGTGGCCGAGAAGTGGCTGAAGGGCTTCTCCTACGCGGGCCTGGCGATCGCCGTGGTGGCCGGCGTGGCCGGCGTGTTCGTGGTGAAGAAGCGGCTGGCGAAGGCCGCGGAGAAGGCTGCGGGCGAGGAAGTCCCGAAAGAAGTCACCGAGCCTGCGTAGCCCAGGCTGCGATCTGCGCGCGCGACCGCACCCCGAGCACGGTCTTGAGGTCGCGCACGTCCGCCTCCACGGTCCGCAGCGACACGTGCAGGCCGTCCGCGATCTGCTTGTTGGTCAACCCTTCCGCGACCATCCCGGCGACTCGCAGCAACCTCTCCTCGCGCCACGACAACGGTCCGAGCGCGATGTCCTCTGCCTCCTCGCCCTCGTCGGTCTCCGGCAGAGTCGCCAGCACTTCCAGCAGTCTGTCGCGCACGGCAACGGAATCGTGCTGCAGCAACGCGTCGAACGCGAACACCCGCACCGAGTTCAGCATCGTGAGCCGCTCGCCGCTCTCCAGCAGTGATCGCGCGTTGAGGCTCTTCGCGAGCTCCCACCCGTACGGCAACAAGGCATCGGCGAGCTCCTCACCGATACCGCCGGGCAGCAGGGAGAAGATCCGCAGCGCCGCCCGTTCGGCCTCGGTCAGCAACTGGTAGCTGCGGTCGATCGCCGCGTGCAACGACCGGTGGTGCGCCTCTGCGTCGCGCGGTCCGACCGTGAGCACCGCGAACCGGTTGTCGAGCCGCGCCGCGATCTCCTCCAGGGTCAGCACCCGCACGAGCCGTGCGGCCAGCTCGAGCGCCAGCGGCAACCGGTCGAGCTTGTCGCACAAGACATCCAGCAGTGCGGTGTGCTCGTCGAACTCGTTGTCGACAGCGGTGGCCCTGTCGCAGAACAGCCTCCTCGCCTCGTGCGGTTCAAGAGGGCTGAGCCGATACGCCTGCTCACCCGGCACGTTCAGCAGCTCACGACTCGTGGCCAGCACACGGACCGTTGGGTGGCGCTGCACCAGGTCAGCGCACTCCTGCAGAACGTGCTCGCACCCGTCGAGAACGAGCAGACCGGGTTCCGGTGGCATCAGATCAGCGACTCGGAAGACGTCCGCGAGCTCGACCAGCATCGCGTACCGGCGGTGGGCGATCAGTTCGTGCACGAGCCGCGACTTGCCCACCCCTGGCGGCCCCACGACGGTGACGATCCGGTGCCGCGCCAGGAGTTTCGTGAGGTCCGCGAGTTCACCGTGGCGCCCGACGAACGTGTCGAGCCGCGCCGACCCTGACACGACCTCCCGAGCCCTTCGACGATAAGCACGCTGACGACACGCTCCCGAGCAGTACTTGGCCGGTGCCGCGAGCGGAGCACCGCAGTCGTCGCAGGTCATCGCACGCGCGCCGTCCGCGCGGCGAGCTGGGTTCGCGAGCTGAGGCCGAGCCTGGTCAGCATCTGCGTCACGTGCGAGCGCACGGTGCCGGTCGAGATGCCCAGCCTCGCCGCGATCTCCTGGTTCGTCAGCCCCTCAGCCACGAGGTCGGCGATCTGCTGCTGCCGCATGGTCAACGGTTCGTCGCGCTCGACCTCGCTCACGTACTCCAGCAGCCCGGCGTGGTCGAGCCGTTCGCCCAGCCGCCGAGCGCGAGACGCCCGCCGCTCCCCCGCCTCAGCCACGGCGAAGTCGCGCGCGTCCGCCACCATCCGATTCCACGGCACTTCCTGACGCGCACCTCGTGTGCTGCGTGTCGCGGCCGCAGCAGCCATGAGCACCACGGTCCGTTCGACCTCGTGGCGTCGTGCGGCGACTACGCCAAGACCTTCCAGCACACCCGCCAGCGCGACCGACGACGGCGCACCCTCCCGCAGCGCGAACACGAAATGCTGCTCGGCCAGGTCCACGTCATCGCGTTCCAAGGCGATCACCCCAGCGGTGTGCCGGGTGGCCATCAACACGTAGCCGTCCGGCACGTCGAACGCCAGCGACTCCGCCACCGCCGCCGACGCCCCGTCCAGATCGTCGAGGCGCATCAGCAACCACGCGTGGTTGTTGAGGAACGTCATGAGCAACGACGCGTTGCCCAACGCACGCGCGCACGAGATCGAACGCTCGTTGGCGACGCGGGCGCCGGAAAGATCGTCGGTCACCGTGCGCGCGTAGCCGAGCGTGTTCCAGGCGCGTGCTTCCCAGTTCGGTCGGCTCGTCGCCGGGTGCTCGACGAGTGCCTCGGCCAACCTCAGCGACTCCTTCCCGTCGCCCAGAAAACCGGCCAGCCAGGCGGCGCGGAACAGCAGCATCTCCGAGTGATCCGGGAGCTGTCCGCACGACAGGGTCTCCGCAGCCAGCCGCATCGCCTCGCCGTACGCGCCGCGCAGGTACCAGACGTGGACGACGGCCGCGACGAGCCAGGTGTGCCGCGGGTCGGTGCGAGGCACACGGGCCACGGCGTGCAGCAGCTGGTGTTCCTGGCCGTCGAGCCACTCGTCGGTCTCGGCGGTGATCGACGGAGCACACGCCACCATGCGGATCATGCGCGTCAGCACGGTGATCAGCCGGTCGAACGTCGCGTCGGCCTCGCCGTGTTCCTCCAGGCGCGCCAAGCCGAACAAGCGGATCGACTCGAGCACGCGAAACCGCGCGCTGGACGACGACGGCTGCGACCGGACCACCAACGACTTGGCGCGCAACGAAGTCATCAGTTGCACCATGTCGTCGGAACAGGCGCACACCGCCGACGCCAGGTCGAGGTCGAAGTCGCCGATCAGCACGGAAAGCCGGCGCAGCGCGGACTGCTCGGCCGGGCGCAACAGGTCGTAGCTCCACCTGATCACCGCGTCCAACGAGCGGTGCCGCGCGGGCACGTCCGTCCTTGCCGCGGCGAGCTCGATCGCCAGCGGCAGGCAGTCCGGCAACGGATCGGCCAGCTCCGCGGCACCACCACAGGCCACGAACAACGTGCGCGCGTCGGCGGCGGAGAGCGGACCGACCTCGACGCACATCTCGCCGGCCAGATCGAGAGGTTCACGAGAAGTGACGAGCACGCGCAGCCGCGGGCACCGCGCGAGCAGTTCCGCGACCACCTCGGCGGCCTCGCGGATGAGGTGCTCGCAGTTGTCCAGCACCAGGAAGCGGTGCTCGGACAGCGCGTGCGCGACCGTCTCCGGCAACGACGAGCCCGGCTCCTCCCACACGTTCAGTGAGAACGCGACCACGTGCCACAGCAGGTCCGGCCGATGCACGGACTCCAGCTCCACGACGGCGGTGCCGGGTTCGCCAGGACACAGCTCGGCCGCCAGCCTGGACTTTCCCGCGCCGCCGGAACCGACGAGCGTCACCAGCCGGTGTCTGCGCAGTAGGCGTCGCACGGCGGACAGCTCGCGTTCCCGTCCCACCAGACGGGTGCGCGCGTTCACCGACGACCACATGCGCGGGATTCTAGGAGCGAATGCAGCGCGAAGAAATGTCGTCCAATCGCGATTGACAGGATCCCGCCACAACTGCACTACTACTCACAAAACCGGTTTGAACAGCCCGAATGCAGACTGCACAACGCCCAAACGGCCTGATACGACCCGCGAATTGAGACGAATCAACCCCCACTTGGAATTCCCCGCACGGCTTCGGCGCCGGTCAGCGGCCGCAGAATCAGCGAACTCGTGTGCGTCTGGTCCGGCCGCACCTGGAACCTCGGCCGCACCGGGTTCGGGGTGTCGCCGACGCCGGTCACCGCCGCCGAGGCGTGCAACGTCGTCCACCCGGCGTTGCGCTGCCGCTGGAACCCGTACTCGGCGCGGTCGAGCTCGTCGTACCGGCTCACCGACACGTCCGGCGCGCCCGACACCATCAGCCCGCTCATTCCGTCGCTCAGCAATGCCCAGCGCGTGTCGGTGTGGTTGCCATTGCCCTGCGGCCGGTCATAAGGCACATATTCCTTCTCGACCGTCGACCGCCACACACCCATCGGTGTGCCGTCCTTGCGGTCGTTGTAGCTCTCGCCCGGTCCACGCCCGTACCAGGAGAAGTTCCCGAACCGCTCCGGTACCGCGAGCGCGATTCCCATCCGCGGCAGATAAGGCAACGACCGCATCCGCCCGGTCGGCACCACTTCCTGCTCCACGCGAATTGTTCCCGCCGCATCCACGTCGTAGGTCAGCGTCTGCTCGAACGCCGCATCGCTCACGTCCTGCGCAGCGGCCACCGACTTCACCGTGATCTTCGACCCGCTGACCGCGATCGAGGAAGCTTTGGTGCGCAGCCGGTCCAGGCCCACCGCGCGCCACTGCAACGACTCATCGGTGCCCCAGGACGCGGTCTCGTTGCTCAACGGCGCCCGCCACACGTCAAGCTTCGTGCCCTGCAAGAGTTCTGCACCGCCCACGCGCATCGAGGTCAGCGCACCGGACGCCTTCTGCACGACGTACCGGAAGCCCTGCCCGCTGATGATCACCTCGTCCGCGGTCTCCGAAACCGCGGCCGAGCCGCCCGTCTCGACAACAGGAGCCTTGCCGCCCAACGAGAACTGGTCGTGCGCGTACGCCTTGCCGTCCACGATCAGCTCGGCGTTGAGCCACCGTTCCGCGGCAGCACTCGAAGGCGGCACAGCAACCCGCACCGAACCACCGGGCTCCACCGACACCGGAGAAGTGCCGGCGAGCACGGTCCGCGAGCCTTCGATCACCTGCCACCGCAGCTCACCCGCGATCGGCGCGAAGACCCGTTCACTCGCCGCCGTCAGCACACCATCGGCGAACGAGAACCTGATCGGCTGATGCACCCACGCCAGCTGCGCGGTCTCCGGCTGCAGGTTCCGATCCGCGTCCACCACCCCGTCGACGCCCGCGACGCTCTGCCCGTGCGAGAGGTAAGTGCCGCGCCGCTGCTCACGGTCGAAGTCCAGCGCCAGCACCACCCTGGACGCGTCCGAGATCCGCACCTCGTCGATGATCCCGTGCGCCATCCGGCCTTCGTACTTCTCGCGCATGGTCTCGGCGTTGCGCCCGATGTTCACCGGATGCGCCGACCGCGGCACCGGCCCGGCCTGCGCGACGGACGCAACCTCGACGCCGTCGATCAGCAACGCCAGCCGCCCGCCCGCGTACTTCCCGGTGACCCGGTGGAGCCCGTGGTAGAAGTCGGTGGGCACCGGCGCCCGCACCTTGCCGCCCGCGTAGAACTCCAGCGTCTGAGCATCAGCCATCCGCAACCCGTACTGGTTGCCCTTGGCGACGATCGTGAAGTCCGTGAACGGCAGAGCAGGCTTCACCCACGCGTCCAACGTCAACGGTCCCAGCAGATCCAGGCGAGAATCCCGGTACACCTCGACGAAGTCGTCCAGCCCGGAGAAGTCCAGAGCCCTGCCCCGATGGCCGTCCACAGTGGACGGCGACCCGGTGATGTGCGCGAGGATCCCGTTCCCGGACGAGTCGGGCGAGATCCGCAACGGCTGCCGGATGTTCTGCTCGGCCCAGTCCCAGACGAACCCGCCCTGCGCCTGCGGGTTGGCCCGGATGACGTCCCAGAACTCGCGGAAGTTGCCGAGGCTGTTGCCCATCGCGTGCGCGTACTCGCCCATGATCAGCGGCTTGGTGGTCTGCGCGACCTGCGTGGCGAACTTCTCCGGCGACGGGTAGCGCGGCCCCCAGACGTGCGCGAACGGCGCGTCTCCCGAAGGCTTGTTCGGCTGGTGGTAGAGCGGCCGTGACGGGTCGTGCGCGCGAGCCCACTCCGCCATCCGGTAGTGCGCCGCCCCGAGCCCCGCCTCGTTCCCGGTGTCCCACATGAAGACGCTCGGGTGGTTCTTGTCCCGCTCGACCATCGCGACGAACCGGTCGAGGAACGCGTCACCCCACTCAGGACGGTCGGCCAGGCAGTCCTCTGGACAGTTCTCGTGCGCGTGCGTCTCGGCGTCCATCTCGTCCGCGATCCACATCCCGCGCGAGTCCGCGAGGTCGTAGAAGTGAGGATCGCTCGGGTAGTGCGACGTCCGGACCGCGTTGATGTGCAGGCTCTTCATCAACTCGACGTCGCGGCGCTGGTTCGCCCGCGGCACGTGCCGCCCGTGGTCCGGATCGGTCTCGGACCTGTTCACGCCCTTGAACAGCACGCGTCTGCCGTCGACCTCGAGCTGCCGGTCCGCGATGGTGATGTCCCGGAACCCGGTCGTCTCGCGCGTCACGAACCCGTTGTCGAGCTTCAGCACGAGCGTGTAGAGGTTCGGCGTCTCGTCGTTCCACCGCAGCGGATCCCGCACCGGCAGCACGAGCCGGCCAGAACCCGTCGTGCCCGAAGCGACGAGCCGGCGATCCTCGTCGTACAGCCCGCCCCAGACCGTGCCACCCGCGGTCAGGTCCAGATCAGCGGACAGCACCGAGCCCTGCGTGATGATCGAGACGTCCCGGATCCGCCTGTCCGGCGCGGAGTACATCCAGACCGAGCGGAAGATGCCGCTGTAGCGCCACTGGTCGTAGTCCTCCAGGTACGACCCGGCACCCCACCTGTGCACCTGCACCGCGAGCCGGTTCCGCCCGGCCACCAGCAGATCGCTGACGTCGAACTCGGCCGGCGTGTACCCGCCCTGGTCGAAGCCCGCGTACCTCCCGTTGACCCACACGAAGTAACCCGCGGTCACGCCCTCGAACCTGAGGAACGTTCGCTGCTCACGCCATTTCTCCGGCACGTAGAACGACTTCACGTAAGCAGCCGTCGGATTCACGTCGCGCGGAACGTGCGGCGGATCGTCCGGCCACATCTCCTCGACCGTGTTGCGGTACATCGGGTGGTCGAGCCCGTCGGTCTGCCAGGTGTGCGGCACCGTCACGGTCCGCCACCTCGACACGTCGTAGCCAGGTTCGGCGAATCCGCGCGGCACGTCGGTCGGCAGGTCGAACATCTTGATCTGCCACGAGCCGT
This sequence comes from Lentzea aerocolonigenes, assembly GCF_000955955.1. Classification (GTDB taxonomy): domain Bacteria; phylum Actinomycetota; class Actinomycetes; order Mycobacteriales; family Pseudonocardiaceae; genus Lentzea; species Lentzea aerocolonigenes_A. Next base: position 27,922 of record NZ_JYJG01000256.1, read on the forward strand.
CGAGCGTTCGGGTGTACGGCGTGCTCTCTTTGCCGCGCAACGCTTCTTCCACACTCGAGTACGGCCGGAGCTCCGCGTGATGCGGTTGCTGGCCCTCTCCGGTCATGCGCGGATCCTCGAGAAACCGGTACACATCCCGGTTTTCCACTGGAGGGGCGACTACGACAGAAGCCAGCAACAACGCCACGATCGAACGCACCGCGCACCCCAAGACACCTCGAAGTTGCGCAGAACATCCCAGAATCAAACGGCTTCGCTCAACCCTGACCGAAATTTCGGTGTTGTACAAAGCTGAGCGGTAATCGCTTATCTGACTGATCTATCGACACATCTTGTGGCCTCCTGATTACGCGCGGTATGGTCTAGACCTTCAACCGCCGCCGCGATGTAGAAGCACGCAAGCAACATCAAGGCAAAGGAAGTCACATGAAGAATCGACCCAGGCTTGCTGCCGCGCTGGCAGGTGTTCTGGCTGCTCCGTTGGTCCTCGTGGCTCTCCCCACCGGCACGGCCTTCGCGCACGGCTACGTGTCGTCGCCTGCCAGCCGTCAGGCGCAGTGCGCCAACGGCACCTTCAAGGACTGTGGCGCCATCCAGTGGGAGCCGCAGTCGGTCGAGGGTCCGAAGGGCCTGAAGAGCTGCAACGCCAACCTGTCGCAGTTCGCGATTCTCAACAACGACAACAAGGGCTGGAAGGTCGCTCAGACCGGCCGTTCGGTGACGTTCAACTGGACGTTCACCGCCAGGCACCGCACGCGCGACTACGACTACTTCGTCGACGGCCGCAAGGTCGCGAACTTCAGCGGCAACAACCAGCAGCCGCCGGCCACCGTGTCCCACACGGTCAACGTGGGTTCCGCGGGCAGGCACAAGGTTCTCGCCGTCTGGAACATCGGCGACACCGCCAACGCGTTCTACTCCTGCATCGACATCAACTCGAAGTAGCGGCTACTCGGCGCGTGAGGACCCCTTCCTCTCACGCACCACCTGCTCGACGTCGAACGGCATGATGTTCAAAGGCGGACCGGACAACGGTTTGCGCAACGCGTCGAGGATCTCCGCGTTCACCTTCTCGATGATCGCGCGCGCCTCGTCGTCGGTCTCGGCCGCCAGGGCACGGGTCCTGGCGGTCTCGGCCTGCTTGCGCAACACCAGGGAAGGGGGCAACCCTGCCGTGCCCTCTTCCTCCCGGACCTTCTTCTTGAGCCACCAGTCTTCCTCGAGCGGTTCACCCGCGCCGGACAACGGTTTTCCAGCGCTCGGCAGGTCGTCGAACTCGCCGCGTTCCTGGGCTTCGCGGATCTGCCTGTCGATCCACGTCTCGAAGTCCATGCCCTGCGGTTTGCGTTGCGTCACGGGGAGAACCTCCTGATCGCGGCCTGAATCGCCTCGTTGAACGCGGGGCTGCCCTTGTGGCCACTGTCGTCCACAAGGGTCAGTTCGGCGTCCGGCCACGCCTGCGCCAGCGCGTAGGCGGTGTCGGCAGGGCAGCTCATGTCGCGACGGCCGTGGATCAGCGCGGCCGGGATGCCCGCGAGCTTGCCGGCATCGCGCAGAAGCGAGCCGTCCTCCAGAAAACCGAGGTTCGCGTAGTAGTGCGCGCAGATCCGCACGAACGCGATGAGGTCGTCGTCCGGCCGTTCGCTGAACATCGCCGGGCTGCCGAAGCTCTCCAGCGACAGCACGGTGTCCTCCCACCTGCACCACTCGGCGGCGGCCTGGTCGCGCCGCGCGGGATCCTCCATCAGGTCGGCGTAGGCGCGCACCACGTCCGGCGCGTGACCGACGTGCGCGCTGTACCGTTCCCACGCTTCCGGGAAGAACCGGGAAACGCCCTTGTACAGCCAGTCCAGCTCGCGCTGGGACGCCGTGGTGACCGCGACCAGGATCATCTCGGTGACGCGCTCGGGATGCCGTTGCGCGTAGGCCAGCGCGAGCGTGGTGCCCCACGACCCGCCGTACACCAGCCACCTGTCGATGCCGAGGTGCTCGCGCAGCTTCTCCATGTCCGCGATCAGGTGGTCGATGGTGTTCACGCTCATGTCCGCGGCCGGGTCGCTCGCGTGCGGTGTGCTCTTGCCGCAGCCGCGCTGGTGGAAGACGACCAACTTGAACTCGGCGTCGCCGAACGACTTGCCCGCGTACTTCGCCGGACCGCCGGGCCCGCCGTGCACGTGCACGGCGGGCTTGCCGCCGGGATCGCCGACGACGTACCAGAAGATCTGGTTGCCGTCGCCGACGTCGAGCATTCCCTGGTCCAAAGGCTCCATGAGCCCAGGGTATCTAGATCTTGACGACCTTCCAGTTCAATCCGGCGTCATCGGTCCGATACACCTCGGCGAACTCCTGACCAGGCCCGCCGCGCACGAGCGTGGCGTGCTTCGCGTCCGAGAACGCCAGGTCCTCGAACGGCGGCCCGCCCAGCGTGAGCAGCGTGTCCCACTTCTCGCCGGGACCGCGGTGCACGAACGACCAGTCCCGCCCGGTCGCGGCCACGAGCGCCGCCTCCGGTGAGATCGCGAAGCCGGTCGTGATGCCCTCGCGCGGCGGCGTGCTGATCGTCTTGAACGGGCCGCCGTCGGACTTGCGGAGCTCCTTGGTCATGTTCCCGAAGCCGGGATCGAAGCTGCACAGGGCGTACCGGTCGGTGCCGACGTTGCCGAGCTGGGTCGCCGAGAAGATGTCGCACGGCGCGGCCTCTTCGAACCAGCCGGCCGGTGACCGGGTCCAGTACCGGTTCTCCACACCGAACGTGGACAGCGAGACCTGGCCCTGCGCGATCTCGCCGAACGCCCGGCCCTTGACCTCGACGCCCGGCACCGGCTGCCACGAGCCGAACCACAGCTCGCGGTGGAACAACCGCGACGACGTGCCGTCGTAGATCACCGCGAGGAACCCGTTGTTGTCGAAGCCAAGGGCCCCAACGGTTCCCTTCATCCCCAGCGGCTCCCAGCGGGTGCCGCCGTTGCTGGTGACGAACAGCTGCTCGCCGTCGGTCACCATGCCGGCGGCGTCGTTCGCGAAGACCACCCGCAGCCGGTCCGTCTCCGGGATCGACAACGCCGGGGTCTTCACCCTCGTCCACGTCGTGCCGCCGTCGAGCGTGCGGACGAGTTGCGTGCATTTCGCGGTGGGGCACAAGGTGTCCACCCCCAGCACCCAACCGCGGTCAGCGGACACCCACGACGTCGACGCAGGCACGACCCCGGTGTCTGCCTGCGCAACGGACGCGGTCGTTCCGACCAGTAAAATCGACATGGCAAGGACAGCGATGCGCTTCCCCCACATACGCCTTCTCCCCTCAAGAGGCTGATTCCCACTCAACACCTCTTGTGGGTGAAGCGGCAACCACCCCCGCTGCCACCAGAACTCCCGCGCCGCCGGCCGCGATCAGCGTCAGCTGCGGCCCGATGACGTCGATGAGCAGACCACCGCCGATGTACGAAACTGCCGCTGCCACACCAATTCCGCCGTAGAAGTTGCCGAACACCCTGCCCGTCCGATCACCGGGCACGAGCCGCTGGATCAGCGTGCTGTGCGCGACGTCCATCGCCGCGATGCCCAGCCCGCGCACGGCTTGCAGCGCGAACGCCGACGCGACGCCCCACGCGAGACCGGTGCACAGGTTGCCCGCACTGCTGATCACGAACCCGGTGACGAGCATCGCGACCATGCTCATCCGCGTTGATCCCTTGGCCAGCAAGGCATACCCGATCAGCAGACCAATGCCGACCGCGCCGAGGATGACGCCCGCGATGCTCTCCGACTGGCCGAACACCACGACGGTCAGCTGCAGCACGGCGACGTCGTCGATCGCCGTGCACGCCACCACACCGCAGAACCCCAGGAAGATGATCCGCAGCGCCCGGTTGCGCCAGATCTCGCCCAGGCCTTCCCTGGCGTCGGCGAACACGGACTCCCCCGGCTCGGAAGCAACCATCAGCCTCGGCAGCCGCAGCAACAACAACGCGGACACACCGAACGAAACGGCGTCCACGAGCAGCACGCCACGCGTGTCGAGGAACGTCAGCAGCGCGGCGGCGAGGAACGGCCCGATCACGTCCGCGCTGTTGGAACCCAGGCCCAGCGCGGTGTTCGCCGGCCCGAGGTCCTTCTGCGCCACCAGGCTCGGCACGGCCGCCCGCGAGGCCGGGATGAAGATCTGCCCGATCACCGCGCGCAGACCGACCAGCACGAGCAGGATCGGCAACGGCGGCAGCGTGAACGCGATGGCCGCCAGCAGCACGCCCTGCGCCAGTTCGCAGACGATCATGACCGTGCGCCGGTCGAACCGGTCGCTGATGACACCTGTCAGCGGGCTGAGCAACGACGGCGCGAAGTCGCCCACGAGCAGCAGCGCGGCCACCGCGACCGCTTTCCCGAGCACGGACTGCACGTGCAGCATCAGCGTGACGAGGCTGAGCGCATCCCCCACAACCGAAACGACCCGTGCGGTGCAGAGCGCGCGCAACGGGCCGTTGTCCTTCAGAAGCGTCAGCACACGGTCATCGTGCCAACACCTGTTCGAGCTGGTCAGCCAATTTATTCATGATCTTGGCGTACGAGGAGCAGCTCAGCGGGGCCACGGCGTTCCACTCGACGAACCGGTTGGCCTGCACGGCCGGGAGCGCCTGGAAGACCGGGTGGCCTTCCTTCATCTTCTCCGGGTTCAACACGTGCGCGCGGGTGTCCCACATGATCACGTGCTCTTTGTACGTGCCGGAGTTCTCCCACGACAGCGACTGGAAGTAGCCGCCGCCCTCGCTGTCGGGCTTCTCGGGCGTGAGCAGCGGCAGCCCGAGTTCCTTCTGGTACCAGTCGAGGTCCGGGTTGCGGGCGGGCACGGCGACGTAGAACAGCTTCGGATCCGCGCCGACGACCTGGATCTTCTGGCCGGCGTCCGTCATCTTCCTGCCCACGGCCTTGAGCCGGTCGGCCGCCTTGGTGAACTCGGCCTCGCCGGCCTTCACCTCGGCCGAGTCGACGTCCGCGCCGAGCGACTTCGCCAGGTCGCGGAAGCGCTTGATCCCGTCCGGCAGCTGGATCTTCGACTGTCCGATGCCGACGGTCGGGGCGACCTTGAGCACCTTCTCCTCGAACTCGGCCGTGAGGTGCCAGAGCCCGGTGACCTCCGGGTAGTAGCCCGCGACGACCAGGTCGGCGTTCAGCGCGGCGAACTTCTCGAAGTCGATCTCGCCGTAGCCGGGTCCGGTGATGTCGGTGACCTGGCTCGGGTCGATGCTGCCCGCCTCGGGGTCGGTGCTGCCGTCCGGACGCTTCAGCGGGCCGAACGTGCCGACGACGTTGATCCCGTAGTCCTTCAGAGCACCTGCCGCGGACACCTGCGCGACGACGCGCTCCGGCCGCTTGGGAGCGGTGACCTCCTTGCCGCGGTCGTCCTTGAACGACCACTGGCCACCCGGCTGCTCCGCCGGGGCGTTACCACCGCACCCGGCGACCAGGCCGAGCAGCAGAACCGCGGCGACTGTCCTGCGCACTTGTCCACCTCCTGAAATTAGGCTTACCTAACCTAACAGGACGCTTCAGAAGGTCCGCCACACCGGCAGGTTGGTCACCGTGCGGAACCACTTGACGACAGGGCGTCGATTCGCCGTCGTCGTCGCACTGATGCTCATCGCGGTTTTCGCCGTCACCCCGATGTGCCCGCCGGAGCCCGCGCACCACGGCGCGTTCACGCCCGGCATCTCCGGGGAGTTCTGCCACCACGGCGCCACCCACCACCTGACCGCCGCCGCGCCCGCCCAGGCCGCCGTTCAGGCAAGCGCCGCGTCCCTCACCCTGCCGGACACGGGCTTCGCGGTCGTCTCGCGTCCCACTGCCACGGGCGAGTCGTTGGGGCTCGGATGTGCGTGGGCGCTGAAGAAGTTGGCGTCCCGTGTCGATACGGAGCCGGCTCCTTCGACGTGACAGCAGAGGCAGGTATCGGATCGGGAGGACGCCATGATCGCCAATCTCATCGCCACGCTGGTCGAGGAGGACCTCGCGGAGGACGACGGCGTGCTGGCGCCCGACGACCGGCTGACCTGCCACGTGCATGGCAGGTGGATCCACCAGTGCGTGGCGTCTCCCCTGCACGTCAACCCGGTCACGCGACACCGCTGGTGCCGAGGCTGCGACGCCGAGCTGGGCGTGGTGGTCGACGAACTCTCCGGTGATGTCGCGATGCGCTGCCCCCGCTGTGGGTGCGGGGGCAGCGCCGCCACCAACCGGCTGATCGCCGCCTGCCGCGCCTCGATCTCGGCGCGCCGCGCCGCCTGATCGGGCTGAACCGAGTCCGCTGTTCGGCCGTACGCCTCCTCAGAAGTCCGATTCCCGACTCCTGAGGAGGCCGCGTGCCCGGCCGACGTGCTGCAAGGACGACCGCTCTGGCCGCTGTGATCGCCGCGACGGTGGTGTCGATGCCCACGGCGCACGCCCAGCCCGCCGACGACGCGCTGAAGGCCTACACCGACCTGACCCGCGAGGCCGAGAAGCTCACCCAGGACCACCTCAAGGCCCAGAGCGACCTGGCCAGGGCGAACGCGATCGTGGGTGCCGCCACCGAGGCGGAGAAGAAGGCGCTGGCCGAGTCGGAGCAGTACCGCGGCCAGGTCGACGTGCTGACCACGGCGTCGTTCGAGGGCGCGCGGCTCAACAACCTGTCGGCGTTCCTGACGTCGACGTCCCAGCAGGACTTCCTGGAGCGGATGTCGGCGATGAACATGATCGCCGCCGACCAGAACGACGCCGTGTCGCGGATGACCGCCACGCTCAACGCGGCGACGGTGGCGCGCAACGACGCCACCAAGGCCGCGGCCGCCGCCGAGAAGTTCGCCGCGGACGTCTCCACCCGCAAGGTCGCCATGGACCAGCAGGTCACGACCGCGCGGACCAAGTACCAGTCGCTGTCCGCGCCGCAGAAGCAGACGCTGGCGGCTCCCGGCCCGGTGGTGAACGTGCCGGTGCCGGCGGGTGCGGCCGGGGCGGCGCTGAGCTTCGCGCTGAGCCAGCAGGGCAAGCCGTACGTGTTCGGCTCCAACGGGCCGAACTCGTGGGACTGCTCGTCGCTGATGCAGGCCTCGTACCGGGCGGCCGGTGTCACGATCCCCCGCGTCACCTATGACCAGGCGAAGATCGGCCGCGGGGTGACGCGCGCGCAGGTCGCGCCGGGCGACCTCATCATTTACTACGCAGGTCAGTCGCACGTGGCCATGGCGGTGGACAGCGTCAACGCGGTGCACGCGTCCACCGAGGGTGTGCCGGTGAAAATCGCGAACATCGACTCGATCGGACCCATTTCGGTGATTCGCCGGGTCGTCGGGTGACGCTTCTCTCCCACCCCGCGATAAACCGACGTAGGCGACTGTGAGAGCGTGCGAGTCGGTGAACTGTTGAGGACCCGGCGGTAGACGAACACCAGGCCGTTCCGTAACCTGTCCGAGACCTTCGGCCCAGCAGTTAACCCACTCGGGGCACACGCCAAGGTTGCCGCCTCACACGCAGTAGTTCTCGCGAGGCGGCTGCCATGACAAAGGAGGACCCGCGACGTGCTGTCGCACCCCTCACGCCGCACCGTGCGTGGAGCACTCGTGGCGACCGCAGCGGTCGTCGCAGCAGCCCTCCCCACGGCGCCGGCCACCGCACAGCCTTCCCCCGCGGACGCGCTCAAGAAGTACAACGAGCTGTCCGAGAAGGCATCTCAGCTCAACCAGGACCACCTGAAGGCCAAGGACGACCTCGCGGCCAAGCAGGGTGAACTGGACAAGGCCAAGGGCGATCTCGCGAACGCCCAGAAGGCCGAGGAGTCCCTCCGCGGACACGTCGACGTCCTCACCGAGTCCACGTTCGAGGGCGCGCGCTTCAACCAGATCTCCGCGCTGCTCGTGAGCGACTCGCAGCAGGACTTCCTCAACCGCATGTCGGCCATCAACATCCTCGCGGCCGACAACGCGGAGGCGCTGAAGAACCTGACGGACGCGGTCAACGCCGCGGACGCCGCGACGAAGACGGCCAACGACGCCACCGAGGCGTCGAAGAAGCTGCTCGGCGAGATCGAGGCCAAGAAGGCCGACCTCGACAAGCAACTCGCCGAGGCGCAGGCGCAGTACCGGTCGCTGAGCAACACGGTCAAGAACCAGCTGGCCAACTCCGGCGACATGTCGAACATCTCGGTGCCGGCGGGCACCGCGGGCAGGGCACTGCAGTTCGCCCTGGACCAGCGCGGCAAGCGGTACGTCTACGGCTCCAACGGCCCGGACACCTGGGACTGCTCCTCGCTGATCCAGGCCGCGTACCGCTCGGCCGGCGTCACCATCGGCCGCACCAGCTACGCCCAGGCGGCCGCGGGTCGCCCGGTCAGCCGCAGCGAGGTCAAGGCCGGCGACATCATCGTCTACTACTCCAGCCAGTCCCACGTGGCCATGGCTGTGGACGGCATCCGCGCGGTGCACGCGTCCACCGAGGGTGTGCCGGTGAAGATCGCCGACATCGACTCGATCGGCCCGATCTCGGTCATCCGCCGTATCGAGGGCTGAGCTCGTTCGTTCGCCGGGAGCGCCCCTTGCCTTCGGGCAGGGGGCGCTTCTGTCGCTTCAGCGGGGTGTGTTCGTGCAACGGGCCGGGCTTCTCCGCTGAGAGGCCCGGCCCGTTGCATTCACGGTGGACAGCCCCCAGCCGTCTACAGCGGAGGGCGCGTGTGCCATCTCAAGTGATCACCCCGAAATCTCCGGACCACGGCGGAAGCGTGAGCCGGTCAGTTCGGCTGGTCCTGGCGACCGATCGCGAAGGCCGGGTTGCCCTCGGAGTCCTCGCGCACGTCGAGGACCTTGTCCTCCAGGTACTGGGCCGCGGCCGGCTCCATGATGACCTTGGCGCCCGCGGGAGCTGCCACGACCTCGTCGCCGTCGACGGGTTCGCTCAGCGACAGTTCGAGCGCGGCCTGGCTGTTCTGCTCGACCGCGAGAGCGAAGCGCAGGCCGACGCCGTCGTCGGTGGCGGCTGACTGCGACGTCAGCTCGTTGATGACCTCGGCAGCCATCGGCGTCACTTCGAGCATGTCGGCCCCTTCAGGCAGGAAACAAGAAACTCGTCCGGTGTTCCCTGGATCGGCCGACCTCAATCACCGTTCAGCGAATTGGCAGGTGAATGGACCTAGGCGACGCGGTGGGCCGGGCGTGTCACCTCGTTTCGGACGTGGCCGCACGCCGAGCAGACGCGGGGCACGGGGATCAGTTCGGCGACCAGGCGCCACGAGTCGGCGAACGACGGGGCCTCCTGGCCGGGGACCAGCAGGCTGTCGAGCGCCTGGGTGCGGCGGCGGGCCTTCTCGCGGCTGCGTTCGACCGGGTCGCGGCGGTGGGCCAGGGCACGCGACTCCGCCCGTGCGCGCTCGCCCTCGGACGTCAAGGCAGCACCAGAGCGCCGAGCGTGCAGCAAGGCGTTGCGGCGGTTCACGCGGAACCACTCGCCCAGCGACATGCCGGCTAACGGCGGGCGGGCGAGGCGGGCGCCGTCGCCGGTCCACACCATCATCCGGGCGCGCAGGAACTCGTGCGCCACCTGCGAGCGCGAGCGCGGCCGGCCCTGGCGCGTGCCGTCCGGGCGGGTGTCGATGGCGACCAGGACGGCGTCGACGCTCCACCCCTCCTTGAACCACGGCTCCAGCGTGCGCCGGACCCAGCGGCGGTCCGCGTCCGGCCACGAGGCGCGCGTGACCAGCGACTCGACGGCGATG
>NZ_JYJG01000257.1 GCF_000955955.1 Lentzea aerocolonigenes
GTGGTAGGCACCACGCGGCCCGGCCAGCGACGGGGATCGATCTGCATCTTGACCTACCTCCTGCACCACAGACGAACACCTGTTCGACATGGTGCCACGGGGGTCTGACAAAAACTGCACACCTGAGCCCTGACCAGGCAAAACGTCACGCCACGAGCACAGCCGCACCCGTCACGCGGCCCGCACGGAGGTCCGACAGCGCCAGGTTCGCCTCCGAAAGCGCATACGGCCGCACAGCCACCTCCAACCGATGCGACGCGCAGAACGACAGGAACTCGGCGGCGTCGGCACGGGTGTTCGCCGTGACCGACCGGACCTCCCGCTCCTGGAAGAGATGCCGCGAGTAGTTCAGAACCGGCACGTCGGACAGGTGGATCCCGGCGATCGCCAACGTCCCACCCCGGTCCAACGCCTCCAAAGCGGCCGGCACCAGCGTGCCGACCGGCGCGAACAACACCGCGGAGTCCAGCAGAACCGGAGGCACGGCAGCAGATGCCGAAGCCGCCCCCAACGACATCGCCAGCGAACGAGCAGCCTCGGACCGGGTCACGACGTGCACCTCGTACCCACGGGCCACCGCGACCTGCAATGCCAGATGAGCCGACCCGCCGAACCCGTAGATCCCCAGCCGCCCGCCGTCGGGAACCGAAGCCCGCTTCAACGCCCGATAGCCGATGATTCCCGCGCACAGCAACGGCGCCACCGCCTCAGCCGAATACCCGGCAGGCAGCCGCAATGCGTAGTCGGCCGGAACGACCGCATAAGACGCATATCCACCATCAGCGTCCCACCCGGTGTAGAGCGACGACGGACAAAGATTCTCGGCGCCGCGCACACAAAACCGGCAAGCCCCACAGGTGTGCCGCAACCAGGCGATCCCGACCCGCTCACCGACGACGAACGAGCCGGCGGCGACCACGACCTCACCCACGACCTGATGCCCCGGCACGACCGACGGACGATGCACCGGCAGATCCCCGTCCACCACGTGCAGATCCGTCCGGCACACGCCACAAGCGAGCACCCGCACCAGCAACTCCCCCGGAGCGGGCGAAGGCACCGGCACGTCCACGAGCCGCAACGGCGTGGTCTGCCACGAAAGCATGATCTCCAGGTTAGCCTGCGAAAATGACGCACGACGAGCCTCACGACGAGGTCACCGGCGACCGGATGAACTGGCTCCGCGCGGGTGTTCTGGGCGCGAACGACGGCATCGTCTCCACCGCCAGCCTCGTGGTGGGCGTCGCCGGCGCCACCACGGACCGAGCCCAGATCCTGGTCGCGGGCCTCGCCGGCCTCTTCGCGGGCGCGATGTCCATGGCCAGCGGCGAGTACGTCTCGGTCAGCAGCCAGCGCGACGCCGAACGCGCCCTGCTCGCCAAGGAACGCCGGGAGCTCCGTGAGATGCCGGACGAGGAACTGCAGGAGCTCGCGGAGATCTACGAGAACAAGGGACTCGACGCGGAAACCGCCGAGGAGGTCGCCAGACAGCTCACCAGGCACGACGCCCTGGCCGCTCATGCCGAGGCCGAGCTGCACATCGACCCGGACGAGCTCACGAACCCGTGGGGCGCCGCCATCGCGAGCTTCATCAGCTTCACCATCGGCGCGCTCCTCCCCCTGGCCGCCATCGCGTTCACACCGGTCAGCCTCCGCGTCCCGGTCACCGTCGTCGTCGCGATCATCACCCTCGCCCTGACCGGTTTCATCAGCGCGAAGCTCAGCGGCGCCGGGAAACGGCGGGCCGTCGTGCGCAACATCGCGGGTGGCCTGGTCGCCATGGGTGTCACCTACGCCATCGGCTCGCTCGTCGGCCAAAGCATCGGATAGCGCCGAACTGGGTATTGCCACGGCATGAGCGAAGACCGTGGTGCGTACGTGTCCGAGGACAGCGACGACTTCGAGGCCCTCGACGAGGACAACATCAAGCACGACCCGTTGGAGACCGAGCCGGAAGAGGGCTGGGCCGAGTCCGACAAGTACGGGATGACCGAGTACGAGCAGGCCCACCCGCGCCCGCTCGACGAACGACTCGCAGAAGAACGTCCTGAAGAACGTCCTGAGGAACGCGGCGAGGACGACGAGACGGGTGCATGATCGAAGCATGAGCCTCGGCATCCCGGAGCAGATCACGGCGTTGCTGTTCGACCTCGACGGCGTGCTCACGAGCACGGCGGTGTTGCACCGCAAGGCGTGGAAGCAGACGTTCGAGAGCATGGGCCAGCCGTTCAGCGAGCAGGACTACCTCGCCTACGTCGACGGCAAGCCCCGCTACGACGGCGTCCGCAGCTTCCTCGCCTCCCGCGGCCTCACCCCGCCGGAGGACGAGATCCGCCGCATCGGCGACCAGAAGAACGACCTGGTCAACCAGATCATCGACGAGGAGGGCATCACGCCCTACCCCGCGTCCGTCCGCTACCTCCAAGAAGCCCGCAAAGCAGGCATCCCCATCGGCGTCGTCACGTCATCGGCCAACGCCATGCGGGTGCTGCGCGCGGGCGACCTTCTGGACTACGTCGACGCACTGGTGGACGGCAACGTCATCACCGCGTCGAACCTCCAGGGCAAACCGGCGCCCGACTCGTTCCTCGAAGGCGCCAGAAGGCTCAAGACGGCACCGGAGCACGCGGCGGTGTTCGAAGACGCGCTGGCGGGCGTGAAAGCGGGCCACGACGGCGGTTTCGGCTTCGTCGTGGGCGTCGACCGTGGCCACCAAAGGGAAGCCCTCAAGACCAACGGCGCCGACCAGGTCGTCGACGAGCTCGACGAGCTCCTGTCATGAGCTACACGATCGAACCGTGGGCGCTGCGCTGGCAGGGCCTCGCCGTGGACCAGCTGCACCGCACCGAGTCCACGTTCGCGCTGGCCAACGGCCACATCGGGTTCCGCGGCACGCTCGACGAGGGCGAACCGAGAGGCCTGCCGGGCACCTACCTCAACGGCTTCTACGAGGAACACCAGCTGCCGTACGGGGAAGCGGGCTACGGCTATCCCGAGGCAGGCCAGACCGTCGTGAACGTGACCGACGGCAAGATCATCCGGTTGCTGGTCGAGGACGAGCCGCTGGACATGCGCTACGGCAACGCGATCGAACACGAACGCGTCCTCGACTTCCGCTCCGGCACGCTCCGCCGCCGCACGGTCTGGGAGTCACCGACGGGCCGCCGTGTGATCGTGCGCAGCGAACGGCTCGTGTCGTTCACACAGCGCGCGGTCGCCGCCATCCGGTACGAGGTCGAGCCGATGGACGACGTGCAGCTCGTCGTCCAGTCCGACCTGCTCGCGAACGAGCCGACCATCCACCGCACCAACGATCCCCGCGTCGCCGCCGCGCTCGACGCCCCGCTGGTCAACGACTTCACGATGGCCGAGAAGATGCGGGCCGTGCTGTGCCACCACACCAAGGTGTCCGGTCTGCGCATGGCCGCCGCGATGGACCACGAGATCGAGATCGGTGACGGCCAGGAAAGTGGATACAGCGATCCCAGGACGGACATCCACGCCGAACCCGATCTCGCCCGGTTCACGGCCGCGGTCGACGTCAAGGCGGGCAGCTGCCTCAAGCTCACCAAGTACCTCGGCTACGGCTGGTCGGGAAAGCGTTCCACCCCAGCACTCCGAGCTCAGGTCGAGGCCGCGCTCGCCGGCGCCTGCCAGACCGGCTGGGACGGGCTGCTGGCCGAGCAACGAGCGTTCCTGGACGACTTCTGGCAGGTCGCCGACATCGAGATCGAGGGCGACGACGAGCTGCAGCAGGCGATCCGGTTCGCGTTGTTCCACATCCTGCAGGCCGGTGCCCGCGGGGAGTCCCGTGCCATTCCGGGCAAAGGCCTCACCGGACCGGGCTACGACGGCCACGCGTTCTGGGACACGGAGATGTTCGTGCTCCCGGTCCTCACCTACACGGTGCCGGACGCGGCGCGTGACGCGCTGCGGTGGCGTCACTCCACTTTGGACAAGGCTCGTGACCGCGCGAAGGTGCTGGGGCTCAAGGGAGCCGCGTTCCCGTGGCGTTCGATCAACGGCGCCGAGTGCAGTGCGTACTGGCCCGCGGGCACGGCCGCGTTCCACGTCTCGGGAGACGTCGCCTACGCCACGCAGCAGTACCTCAACGCAACGAACGACGAGGACTTCGAACGCGACCAGGCCACCGAAATCCTCGCGGAGACCGCGAGGTTGTGGATGTCGCTCGGCCACCACGACCGGCACGACGGGTTCCGCATCGACGGCGTGACCGGGCCGGACGAGTACTCGGCGATCGTCGACAACAACGTCTACACCAACCTGATCGCCCAGCAGAACCTGCGTTCCGCCGCTCAGGCCGCGGAGCGCCACCCGGACAAGGCCCAAGCGTCACCGGAGGAGATCGCCGCGTGGCGCACGGCAGCCGACGCGATGGCGGTTCCGTACGACGAGATGCTGCAGGTGCACTCGCAGGCGGACAACTTCACCAAACACGCGGAGTGGGACTTCGAGCAGACTCCGCCGGAGAAGTACCCGCTGCTGCTGCACTTCCCGTACTTCGACCTGTATCGCCGTCAGGTCATCAAACAGGCGGACCTCGTGCTCGCGATGCACGTCCGCGGAGACGTGTTCACGCCTGAGGAGAAGGCCCGCAACTTCGCCTACTACGAGGCACGAACCGTGCGCGACTCGTCGTTGTCGGCGGGCACGCAGGCCGTCCTGGCCGCAGAGGTCGGCCACCCGGGCCTGGCGTTCGACTACCTCCTCGAAGCCGCCTACACCGACCTCCACGACCTGCACGACAACGTCAACAACGGCCTGCACATGGCTTCGCTGGCGGGTGCGTGGATGGCGTTGGTGGCCGGGTTCGGCGGCATGCGAGACCACGGCGGCGAACTGACGTTCGCCCCGCGGGTGCCCGAGACGCTGACCCGGTTCTCGTTCCGGATGGCCTTCCAGGGCACCAGAATCGCGATCGACGTGTGCGAGACCGAGGCCACCTACCGGATCGTGGACGGCACCGAGTTCAGCACGAAGCACCACGGCGAGCCGATCACGATCACCGCGGACACCCCGGTGACCATGCCGATCCCGAAGGCTCCCGAACTCGAACGGCCGCCTGCACCGTTCGGCCGGGAGCCGCGCAGGCACTAGTGTCCTGAGTCATTAATT
>NZ_JYJG01000258.1 GCF_000955955.1 Lentzea aerocolonigenes
GTCTGGGGCAGAGCCCCAGGAGGAAGCACGCAACGCAAGGTGAAGCATCGCAAGGCGACCACCTACGAACGACAAACCGGCGCCCGCCAACGCAACAGAGACCACCTACGCACCCCGTGCGCCAGCGATCAACTCCCGATACCACTGCGCACTCTGCTTCAACGTGCGCTCCTGCGTCCCATAATCAACCCGGACAATGCCAAACCTCTTGGCATACCCGTATCCCCACTCAAAATTGTCCATCAACGACCACGCGAGATACCCACGCACGTCCGCCCCACCCCGAACCGCAGCAGCAACAGCCGAGATGTGCGACTCCAGATACGCGACCCGATCAGCATCAGCGACATACCCGTCCTCAACAGACAGGTCATCAAACGCCGCGCCGTTCTCCGTGATCACCATGGGCACGCCGTAGTCCTGCTGCAACCGCAGCAACAGCGCGGTGAACCCCTCAGGAACGATCTCCCACCCCATCGCGGTCACAGCCCGCCCCTGCGGCACCACCTCCGACACGGCCGGATCAGAAGTCGCCTTGTGCACATGCGACGTGTAGTAGTTGACACCCAACACGTCGATCGGCGTAGAGATGATCTCCAAATCCCCAGACCGCACCGGCAGCTCAGCCCCACGCGAAGCGATGTCCACCAGCACATCCTCGGGATAACGCCCGTGCACCAACGGATCCATGTAGATCCGCGTCCCCAGCCCATCGGCCCGCCGAGCCGCGTCGACATCCCGCGGATCATCCGAAGCAGCCGAATGCGTACCCATGTTCAACGTGATGCCCAAGGAGCCGACCCCACGCGACCGCAACTCCTGAACCGCCAGCCCATGCCCCAACAGCAGGTGATGAACAGCCCGCATGGCCTCGGCGAAGTTCGTACGCCCAGGCGCATGCCGCCCGGTGTCATACCCGAGCATCGCCGAACACCAAGGCTCGTTCAACGTGGTCCACGTGGGCACCCGATCACCCAACGCGTCATGCACCAGCCCAGCGAACTCGGCAAACCGGTAGGCAGTGTCCCGCAACGGCCACCCACCAGCATCCTCAAGCTCCTGCGGCAGATCCCAGTGGTACAACGTCAGCCAAGGATCTACCCCCTTCTCCAGCAGCTCGTCCACCAGCCGCGAGTAGAAGTCGATCCCTTTCGCATTGACCGGGCCACGCCCACCCGGCTGAATCCGCGGCCAGGACACCGAGAACCGGTACTTGTCCACCCCGAGCCGAGCAATCAAAGCCACATCTGAAGGCATCCGGTGATAGTGGTCGCAGGCGACATCCCCGTTCTCGCCCTGAGCAACCGCCCCAGGCCGCCGCGCGAACGTGTCCCAAATGGACAGTGTCCGCCCGTCCTCGTCGTACGCCCCTTCAATCTGGTACGCCGACGTCGCGACACCCCAGAAGAAGTCCGCAGGCAGCCCAGCAGTCACCTCAGACATGCACGCCCTCCAACCAGCAAGCCACCCGACGACGCTCCGAAACCGAATCCAGCGACGGCATCCGCTCGGAACAGACATCCATGGCCGAAGGACACCGCGGGTGGAACGGACATCCAGACGGCATCGACCGCAGATCCGGCGGCGACCCGGGAATCCCCCGCAACTCCCGCCGCGGCCCGCGCAACGCCGGGAACGACCCGAGCAACCCCTGGCTGTACGGATGCTTGGCGGCCCGGTAGATCTCGGACGCCGGCGCCTCCTCCACCACCCGCCCGCCGTACATGATCGCGATCCGATCGGAGAACTCGACCAGCAACGATATGTCGTGCGTGATGAAGACGACCGAGAAGCCGAGCGTCTCCCGCAGCCGCATCATCTGACCGAGGATCTGCCGCTGCACCACCACGTCCAACGCGGTGGTCGGCTCATCCATGATCACGATCTCGGGTTCCAGCGCCAACGCCATCGCGATCATCACCCGCTGCCGCATCCCACCGGACAGCTGATGCGGGTAAGCCGACAACCGATCCACCGGAATCCCGACCAGCGACAACAGCTCACGAGCACGAGAAACCCGCTCGGGCCGCTTCATCGCAGGCCGATGAGCACGCAACACGTCGTCGATCTGCGTGGCCACCGAGATCACCGGGTTCAGGGCGTTCATCGCGCCCTGGAACACGATCGCGATCTCGCTCCACCGCAGCACCTGCAGCTGCTTCTCGGTCAACGCCAGCAGGTCGTGCCCCTTGAACAGCACCTGACCGGACGGCACGTGCCCAGGCGGCTGCAACAACCGAGTCGCCGCATAGGCCAAAGTGGACTTGCCGCTACCGCTCTCCCCCGCCAGACCGAGCACTTCCCCGGCCTCCAGCGACAAAGACACGTTGTGCACGGCTCGCAGCGAGCCGTAGTCCACCGAGAGATCACGGATCTCCAGCACCGGGCTCATGCGCGCACCTTCCGCAGCCGGGGATTCGCGTACTCGTCGATCCCGAAGTTGATCAGCGCCAGCGCCGTGCCCAGCAACGCGATGCACAGGCCGGCGGGCACGAACCACCACCAGGCGCCTTGCCCCAGGGCCTGGTTGCTCTGCGCCCAGAACAGGATCGTTCCCCAGTTCCA
Organism: Lentzea aerocolonigenes; assembly: GCF_000955955.1. Taxonomy (GTDB): domain Bacteria; phylum Actinomycetota; class Actinomycetes; order Mycobacteriales; family Pseudonocardiaceae; genus Lentzea; species Lentzea aerocolonigenes_A. The sequence goes on from NZ_JYJG01000258.1 coordinate 2,566, forward strand.
GGTCGACAACGACACGACGCCGACGAACGACAGCGTGATCTGCAGCATCACCGCGAAGATCACCGTGCCGACGAACCCGGACGCGATGACCGCCATCAGGTTCGGCAGCACCTCGAACACGATGATCCGCCACGTCGACTCACCGGACGCCCGAGCAGCCTCGACGAAGTCGCGCCGCCGCAACGACATCGTCTGCGCCCGCAACACCCGAGCACCCCACGCCCACGCGGTCAGCGAAATCACCGCCGCGATCAGAACCGTGTCCGCGGAAGGCAACATCGACGCCACGATGATGATCAGCGGCAGCGCCGGGATCACCAGGAACACGTTGGACAGCATCGACAACGCCTCGTCGGCCGCGCCACCGAGGAACCCGGCGGTCACACCGACCAAAATGGACAGGAACGTCGCGAGCACACCGCAGACGAGCCCGACCACCATCACCCCACGAGTGCCAACGAGCACCTGCGAGAAGATGTCCTGCCCGGTCATGGTCGTGCCGAACCAGTGCGCGCCAGAGGGCGGCGACAGCAGGTCGTCGCCCATCGCGGACGGGTCGTACGGCGCGATCCACGAGCCGATCACCGCGATCAGCGTGAAGAAGGCCAGAATCCCCAGGCCCAGCTTGGTCTTGAAGTTCATCAGCCCTCCCGCCTCGTGCGCGGGTCCAGCAGCAGATAGCCGATGTCCGCGAGCAGGTTCGCCACCAGCACCGCCAGCGTGATCACCAGGAACACTCCCTGCATCAGCGGGTAGTCCTTCGCGCCGATGCCCTGGAACAGCACGTAACCCAGACCGGGATACGAGAACACCATCTCCACCAGCAGCGCGCCGCCGACGATGAACCCGAGCGACAAGGCGAAACCCGAGATCGACGGCAGCACGGCGTTGCGAGCCGCGTACGCGAACATGATCCGCTTCTGCGACAGCCCCTTGGCCCGCGCGACCAGCACGTAGTCCTCGGCCGTGACGGTCACCATCATGTTGCGCATGCCCAGGATCCACCCCGCCACCGAACTGACGACGATCGTGATTCCCGGCAGCACGGCGTGTTCCAGCACGCTGCCGATGAACTCGCCGGACCACTCCGGCACCAGCCCGGCCGCGTAGCCACCGGAGGCCGGCAGCAGCGGGAACGTCACGGAGAACACCGAGATCGCGATCAGCCCGAGCCAGAAGTACGGGATCGACGACAGGAACGTCGTCACCGGGATCAGGTTGTCCATCCACGACCCGCGCTTCCACCCCGCGTAGACACCGAGCAGGGTGCCCAGCAGGAACGCGATGATCGTCGTGACGCCGACCAGGCCCAAAGTCCACGGCAACGACTGCGACAGCACGTCGGCAACGGGCGTCGGGAAGAACGTGAACGACAGCCCGAGATCACCACGAGCCAACGCACCCCAGTAGTCGACGTACTGCTCCCAGATCGACTTCTTCTCGTCCAGCCCGAACAGGATGTACAGCGAAGCCATCGCGTCGCTGTTCAACCGCCCGCCGAGCTTGGTGATCATCGCCTGCACCGGGTCGCCCGGCAGCAAACGAGGAAGCAGGAAGTTCGCCGTGATCGCCGCCCACAACGTGATCAGGTAGAACAGTCCGCGGCGCAGCAGGAACGTCATGCCGCCGCCTCCACGTAGAGCCAGCAGGCCGCCCAGTGGCCGTCGCCGACGTCCGAACGCGGCGGCGCGTCGGTCCAGCAGCGCTCCTGGACCTTCGGGCAACGGGCCGCGAACTGGCAGCCGGCGGACACCGCAGCGACCTCCTCGACGGGTGCGTCCAACGCGACGACCGCGCGTTCCGGATCGGGCGCGGACTCGATCAGCAGCTGCGTGTAGGGATGTGCCGGCTGCTGCGTCACGGACTCGCTGTCGCCACCCTCGACGATCTGCCCGCCGTACATCACGAACGTCTCGTCGGCGAAGTAGCGCGCCGACGCGATGTCGTGCGTGATGTACAGAACGGCGAGCTTCAGCCGTTCCTTCAGGTCCAGCAACAGGTTCAGCACACCGAGCCGAATGGAAACGTCCAACATGGACACCGGCTCGTCCGCCAGCAACACCTCGGGGTGGGCCGCAAGCGCTCGCGCGATGGCGACGCGCTGCCGTTGACCACCGGAAAGCTCGTGCGGGTACCGCGAGGCGAAGTCGGCGGGCAGGTTCACCCGCTCCAGCAACTGCTCCACCGTCTCCGGCCGCTTGTGGATCTTCAACGGCCGGGCGAGGTGGTAGCGGATCGTGTGGATCGGGTTGAGCGATGCGAACGGGTCCTGGAACACCATCTGGACCTTGCGCCGGTACTCCCGGACCCGTCGCACCTTCTGCCCGTCCAACAGGATCTCGCCTGAGGTGGGGTCCACCAGCCGCGCCAGCAGCTTCGCCACCGTCGACTTGCCCGATCCCGATTCGCCGACGAGGGCGGTCACGCGCCCGCGGCGCAGGACGAGGGAGACGTCCTGCACCGCGCGCACGCGCTTGTAGGTCTTGACCAGACCTTTCGCTTCCAGCGCGACCTCATTCATGTCAGGCGGCCGGCTTCAGCTTCATGACGATCTGCAGCGCGTTCGGCAGCGTCGCCTGCGGAGGACCGTACGGGTCCTCGTCGGACGGCCAGCCGACCCAGTTCTTCGTGCTGTACTCGGCCCCGATCGGACCGGCGGAGGTCGGGATCATCGGCACCTGCTCGACCATGACCTTCTGCAGCGTCGCCAGGCTCTTGGCGCGCGCCGCGTCGTCCGTGGCGTTCGCGTACTCGGCCAGCGCGGCCGTCGCGTCGGGGTTGTTGTAGCGGCCGAAGTTCACCGCGGCCGTCTGCCCGATCGCCTTGATCTCCGCGCCGTCCATGATGTTCTGGTACATCTCGTACGGCGTGGCACCGGTGTTGGTCCAGCGCAGCGAGCCCTGGAAGGCGCCGTTCGCGAAGTCGGTCGTCCACGCGTCCGCGGTCTGCGTGCGCACGGTCGCCTCGATGCCGATCTTCTTCAGGTCGCTCTTGATGATGTCCAGCACCGTCAGGTAGTCCGACCAGCCGGACGGGTTGGTGAGTTCCAGCGTCACCGGCTTGCCGTCCGGCGCCTTGAGCACGTCGCCTTCCAGCTTGAACCCGGCCGCGGCCAGCTTCTGCTTCGCCTTGTCGACGTCGACCTTGAACCGCGCGTCCTTGTACTCCGGCGCGAGGAACGAGTCACCGGCGGGCAACGGCATGCCGGTGGGCGACTCCAGCTTCGGGAACAGCCGGGCCTCACCGCGGACGAAGATCGCCTCGCGGTCGATCACGTCGCTCATCGCCGAGCGCAACGCCGCGTTGTCGAAGGGCGCGACGGTGTTGTTCAGCCACAGGCCGTGGATGCCGAGACCGGCCGGGAACCACAGCTTGTGGTTCTTCGGGTCCTTGTCCACGTACAGCTTTTGGTAGTCCGGGATGAAGACGTAGGACCACTGCGACGCACCCGACGCCAGCGCGGTGGTCTGCGCCGTGTTGTCGTTGTACGAGGTGTACTGGATCTCCGGCACCTTCGGCAGGTCCTGCCAGTACTCGGAGCGCCGGGCGATCGTGACGGTCTGCGAGGTGAACGACTTCACCTGGTACGGACCGGTGCCGACCGGGTTCGGGTTCGTGAACGTCGTCGGGTCCGCGACACCGCTCCAGATGTGCTGCGGCACCACCATCACGCTGATGACCTTGTTGCGCGTCACGAACTGCGGGTTCGCGAACGTGACCTCGACCTTGCCGTCCGGCGTCGCCGTCGCGGTGTCGACCTTGAGCGAGTCGCGGTTGTTGAGCGCCGGCCACTTCTTCAGGATCTCGTACGAGAAGGCGACGTCAGCGGCCGTGAGCGGCTTGCCGTCGGACCACTTCACGTTCTCCCGGATCGTGAAGGTGACCTTCTTGTAGTTGTCCGACCACTCCCACTTCGTCGCGAGCCACGGCACCGGCTCCTGGGCCGGGCGCGTGTTGTTCACGAACGCGAGCGGCTCGTAGATCTGGTACCGGTAGCCGAGCGAACCCGCCGCCGACGTGGGCAGGAAGGGGTTGTGGTTCTCGGTCAGCGGCCCGTTGGGCATGCCCACGGTCAGCACCCCGGAAGCCTTGGTGGCGTTACCGGAGGAGCAACCTGTCGCCGCGAGCGCCAGTGCTACTGCGACGATGATTGTTCTGCGCATGGGGGAATCTCCCGATACGACGGCGTGTGAGAGCGCTCTCCCACACGTACGGCGAACTCACCGAGCCGCGTGACTGGCGTCTGCAAGTACCACCAACTCGCAGTTGGTAGTACTTGCAGACGCC
>NZ_JYJG01000259.1 GCF_000955955.1 Lentzea aerocolonigenes
CGCAGTTGGTAGTACTTGCAGACGCCCAAACAGTGCGAGGCCCGGTGCGTCCGTTCAGTTGTGGTGTTGCAGGTGGGTCAGGGCGCGGATTCGCGCACGATCAACGAGGTCGGCAGCACCAGCGGGTGGTCGGGCATCGGCTGTCCCTCGAGCGTGGAGAGCAGCATCCGCGCGGCGGCGGCGCCCATCTCCTGCAACGGCTGGCGGATCGTCGTCAGCCGGGGTTCGGTGTGCCCCGCGACCGGGACGTCGTCGAAGCCGACCACCGCCACGTCCTCGGGGACGGACCGGCCTGCCTCGCGCAGCGCCCGCAGCACGCCGACCGCCGAGAGGTCGTTGTGCGCGAACACCGCGTCGAACGGGATCCCGCTCGCGAGGAGCTTGTCGACGGCGACTTCTCCACCCTCGGTGGTGAAGTCGCCGTCGACGATGAGGTCCGGGTGCAGCGTCAGGCCCGCTTCCGCCAAAGCGAGCCGGAACCCGTCCAGCCTCGCCTGAGTGCACCCGAAGTGCGGTGGTCCGGTGACGACGGCGAACCTGCGGCGACCGGCCGCGACGAGATGCCTCGCGACATCCGCGCCTCCCTGCCGGTTCGTCGTCGTCACCGAAGGGAACTCCGGGTGCGAGCCGCGATCGTCGATCATGACGACCGGCAGGCCCGCCCGGTAGAGCGTGGAGATGTAGTGCAGGGTGTCCGGCGGCTCTATCACCAGCAGGCCGTCGAAAGCGTTGGCGGACACGTGGTTCGCGAACTGGTTCAGCGACTCGGGTCCGCGGTTGATCGTGTAGAGCAGCAGCCCGTAGCCGTCGGCCTCGAGCGTGTCGACGATGCCCTGCAGCACCTCGCCCATCCACGGCCACGTGAGGCTCGGCGCGAGCATGCCGACCGTGCGGGTGCGACCCCGCGCCAGACCGACGGCACGCGCGCTCGGCACGTACCCGATCTCGTCGATGACCTTGCGAACGCGCTGGGCCGTGCTCGCGTCGACGTCCGGCTTACCGTTCAGCACACGTGACACGGTCGCTTTGGACACCTGGGCGCGTTGGGCGACCTCTGCGATCGTGACACGCATGCCGAACTTCCTTCCGCCGCCTCTGAAACCGGTTTCGGTACCGGTTCCGACGAGGTGTGACGGAGTCAACAGCCTGATGTGAGGATTAGTCAAGACTCTTGCCGGAACTTCGTGGGAGCGTTTCCACGGCTTCGGTCATTCTCGCAGGTGAGGCCCGATCAGGTGACATGAATTGAGACGTCTTGATCGAGTCCGCGTTTCCGGTATCACTGCTGCGAATGGAGCATCCCGACTGCTCCGCGGTGATCGTGCACAATCGGGGGCATGGGGGTTGTCACGGCGGTGTGCCGCAACGAGGAGTACACGTTCACCAAGCCCGTCCGCGAGAGCATCACGCTGCTCGAAGGGCTCGGTGTCGAGGGTGACGTCCACCAGGGCGTCACGGTCAAGCACCGGTCCCGGGTCGCGGCCGACCCGACGCAGCCGAACCTGCGGCAGGTGCACCTGATGCACGCCGAGCTGTTCGACGAGCTGCGCGGCAAGGGGTTCGCGCTGGCTCCCGGCGAGATCGGCGAGAACGTCACCACGCGCGGCATCGATCTGCTCGGCCTGCCCACCGGGACGTTGCTCCACTTGGGACCTCAGGCCGTCGTCGAGGTGACCGGGCTGCGCAACCCGTGCGTGCAGATCGACGGGTTCTCGAAGGGGCTGCTCAAGGAAGTCGTGAGCAAGGGGGCGAACGGCGAGCTGATCCGCCGGGCTGGGATCATGTCCGTGGTGCTCGTCGGTGGTGTGGTCAGTCCCGGTGACGAGATCCGCGTCGTGCTGCCGCCTGAGCCGCACAAGCCGCTCGAAAAGGTGTGAGCAGGGCCGTTTTCACCCGAACGAGCTGGTCCTTGAATTAACTCCAAGGCTTAGCGTCCAAGCTCATGACGGTCATCACATCCACCGCGTACAGCAGGGACCTGGGCGACGAGCTTCGCCTGCTGCGCGAGACCTGCACGGGCCTCAACGGCCGCTCGTTCGCCGTGCGCCTTGGTTGGGATCCAAGCAAAGTCTCGACCATCGAGCACGGCAAGGCACGGGCGAGCGAGCTCGACCTCATCCAGTACCTGACGGCGTGCGGCAAGGATCTCGACTACTACGACGAGTTCCGCCGCCGTTACCAGCACGCGTTCGACCTCTACTTCGCCCAGGTACCTGACAACCTCCGCACCCTCGCGTTGACCGAGTCGATGGCCACCAAGATCATCAGCTACGACGTCATGACGGCGCCCGGCCTTCTGCAAACTCGGGACTACGCACACACGCTGTTCGTCGAAACCGGCATCGAGACGCCCGAGAGCATCCCGCGGTGGGTCGATTTGCGCATCGAACGGCAGGCGATCATGCGACGCCCACACCGGCCCGAATGTGTGTTCTACGTCCACGAGCTCGCGCTTCGGATGCGGTTCGGCAACGACCGGATCATGGAGGAGCAGTACCGGCGGATGCTCTTCAAAACGCACGTCCTGCGGCTGGTGCCCGTACACGTCACCAGCGCCGTCCTACACAGCGCATGTGTGCTGTACGAGTTCAAGAAGGTCGCCCCCGTTGTCTTCAACTCGACGACTTCCGCGAAGGTCTTCGCGCAGGACACGGCGGCGGTGGAACGGACCAGGAAGCTCTTTCAGCGGCTGGATGCCGTCGCGTTGGATGAGGAACAATCGCGGAGCAAGCTGGCGGAGTACGTCAGCGGACTGCGAGAGGAACCTCATGAACCACGGTCGGACCTGGCGTAAGAGCACCTACAGCGGTGGCACGGGTGACGACAACTGCGTGGAGGTCTCGCTCACCCAGGACGCCCTCGTGCGCGACTCCAAGAACACCGCGGGCGCTGTGCTCGCGTTCTCCACGCCCGCCTGGCGCGCGTTGGTCAACTGGCTGGTCTAGTCACTCCAGAAGTGCCCGTCGAGGATCACCGAGATCGTTCTCGGTGCCTCGACGACCGCCAGGTGTGCGGCGTCGCCGACGATGTAGAGATCCGAGTCGCGCAGCTCGTCCGCGATGTGCCGCACGACGTCCGGCGGCGTCGCGTGGTCCTGCGCGGCCGCGATCACCACGGTCGGCACGTCGATCTTCGCGAGGTCCGCGCGCAGGTCCATGTCCCGAACCGCTTCGGCGCAGGCGAGGTACGACGGCACGTCGACCTTCAGCAGTTCCGAGCGGAAGTGCGACACGACGGCGGGCGAGAACGACGGCGTGAACCAGCGCGACACGATCGCGTCCGCGGCCGGCTCCATCCCGAGCTCGCGGATCGTCGAGATCCGTTCGTCCCACATGGTCTTGTCCGGGTACCAGGCGGCCGTGCAGACGAGAGCCAGCCGAGAGATCCGGTCGGTGTGCGCGGCGAGCCACATCCCGACCATGCCGCCGAGTGACACGCCGCAGTAGTACACCTGGCGGAGTCCCAAGTGGTCCAACAGCTCCACGACGTCGTTCGCCAGCGCCTCGATCGTGCACGGCCCCGGCACGGCGTTCGAGAGCCCGTGGCCGCGGTGGTCGAAGCGCAGCAACCGGAACGGCGGCGAGAACTCGCGCCACAGCTCGGTGGTCGTGCCGAGTGCGTTGCCCAGCACCAGCACCGGCGCGTCGTCCGGGCCGGTCAGCGTGTGATGCGGGATCATCGGCCGCCACCTCCCAACTGTGCGAGTCTGATGGGAGTGTTCCCAGGCCGCACTTTGAATCCACATGAGACGGCACCGAACGGGTTCGGCCGTACGCGTGACGAGCCGTCACCTACGTCCAGTGCTCGAAACGAGACGACTGAGACGCGCTCTGATGAGCGCCATGAAGACATTGATCCTGGCAATGATCCTCATCGCGCCCACCCCGGCCGACGACGTGAGCACGTTCAGCAGCCTCTGCAGGTTCGGCGACCAGTGGATGATCAGCGGCGACTGGAACGGTGACGGCGTCGACGGGCCCGGCATCGTGCAGGAGTCCGGCGCGGGGCTGGAGTGGTTCCTGCGCAACGAACCCGGCTCGGGTGCCGCGGACGTCCAGTTCTCGTTCGGGCCCAAGGGCGCCATGCCGGTCGTCGGCGACTGGGACGGCAAGAGCGGGGACGGCGTCGGCGTCGTGCTCAACACCTCGAAGAACCTGCGCTGGCAGCTCAAGAACGAGCTGGAGCTCGGCGCTCCGGACGCCGACTTCTCGTTCGGCGCCAGCGCGGCCGACATCCCGGTGACCGGCAACTGGGACGGTAGAGGTCCAGAGGGCATCGGAGCCGTTCGCAACTCGGGCAACAACCTGCAGTGGCAGCTGCGCCAAACGCCCGACGCCGGGTCGCCGTTCACGATCTTCAACCACGGCGCGAAGGGTGACGGGCCGCAGACAGGTGACTGGGACGGGAAGAACGGGGACGGCATCGGGTCCACGCACCGCGCGACCGGGCTGGAGTGGAAGCTCCGCGACAGCGCCGGCGCGGGAAGTGCCAACCGGAACTTCACCTTCGGCAACGGCAAGACCGACTGTCAGCTCACCGGCGACTGGAACGGCGACGGCATCGACACCATCGGCGTCGTGCGGATCGTCGACGGCACACGCCAATGGCAGATGCGCAACAGCCTGAACGGGGGTCCAGCGGACTTCACGTTCACCTTTTGACCGCTTCGCGTTCCACAACAAACCACCGGCCTGGCCCCCGCCGTAACACCGTTACGAGTAGCAGAATGAAGGCTTGCCTCCGCCGCCGATCCCACCGGGAAGCCGATGTACTCCGCTACTCCGTTCGCACACGAGGCCTTGTTCTACCGGGACGAGGACGACTTCCTCGCCGGCACGGCCAGATTCGTCGCGGACGGCGTGCGCAGAGGCGAGCCCGTGCTGGTGGCGGTATCGGAGGCGAGCATCGCTCTGCTGCGCGGAGAACTGGGTGGCGAGGCCGACCAGGTGCACTTCATCGACATGACCGAGGCCGGCCGCAACCCCGGCCGGATCATTCCCGGCGTGCTGATGGCGTTCAGCGCGAGCGCCCCGCAGCTGCGCGTCCGCATGGTCGGCGAGCCGGTGTGGCCGGGCCGCAGCGAGCTCGAGTACCCGGCGTGCGTGCAGCACGAGGCGTTGATCAACACGGCGTTCGAGGGCCGCAGCGGCACTCTGCTGTGCCCCTACGACGCGAGCTCGTTGCCGGAACACGTGCTGGAGGACGCGCGGCGCACACACCCGGTGGTGATCGACGGGGCCCGGCGGATCGCGAGCGAGTGGTACACCGATCCGGCCGGGCTGGTCGACATCTACAACGTGCCGTTACCGCCGCCGCCGATGTCCGCCGAGCAGCACAACTTCTCCGTCGGCACGCTCGCACACATGCGCAAGCTCGTGACGGCGTACGCGAACTGGCTGCGTCGCGAACAGGTCGAGGATCTCGTGCTCGCGGTGAACGAGCTGGCGACGAACAGCATCCTGCACGCGTCGGGGCGCGGGGTGCTGCGGATGTGGCGCGAGGGCGACACCATCGTGTGTGAGGTGAGCGACTCCGGCACTGGTTTCCCGCCGTCGTTCACCGGCCTGTCGGGCTTCGGGATCGTGATGGTGAACCTCTTGTGTGACCTGGTTCGCACCCACACGAGTCACAGCGGTACCACCGTTCGAGTGTACTTGGGCCGGTAGAGAGTCACCGCCATCTCATCGAAATGCATTCGACACGCGGACCTGTTTTCCTGGCACATCTATGACAGACCACCTCTCCCCCCTCGACATCGCCTTCCTCGCCATGGAAGGCAACGCGAACCCGTTGCACCTCGGCGCGGTCGCGACCTTCGCACCGTCCACTCCGGTGCATCCGGCCCGCATCGCCGCCGTGCTCTGCGAACGCGCTTCCGAGATTTCTCGCCTGCGCCAACGAGCCCGCACGTCGTTGCTGGGCGGTGCGCGCTGGGTGGAGGATCCCGGCTTCGCGCCTGAGGATCACGTCTTCACGCACCACGTGCGCGGCCGGGAGCGGTTCGCCACCTTGGTTTCGCACTTGATGGCCCAGCCGCTGGACCTCGCGCGGCCGCCGTGGGAGCTGCACGTCGTGACCGGTCTCGCGGGCGGCCGGTTCGCCGTCGTCGCGAAGCTGCACCACTCGCTCTGTGACGGCATGAAGGCCGTTGGCCTGGGAATTCAGCTGTTCGACCCGTCGCGTCTGTCCAATGCGGACGTTTCCTCGCCGGTGGTCGCGAAGTCGATCATTCCTTCGCTGCCGTCGTTGCGCGGGATCAAGGACACGATCGACATCGCCTCGTCGGTGTTGATGAACACGCGGCCGCCGACGCTGAACTCGCCGGTGCTCACCTCTTCTTCGCGGCCACGCCGGGTGGTGATGTCGCGCCTGGATCTCGCGGACGTGCACCGGATTCGGCGTGTGCACGGCGGCACGGTGAACGACGTGTTGCTCGCCCTGGTCACGGGTGCGTTGCGGCACTGGCTTTCCGCACACGGGAGTGCCTCCCCCGACTCGGTCGTGCGGGCTCTGATCCCGGTTAACCAGCGCTCACGCTCTGGTGACGGTTCTTCCGGCAACTCGATCTCCGGGTTCTTGTTGTCCCTGCCGGTTGGGATCGCGGATCCGGTGGAGCGGCTGCAGAACGTTCGTGCCCAGATGGAGTCGGCCAAGGCCGCCGGTCCCGACCGCGGCGCGGGTGCGTTGCCGCTGCTCGCCGACAAGGTGCCGCCTCTCGTGCACCGACTGGCCGCTCCGGTCGCCGCCCGGTGTGCGCCGCTGCTGTTCGACACGCTGGTGACGTCGGTGCCGCTGCCTTCGGTGCCGCTGTCTCTCGACGGTGCCGCTCTGTGCGAGATGTACCCGGTCGCGCCTGTGGCCCCCGGACACGCCGTGGGCGTTGCACTGTCCGTGTACCGGTCCTCCGTCCACGTCTGTTTGAACACCAACCAGTCGTGGATGTCCGACGCGCAGTGGCTCGACGGTGTGCTGCGACGCGAGGTGTCGTCCCTTCAGGACGCCCGCGAGCTGGTGGGTTTGCCGAGGTAGGAGCCCGGGAAAACCCTGGGCCATGAGCAACACCGTGGTCCTGGACGTGGACGGCACGCTGGTCGACACCAACTACCACCACACGGTGGCGTGGCTGCGCGCCTTCCGCAGCGTCGACATCACCGTGCCCGGCTGGAAGGTGCACCGCTCGATCGGCATGGGCGGCGACCGCCTGGTGGCCGCCGTAGCGGGCGACCAGGTGGAACGGGACCACGGAGACGCCGTGCGCGACGCCTGGGAGCGGCACTTCGACGAGATGATCGACGAGATCCAGCCCTTCGAAGGCGCGCACCGCCTGATCCGCGCCGCGACCGATCTGGGCCTTGCCGTGGTCCTGGCATCGTCGGGCAAGCGCAAGCACGTCGAGCACTACCTGAAGCTCCTCGACCCCGGCGACATCGCCTGGACCTCCTCCGACGACGTGGACGACTCGAAGCCGGCCCCGGACCTGATCCAGGTGGCCCTGCGCAAGGTGGAAAGCTCTCGCGCGGTCGTGATCGGCGACTCGGTGTGGGACTGCGAGGCGGCCGGCCGCGCAGGCCTGCCGTCGATCGGCCTGCTCACCGGCGGCTTCGGCGAGGACGAACTGGTCGACCGGGGCGCCTCAGCGGTGTACGGGGACCTCGACACGTTGCGCGCCGAGCTGTCCGACCTGCCGTTCGCCGCCGTGACCGACGCCTAGCTCAATCCCGCCAGCCTCACGACCACCGCGAACCCGTCGTCGCTCCCCGGCCAGTGCTTCCGGACCGCATCGAGCCCGGCTCTTTTCACGACGCCGCGCAGGACGGCTGTGACGATGATGGCGTCGTCCGCGTACCCGAGCACGGGGATGAAGTCCGGGATCAGGTCGATCGGGATCGCCAGGTAGACCAGCAACAGCCAGAGCCGCACCCGTACGCCGCGCGGCAACTCCTGGTCCGCGGCGAGCCTCCGCACGAGCCGCAACACGTCCGGCAGCACTCGCAACGCTTCCTTCAGCAACCCGCCGCGCGGCCTGGCAACGACCAACGCGATCACCAGCACGAGCCAGGTGGCCAGCAGTGCGATGGCGATGCCGATCAGCAGGTCCCACCAGAACGAACCGGTCATCGCTCTCCCCAAGCAACTCAGCGCGCATGGCACCCCACTCGTCCGCGGTGAAGGGCGCCTTCATCGACCACAGGTGCAAGGCCCCGGCAAAGTCGACCACCCGGCGGGAGCGCACCATCAGACTTACGTCTGATATGCCTGGTATGCACGGTCTGCGTGTGCCATGAAGGGAACCTTCATGGACCTCAGGTGGATGAAAGCGCCCTTCATGGCGGAAGCGGGGCTCCGACTCGCCGGTGGAGTCCCACGGTACGCGGCCAGGCATGTGATCTTGAGTTGGTTGTAGAAAAGTGCCGCCCTGACCGCCCGGTGATCACCTCACCTACAACCAACCAGCCGCAGCCACGGCGTGTCGAACCACGACACACCGTGAGAGCGATCTCATCCGCCACCCCCCACCGTCAAACCCGCCTCAGGCGCAGCTGAACGACGTCGCCCGCACATCCATCGCGGCGAAGCGCCTGACCCCGCAGAATCAGGATGGGAAAGGCTCAGTGGCAAACCGCGATTCGATCATGAATTGGTGGTACTTGCACACGCCCGACCAGCACGAACGACTTGCCGAGGCCCTGGACCACACGTGGATGAAGGTTCCCTTCATCGCGAGCGGCGAGCAGTGGGTCAGGGTTTCGGGCCGTCCGACTTCTTGGTCGGCTTGCCGGGGTCGCGGTCCTTGGTCGGCTTCGTCGTGTCCGTGGTCTTGGTCGGCTCCTGTGTGGGCACCACGCTCGACTCCGAAGCCCCGGGGGAACTCGTGCCACTCGGGGCAGTGCTCCCCGCCGACGAGTTGCCCGGCTGCGGCGCACCAGGCGCCCCCGGCGTCTGGGTCACCGTCACCGTCGACGCCCCGACGGTCACCACGTGCGTCGACGGCCCGGGCAGCGGCTTCTCGTCAGCCGCAGGCGCCTCACCCCCGCCGCCACCCAGGTTCACCACCGCCACCGCCACGGCGGCAACGGCCACCGCCGCAGCCCCGGTGATCGCCAAACGCTTGCCCCGCCGAGACCGAACCCGTGGCTCAGGCACTTCAAGCGGATCAGCCGACACCGCCGCGTCCGGCAGCAACGCCGGCAACCCGCGGCTCACCTCGTGCGCAGCCGCCAGCGACTGCGCGCACATCTCGGCGGTGGGACGACGGCGAGGATCCATCTCGGTCATCGCCGACAACAACGACACCCAGGCCAACGGCAGGTCGACCGGAATCCGGGGCGACCTCGCCAGGCGAGCCAGCGCCGCCTCGGCATCGCCACCGGGATATTCGGCGCGTCCGGTCAGGCACTCCAGCAGCACCAGGCCCAGAGCGTAGACATCGGAAGGCGGCCCGACCGTCGAGCCGCGCACCTGCTCCGGCGACAGGTACCCGGCGGTCCCGACCAGCACCCCGGACGTGGTCACCCGAGTCACCTCGGCGACCAGCGCGAGCCCGAAGTCCGCCAGATAAGCCTGCTTCTCCTCGTCTTCCAGCAGGATGTTCGACGGCTTGATGTCGCGGTGCACCACGCCGAGCCCGTGCACGTGGTGCAGGACCGAAGCGATCTGACCACCGATGCGGGCGACGAACCGGGGCGGCAGCGGCTCGCGCATCCGCTGGCGCAACGTGCCGCCGGTGATCTCGCGCATCACGAAGTACGGCCGGCGCGCGAGCATGCCCGAGTCGTACACCGGGATCACGCCGGGGCAGTCCAGCGTCAGCAGCATCGACGCCTCGCGCTGCAACCGCAGCTCGTCGTCGGGCAGGCCGGGCCCGCTGAAGATCTTGATCGCAACAGAGGACGTGGTCGAACGGTCCAAGGCGCGGTAGACCTCGGCCATGCCACCGGAGCCGAGCAGCGAGCCGACGACATACCGGTCGTCGATCACCGCGCCGGTCAGGTCGCCGTCCCAAGGTGCGCTCATTGGCCTCCGCTCGTCGCGCAGCAACCTAACGGGTCGCGTGGAATTCCGGCTACCCGGCCGACCTGAAGATCAAACTACGATCAGTCCGGCCTCGATCTCGCGCACGAGTGCCTCGTCGCGTTCCAGTACCGAGATATCGGTGTTCGCCAGCACGACGTAACCGAGCGACGTCCACAGGTCGATGGTGCGCGGCACCCGCGAGCCCTCGCCGTACGGCAAAACCGCACGTTGGAAGCTCGGCAGCAGTGAGTCCAAGGTGTCGAACCGCACCGCGTTGCCCAACTCGCCGGCGGCGGGTGAAGACAGGTAGACGGACTTCACGTGCTGGTGCTGCGTGTATCGGGACACGTCGGACGAGTCATCCACTCGGTGGCGGACCATTCGGGTGATCTGACTCTCGCGAGCACCGAGGAGAGTCAGCTCCTGCTGCTCGGCACCGGCCAGCCGCGCGCCGATCTCGATCAACCGAGGGCCGTCGGGCGTGATCATCACCTCGACGTGCGCGGGCCCGTTGCGCACTCCGGTCGCGTCCAGCACCTGGCAGACGTAGGAGAACAACACGTCGACCACCGGATCGTCCGCGGGCACCAGCGTGTTCGACAGGTAGATGCCGAGCCGATCGCCGCGGCACTCCTTGGCGTAGCGCCACACCGCGGCCAGCCCGTGCGCACCGTCGATCGAGTACGTGTCCACCTCGTACTCGGTGCCGACGGCGAGCTCCTGCACCAGCACGCGGTCGTTGCGCAGGCCGAGCTTGTTGACGCTCCCCAGAATCCGGCCGAACTTCGCCCGCCAGTCCTCACCGGGCTGCGCGACGAACACGTCGTCCGTACCGCCGCTCTCCTGCGGCTTCAGCACGATCGGCGAACTCTCAAGGCCCTCACGTCGCAGCCACGCAGCCACCTCGGCAATGTTGTCGGAGCTGATCTGACGCAGGTGCGGCACACCGGCCGACCGCAACGCCACGGCCATCTGCCACTTGTCCCGGCGGGCGGACGACAGCGACAGCACGTTCGAACGCCCCGGCGCGATCAGCTCGGACAACGCCTCGGCCGTCTCGACACCGGTCTCGGTGCCCGGCACGACAGCGATCGGCGAGTGCTCGGCGAGCTTCGCGGCCAGCTCGTCGAGGTCGGACAGGACGTGCACCTCGCGGTAGTTCTCCGGGATCCACGACTTGGCGAGCCCCGCTGGTGGCTCGGGAGTGGTCAGCACCGCGATCGCCTCGACACCACGCTCGGCGAACGCGGGCGCGATGCCCTTGCCGGCCGAGTACGGATCCACCACGACGATGTGCGCCACCGCTGCTCCTCCAAGATCGTAAAGACATCTTCCGAACGAGGAGCACAACGGCACGGGCGTGACCAGGCATTCCTGTCTCGATTGGGTCGAGACGACCGTCACTCGAATCGCAACGTCTCGTAGACAGAAGTTGTCACCAGACAGCCAGAAGACGCGCGCCACACCCGCTGCAGCCGCAGCCGCAGGTCCGTTCCGCCGCTGAGCGCCTGCGCCACGAACTGCAGCCCGAGCAGCTCCGCGACGATCTGCTCGGCCGCGTGCCGCACGTTCACCTCGGCCTTCACCTCACCGCGTTGCTGCGCCAGCGAAAGCAGCTCCCGCACGACCGCGATCCAGCCGACGACCTGCGCGGCGGCCGCGACGTCGAAGAACACCGCTTCCCGCAACAGCTTCGCGCTCACCCGCACGGTCAGATCCGAGTCCAGCCTGCGCGCGAACTCGAACGACATCGCGATCAGCGCCTGCATCGGCGACTCCTCGACAGCGAGCTGCTCGTCGCGCAACCGGTGCCACAGCAGCGACTGCTCCTCGATGATCGCGACGCCCAACGCTTCCTTGGAGCGAAAATGGCAATACAGCGCACCTTTCGACACATCGGCACGCGCGCACACGGCGCTGAGACTGGATCCGTTGAACCCGTCGCGGTCGAACACCTCGGCCGCCGCCCGCAGCAGCTTGGCCCTCGTGTGTGTCGATCTCTGCCGTTTGACGCTCATGCCCCGGTCCGCGCGGCGCCGGTCGCCAGCGCCACGGCCAGCGTGTCCGGCAGCTGCCAGTACTGCTCTATCTCCCCCAGGTGCACCGAGAGCACGGCGGAGAACCGCACCTCCGCCTGGTCACCGGTGGCGAGCACCCGCCAGCGCGCCGAGCCGACCACGGCCGCGTCACCTCCGTCGACGATCACCTGGCGCACCGAGAGCTGTTCCAGGTCGAACGTGGCGAACTGGGTCAGGAACTGGGACTCGACCTCGCGGCGGGTGCGCGGGCCGGGTGCCCAGCGGAGGCCGCCGGGTTCGGGCGCCTCCCATTCCACGGTCGGTGCGCACAACCGCGCGATGCCGGATGCGTCCTGTGCCGCGAGCCGCGCCAGGAACACCTGCACCACTTCGACCGTCGAGAGCATTTTCTCCACCTTCTCATCCCGGTCATTGCTACCGCAACGATCCCGGCCCTGCTTACACTAGCGAGGGGCGCACATTGTGAGTGCGCACACCCCATTGGACCAGTTGCGTTTCACCCAAACATCCGATCGGACGATTCCGGTGGTACTCGAACTTTCAACGACCGCCGGTATCACCGCAATGCACGGGACCGGACTTCGCGGTTCTGAGGCAGGGTGGATGACGCACCCGTCATCTCACCGAAACGGAGCAGAACCGTGCTCAAGGCAGTCCGTCAAGCCCACGAGCACCAGGACACCCCGCCGATTACCGCCTTGATTCCTCAGGCGCGGCGAGAGCAGGGCCTCACCCAGCGCGAGTTCGCGGACCTGTTGTGCGAGATCTCACAAAACGACAGCGTCACCCGTGAAGAAGTGTCGAGATGGGAACGCGGTAAACGCATTCCCGGCCCCTACTGGCGTGCCTGGATCAGCGCGGCGCTCGACGTGCCGCACGCGGAGGTCGACCGGGCCGCGTTGGTCGAACGGGAATCTCGCAGGACGCGAAACGAGGACCACTCCGACTAGCGGAGTGCGGGCAGGCGGCAGGGGTCTGCCCGCCCGCGGGAGGGGTGGTGCCGGCGGCCGCCGTGGCGCCGCCCCTCCCCGTAAGTCCCAGGCTGGAAGGGTCTTTGGCCCCTTGTTGGCCCCCTGTGCGACCACGTACAGGGGGCCAGACTTCGTCTTGTGACACCTTTCTTGGCCTTCTTGCTACTCGTCGGTACCACGGTCGGCACTTCGCCGGGCGTCTCGGCGGTCAAAGTCAACGAGATCTCGTTCGGGAGCGCGGGATTCGTCGAACTGCGCAACACCGGCACGACTGCGGCAGACGTCGGAGGATGGTCTGTCCACACGTGCTCCGGCGGCGCCTCGCGAATCCTCGGCACCATCCCACCCAACACCGTCCTACCTCCGGGTGAATACTTCCTGATAGTGGGCGCCGCGTTCAGCGGAACCGTGCCCACAGGCCTCGTGGTGGACACCGTGGACGGCTCTGGCGTAATCACTCGAAACCGGCACGGCGCGCACACCGACAGCGTGGGCCTGACGTCGTCCTCACCGTGCCGCGAAGACAGCCCCGCTAAACCGTGTGCCGATTCTTCACTCGGCCGCGACAGCGCTTCCAGGGACAGCGATCACAACGCCGACGACTTCGCCTGCCAAATTCCGTCTCCCGGCGAAACCAATCAGTAGCTAAACATTAGTGGCCCCTTTCGGGGCCGAAGGAAAGCGAGCAAAGTCAGTCCCGGCGGCGAGACACGCCGCATGAGAAATCACCGAGATTGTCTTCTCGAAGGGACAGTGAAATGCGTCGACTGCTGGGCGGAGCCGCTGCACTCGCAATCGCGAGCACCATCGCGTTCGCGGGTGTGGCGGCCGCTGACGAGCCCGAGGCTCCCGAGGTCATGCAGCTGCCGGCAGTGCTGATCAACGAAGTTTCCACGATGGGCCCGAACGGCGCGCTCGACGAGGCGATCGAGATCGTCAACACGACGAACGAGCAGATCGAGCTGACCAACTGGGTCATCCGGATCTACAACCAGCGCAACGAGGTCATCCAGACGATTCCGCTGACCGACGTGACCGGCCAGCCGCTCACGCTGGCGCCGATGAACAACGTCGGCAGCACGCTGGTGCTGACCGGTGCCGAGTTCTCCGGCACGACGTCCACGCCGAACGTTCTCCCGGTGCGCTTCCTCGGCTCCGAGGGCATTCCGACCCTCGGCGGCGTCGCGATCTTCGGCGGCACCTCGCCGACCGCATTCAAGATCGACGGCGTCGCGTTCTCGGCGCCCGTCACCGCCGCCAAGGAAGGCGTGCACGCGCAGCCGGAGAACCAGCGCACCGCGCAACTCGCCGGTTCGAACACGCGCAACTTGCTGAACCAGGACACCAACAACAACCAGCGCGACTTCTCGCTGCAGGAACGCACTTTCTAAGAGATCCATCCATCGGGTGCACCCACGTGCCCTGGCCGTCGCCCCTCGACGGCCAGGGCACTTCCGCGCGTGGCGCGTAGTCGCCATCGGCGACTAACCGCCGCTTCCGCCTGTTTCCCAACGATTTGCGGCCCCTCATCCTGCTGTGACCTGATCACCGGAGGAGGGCGCCGTGATTCGACACCTGGCGATACTCGTCATCGCCGCGGCCACGCTCGTCGCACCACCCGCGTCCGCAGCGGCACCAAAACCACCCGAACAGACATCCGAGGCCTCGCACCGGATCACGCTCATCACCGGAGACGTCGTCGACTACACCGAACGTTCGGACGGGCGCAAACTCGCCCAGATCCACGCCGCGCCCAGGGACGGCGAAGAGCCGATCTTCCACACCATGACGACGCCTGACGGCCTGTTCGTCTACCCGTCCGACGCGATGGGCGTGCTGACCTCGGGCACGGTGGAACGCACGCTCTTCAACGTCACCGAACTCGTCCGCGCCGGCCAGGCCGACGACCGCACCTCCACCGTCCCGGTGCTCCTGACCGGCGGCTTCTCCGCGAGCGCCCACACCAGGATCAGCAGCCTCAACGCGTCCGGCGTCCACGTCGAGAAGGCCAAGGCGCGGGAGTTCTGGCGTTCGCTCGACATGAGCGCCAAGTCCGGCACGCGCCTGAAGTTCGACCGGCCGATCCACGTCGCGCTCGACCAGACCACGAAGCAGATCGGCGCGCCGGAAGCGTGGCAGCGGGGCCTGGACGGCACCGGCGTCACGGTCGCCGTCGTCGACACCGGAGTCGACACCGGCCACCCGGACCTCGCGGCGAAGATCACCGCGACGGAGAACTTCTCCGACGAACCGGACGTCACCGACCGGCACGGCCACGGCACGCACGTCGCGTCGATCGTCGCGGGCACCGGAGCCAAGTACAAGGGAGTCGCCCCAGGCGCTCAGCTGGTGATCGCGAAGGTGTTCAACGGCGCGGGCGAGGCCGACACCTCGCAGGTGATGGCCGGCATCGAGTGGGCGGCCCGCTCGGGCGCGAAGATCGTCAACCTGAGCCTCGGCGGAGACGTCACGGACGGCTCCGACGAGCTGAGCGCGCTGGTGGACCAGTTGTCCGCGGAAACCGGCGCGCTGTTCGTGGTGGCGGCGGGCAACAACGGCCCAGCAGGGCGTTCGGTCACGTCTCCCGGTGCCGCGGCCTCGGCGCTGACGGTCGGCGCGGTCGACCGGCAGAACAAGCTGGCGCCGTTCAGCAGCACCGGTCCGCGGATCGGGGACGCGCTGGTGAAGCCGGAGATCAACGCGCCTGGCGTCGGAGTGGTGGCGGCGCGTGCTGCCGGCACGTCGATGGGAGCTCCGGTCGACGACCTCCACACGGCCGCTTCGGGAACGTCGATGGCCACGCCGCACGTCGCGGGGGCGGCGGCGTTGCTGGCTCAGCAGCACCCTGACTGGAACGCGCAGACGTTGAAGAACGCACTGGTCACGAGTGCGGCGGATGTCGGGATGGCCTGGCACGAGCAGGGAGCCGGGCGGCTGGACGTCGCGCGCGCGGTCACGCAGAAGGCCACGGCGACCGCGTCCGCGAGTTTCGGAAGGTATGAGCGTGGACCAGGTGGATCCATCACTCGAGAATTGAGCTACACCAACGATTCCGCCACCCCGCTCACCCTGGATCTCACCACCGCCCTCAAGGGCTGGGACGGCAAGCCCACCACCGCCTTCAGCCTCGCCCCGAGTCGCCTCGCCATCCCTGCCCACGCCAAGGCCACGGCAACCCTCTCCGTCGACCCCGAGGCGGGCCCGGCGGGTGTCTACGGCGGCACCATCACCGCCACCGGCCCCGCGACCACCCTCCGCACCCCGGTCAGCATTTACGAAGCACCCCAGACGTTCCCCGTGTCGGTCCACGTCCGCGACGCCACCGGCAAACCCCCGGCCCCGGCGTTCGGCCAGCTCATCGACGACTCCAACGGCGGCGACGACGTCAACGACCCCTTCGACGACACCGTCAGCTACTACTTCGACGTCGTGAACGGAGAAGGCCTCGCCAACGTCCCGAGCGGCCGCTACTCCGCGGTCAGCTGGGCGACCGAGAACACCGCCACCACACGGCGCTGGTCCGCGCTCGCCGCACCGGAGCTGACCATCACCGGCGCCCATGAGGTGTCACTGGACGCGCAGAAGACGGTTCCCGTCGAGGTCGTGCCACCGAACCCGGCCGAGCAACGCGATCGCACGGTCACCATGCGCCGCGTGCTCCCCGCCGAGGGCGACAAGCTGCCGCTGATCGTGGAGACGGCCGCCGTGCTGGGCTCCGCGCCGTGGGAGGTCCACACGACCCCGGCCGCGGCGGCGAAGAAGGGCGCGATCTCGTTGCAGGACAACGTGACCCTGCAGACCACGACCATCACCCTGACCTCCGGCGGCCGGACGGTGCAGGCGGAGGGTGACGTCTCCAGGTGGCCGGGCGACATCACCGACGGCATCAAGGTCGTCAAGCTCAGGGCCGACACTCCCGCCAACCTGGTGAAGGCCGCCAACGCCGCCGCGACCGCAGCGGCACAGGAAGGCAAGAAGGCCGTCTTGTCCTATGTGGACCAGACTGGCGCGCTCCCGCTCACCGGACTCGCGAGCACCGCGCTGCCGTCACTGAGCATCGGCAACGCCGACGGTGAGTTCCTGGCGAAGCAGACCGCCATCAGGCTGAGCATCAGGCCGGCCCCGGAAGCCGTGTTCAACCTGAGCTTCCTGGACGCCAACGGCATCCCGGCCGACCACCGCCGGACGGTCGACCCGGCCGGCCTCGTCAAGCGCGACACCTCCTACCACGCCGACAAGCCGGGCCTGACCGTGCAGAAGACGTGGTACCCGTTCCCGACCGGCCTGTGGCAGTCGCAGATCCTGCGCGGCACGACGTTCACCCCGCCCGTCGCCTGGACGGAGTACATCGGGCCCGGTGACGAGAGGATCGTCTGGAAGCGGCACGTCACGCTGAGCGGCACGGACGCCAAGGGGCAACGCGCGGCCATGACCATGTTCCAGGAGAACGTGTTCCGCACGGGTGCACCTCCCGCGGCGGAGAGGTGGTTCGCCGGTCCGATGCACAGCACCGCGATCGAGCTGCAGTCCGACCACCCGGCCCGCTATCCCGCGGCCGGCGACTCGTGGCGCCAGCTCTGCTCCAACTGCCGCACCGGAGACACGTTCGTCCCGGCTCTGCAATGGACGGACGACAACCCAGGTCACTACACGAACCCCTACCAGAACAGCAAGTTCTTCACGACGACCAAGGTCCGGCTGTTCAAGGGAGACACCGAGATCCCGGCCGACCCGCGGCCACTGGCGTTCTACCCGACCTTCCAACTGGCGCCGGAGAAGGCGAACTACCGTCTCGAGACGGTCGAGACCCAGGCGCCGGGAGCCGTGGCGGGCGCGATCAACCCCGTGCTGTTCACCCTCGCCTCGCGCACCGAGACCAGCTGGACGTTCCAGTCCTACCGGTCGCAGAACCCTCCCCCGCGCGGCTACTCCTGTCACGACGGCGCCGCGACCTGCCAGTTCCAGCCGCTCATCCGGCTGCGCCACGACCTGCCGCTCGACCTCACCAACTCCGCACCGGCCGGCAAACCGTTCGTCTACCACGTCAGCGCGACGAACAGCGTGCCGATCACGGTGGTGAAGGTGCAGTGGTCGGCGGACGGCGCGAAGTGGCAGCAGGCGGCCACGCAACCCGACGGAGACCGGTGGCAGGTCACGATCGACCAGCCCACCGGTGACGTCTGGCTGCGCACCGAAGCCAGGGACGGCGCGGGCAACACCGTCACCCAGACCATCCAGAAGGCCTTCAAGACTCACTGAGGAGGCAGCAAGGACTTGGCACCGCGAGCAGCAGCGCGCAGACCCGCCTGAAACCGGGTCTGCGCGCCCAGCTCGTCCATCAACCGGTGCAGCCGCCGCTGAAACGTCCGATAACTCAACCCGAGCTGCTTCGCGATGCTCCGATCAGGCAGCCCGGTGGCCAGCAACGCCAGCAGCCGCGCATCCGCGATCGAGATCTCGTTGGAGGTCGGCTCACCGGGCAAGGCCAGCGGCACCGCGTCCTCCCACAACCGCGAGAACAACGCGCCGAGCGAGTCCAGCAACGCCGACCGGTGCACGATGACCGCGCTCTCCAGCACCGTCTCCGTGCTGTGCAACGGGATCAGCCCCAGGTGGGCATCCGCGAGGATCATCTTCGTCGGCGCCACCGCCACTACCCGCGCCTCCTCCCCCAGCGACAGCCCCATTTCCAGGTCAGCGCGCAAGTCGTGCAGCTCCAGCGCCTGCCGCTCGTAGATCCCCCGAAACCGCACACCACGCTGCAGCAGTTCCTCCTCGACGGGATGCAAGGAGGTGGGCGGCTTCGCGTACGGGGGCTTGTCCACGAACCGCACCTCGTGCCGAGCTGTCCGCATCACCTGGTCGACGCGCTGAGAGATCGCCGAGGCCCCGTGCACCACCTCGACGAGGTCCGCGGGAGCGCGCACACCGGCCGCCCGCTCGTACCGCACCTGCAGCTCGCCGGCCAGCAACCGGTCCCGCCGCAGGTCGTCCTCACAGCGCAGGAAGTACGCGGCCAGCGCCACATCAGGCGCGACGGCCGTGTGCAGGCCGTTGACGTGGTGCACGAAACCCAGATCGGTCAAGGACCCCAACGCGGTGCGAACGACCCGCTCAGCCAGTTCTGTGGCAACACAAAGCTCCGTCACACCGAGTTGATACGAGTCCACGAGCGTCTCGTAAACCGCGAGCTCCGCCGGACGCAATCCGAGCACACAAGCCAGTATGCCGACTTCGGGCATCCGTTGACGCGGGGCCGGAACGAGGTGTAGACATCGGTTGAAAAGGTTTACACATCCTTCTCATTTGCCGCCGCCGCAGCTTGTTGTGCAAACGCATGCGTGCGAAAGGACGGCCGATGGAGCCCAACCGCCGCGACTTCCTCAAAGTCGCCGGTGCCACCGCTGGTGTCACGATGTTGTCCGGGTCGTTCCTGTCCACTCCGATCGCGTCGGCGGAAGAACACCTGGCGATCCCGATGGCCGAGTCGCCGTGGGACCAGGTGCCCGCGATCCTGGCCAAGATCGTCCCGCCCACGTTCCCCGCGGCGAAGTTCGACATCACGGCGTACGGCGCCAAGGGTGACGGCAAGACGAAGAACACCGATGCGTTCAAGAAGGCCATCGAAGCCTGCAACGCGGCGGGCGGCGGGCAGGTCGTGGTGCCCAAAGGCAGCTTCCTCACCGGCGCGATCACCCTGCTGAGCAACGTGAACCTGGTCGTCTCCGAGGGCGCGACCATCAGGTTCTCCACCGATCCCAAGGACTTCCCGCTGGTCTACACGCGGTGGCAGGGCATCGAGTGCATGAACTTCTCGTCGTTCATCTACGCCCGCAAGGCCGAGAACATCGCGATCACCGGTCCGGGCCTGATCGACGGTCAGGGTCCGTCCGGACCGTGGTTCGACTACGACGACAAGCGGCAGCCCGACTGGGAGCAGCTGCAGAAGTGGGCCGTGGACAACAAGCCCGTGACGGACCGCAAGTTCGGCATGGGCCACTACCTCAAGCCGAACATGGTGACGCTCTACGAGTGCAAGAACATCCTCATCGACGGCGTGCAGCTGCGGAACTCCGCGATGTGGAACGTGCATCCCGTGCTGTGCACCAACGTGACGATCCGCAACATCTTCGTCTACAGCCGTGGCGGCATGGTCGACGGCTGCGACCCGGAGGCCTCGCAGTACGTGCACATCACCGGCTGCCGGTTCGACTGCGGCGACGACGGCATCGCGATCAAGGCGGGCCGCGACATCGACGGCCGGCGCGTGGGTGTGGCGAGCGAGAACATCGTCATCGAGAACTGCTCGTTCGAGGGCCGCTGGGGCGCGCTGACGGTCGGCAGCGAGATGTCCGGTGGCGTGCGCAACGTGTTCTTCCAGGACTGCACGGTGAAGAAGGGCTCCTCGTACAAACCGTTCCACGTGCTGTACATCAAGACGAACAAGCGGCGCGGCGGCACCGTGGAGAACATCCACGCCCGGCGCATCAAGGCAACGGACGTCGACCGCGAGGCGATCATGGTGACGCTGAACTACAGCCTCACCGGCCCCGGCTACGGCCCGATCGTGAACCCCAAGGTGCAGAACATCACCGCCGACGGTTTCACCGTCAACGGGGTCAAGAAGACCGCGGTCACGCTGGACGGCATGTCCGAGTCGCACATCAGGAACGTGGCGATCTCGAACAGCACGTTCACAGGAGTCACGACCGCCAAGCCCAGCCTCAAGAACGCTGACGGCACCACGTTCACGAACGTCACCATCAACGGCAAGAAGGTCTGAGGAGAACCCCTGTGTCCTTGTCACGTCGTGATTTCGCGCGTGTGTCCGGCCTGACGGCCGCTGGTCTCCTGCTCCCCGCAGGCGTTGCGGCCGCAGAACCCGCTCTGGGCCGGGACCCGTGGCGGGAGGTGCCGCTCATCCTCGCGCGCATCTGCCCGCCACGCTTCCGCAGGAAGGACTACGACGTCACCGCGTACGGCGCGAGGGGTGACGGCCTCACCAAGAACACCGAGGCGTTCTACCGCGCGATCACGGCGTGCCACCGAGCCGGTGGGGAACGTGTGGTCGTTCCCGCGGGCACGTTCCTCACCGGCGGCATTCGTTTGCTGTCCAATGTGGAGCTTCACCTGAACGAGGGCGCCACGATCAAGTTCTCCACCGACCCCAACGACTACCTGCCGCTCGTGCTCACCCGCTGGGAGGGCACGCTCTGCTACAACTACCAGCCGTTCATCTACGCGTTCGAGCAGCAGAACATCGCGATCACCGGCAAGGGTACGATCGACGGCGACGCGTTGAGCGGCAAGTGGGCGAGCTGGGGTGCGGGCTCCACGCCGTTGCTGCGCCAGTGGGGCGAGGACGGCGTGCCCGTCGAGGAACGCATCATGGGCGTCGGCAAGAACATGCGGCCGAACATGATCCAGTTCTTCCGCTGCAGGAACCTCCTGGTGGAGGACGTGTTCATCAAGAACCCGGCGATGTGGTCGCTGCACTTCGTGTTCTCGCAGAACATCACCGTGCGCCGGATCGAGGTCTACTCGACCAACTCGCAGGGTGACGGCGTCGACCTCGACTCGTCGTCCTACGCGCACGTGCACGACTCGAAGTTCAACACCAACGACGACTGCGTCGTCATCAAGTCCGGACGGGATGCCGACGGACGGCGGGTCGGCATCCCGTCCACCCACATCGTGGTGGAGCGCAACAAGTTCTCCGGCCGCTGGGGCGGGATCACGATCGGCAGCGAGATGTCCGGCGGCGTCTCCGAGGTCTTCTGCCGCGACTGCGAGATCAACGCGCCGGACTTCCCCGGCCGCTACCCGATCAAGCACGCCCTCTACATCAAGTGCAACCAGGACCGCGGCGGCGTGATCGACGGCGTGCACCTGCGCAACGTCTTCGGGCAGAACGTCGAGCGCGAGATCCTGTTCGTCTCGATGTACTACCAGAACGGCGGCACGAAGGGCTTCTTCCCGCAGATCAACAACATCACGGTCGACCGGATGAAGATCACCAACGGGAAGCTGGCGGCCTGCTTCCGCGGGTTCCCCGAACAGCACATCAAGAACGTGCAGATCACGAACTCGGCGTTCACCGGCATCACCGAGCCGAACCTGATCGAGAACACCGACAACCTGGTGTTCCGCAACACCACGATCAACGGGGTGGTGCCGGCGTGAGGTATCTGCTGGCACTTCTGTTGGTCGCTGCCGGGCTCACGGCGGGTTCACCGATCGCGATGGCTCATCAGGGGTTGTCGTGGAAAGCCGTCAACTCCCCGTTCGCTCTGGACTTCTCCGACGGCAGGCGGACCCTGACCGGGCAGCGCGAGACGTTCTACCGGCTCACAAACGGCACACAGCACTCGTTGACGCAGGTCGTTGCGCAGAAACGGGTTCCGGGTGGGGTGCGGTACGTCGTGGCGACCACGGAGGCGTCCAGGACCGCTTCCGTGGTCGTGACCCGCACTCCCCGCGGGCTGCGAGTGGGCTGGAC
This sequence comes from Lentzea aerocolonigenes, assembly GCF_000955955.1. Taxonomy (GTDB): domain Bacteria; phylum Actinomycetota; class Actinomycetes; order Mycobacteriales; family Pseudonocardiaceae; genus Lentzea; species Lentzea aerocolonigenes_A. The sequence continues at coordinate 22,524 of NZ_JYJG01000259.1, forward strand.
TTTGGAGCCTTCTCTCGGCGTCGCACAGGTCTCGGCGAACCTCACCGGGTCGTTGGAGGAGCACTTCCTCGGCGGTGGCGCGCACACGATGTTCGTCGACCTGCAACGACGTGTGCTGCTCAACAAGGCCGTGTTCGTGGGCGCTTCCACGTTCGGCAAGTGCAACAAGAACGGCGCGCCTTCGACGTTCTTCATGTCCAGCGCTGGGTACGGCATCTACGCAGACACCAAGGCGATCGGCCGGACTGCATTTCCTGGTGCTGCGGCCGATGACCATTGTGCGGACAAGCCCGCCCCCTGCCCGGTGACTGCTGGTGTGCCGGACCGGATCCAGCTGTGCTTCAAGACCTCCCGGCTGGACTACGAGATCTATGCGGGCTCGCCTTCGCAGGTCAACACGTCGTACTTCAAGCGCGTCGGCATGCCGACTTTGCCGCCCGCGCGTCAGTTCGCTTTGACGAAGTGGCGGGACAAGTACAACAACTCCGACGAGGTCGTCGAGGACGTCACGCAGTTCCAGGCGCGTGGAGTCCCGTTGAGCACGCTGTGGGTCGACAACCCGTGGGAGCAAGGCCCTGACGGCGCGCGGCCGACGTATGCGTGCATCGGTGCGTTGAAGTTCGACAAGACGATGTACCCGGACGCACAGGGCACGATCGACTGGATGCGTTCTCGCGGCGTGAACATGGGTGTGTGGGTGGCGCCGTTCTTGTCGAAGGCCTCTGACGGCAAGGAATGCCCGCACGACTACCCCGCCGGTTCGTTCGCACAGTCGGACCGCACCAACGTGTGGGACATCGATCTCACGAATCCGGTCGCGCGCGCTCACTACGAGGCAAAGCTTGAGTCCGTGTTCCGGATGGGCGTGAACTTCGTCAAGGGCGACCGCGGCGAGGAGCACAACTTCGAGGAGACGACGTTCGCCGGCGGGCCCGGCACGTTGATCCACAACCAGTACCCGTTGTTGTACGCCGAATCCGTGGTCAAGATGCTGCGCAAGGTGCACGGCGACGACTACACGACGCTGTTCCGCGCGGGCGGCGACGGCATGCCCGGGATCCTGCACGGGTTCTGGCAGGCCGACGCCGACATGAGCTTCGACGGTCTGCGGCTCTCCACCCGGCGCGGCATCAACTCGTGGATCTCCGGCCACCCGGTGCAGGGCTCGGACACCGGCGGCTACCGCAACCTCGGTGGCGGCCCGTCGGAGTCGCTGTTCGTGCGGTGGTCGCAGATGTCCGCGGTGTCGCCGGTGTTCCAGGTCGGCAGCTCGGGCCGCAACTCGACGCCGTGGGTGTACGACGCGGCGACGTTCGACCGGTTCAAGCGGGCCGCAGTGCTGCACTACGAGCTGTTCCCGTACCTCTACGCCCAAGCCGTGAAGGCACACGAGGACGGCACACCCATCACGCAGCCGATGGCGTTCCAACACCCCGCGTCGGCCGAGGCGTGGAAGGCCGACCAGCAGTTCATGGTCGGGCCTGATCTTCTGGCCGCTCCCGTGACGGCCGACCGCGCCGAGGCCGACGGCGCGGCCGGGAAGCCGACGCCGGTCGACGTGTGGCTGCCATCCGGTGAGTGGATCGACCTGTTCTCCGGTGAGCGCGTGACCGGCGGGCGAACTGTGACGCGGCAGTCCACTTTGGACGAGTTCCCGCTGTACCTGCGGGCGTCCTCGGCCATGCCGTTCAACTTCCGCACGCCCGACATCTGGTCCGAGGCCTGGGGCGTGAACGATCTGGACCGGCGCGATCGCGCGGGCTGGCTCGTGTCGCCCGGAGCGGACGGCAAGTTCGGCAACCTGCGGGTGAAGTCGTTCGGCAAGCACATGCTCGTGACGCTGCGGGACGCCCCCGCGGAGTCGCAGCTCATGCTTCCTGCCGGCGTGAAACAGGTGGTGATCGACGGGAAAGTCCTGAAGGCCTCGACCGTCGAGGAACTCCGCGACAAGACGACGGGCTGGGCGGCTGTCTCCTCAACGCCCGGCACGTTCGGCGGCACGGTGCTGAAGCTCCTACCCCGACACGGCTCCAGCACCGTGCTGCTCTCTCTCAGCTGAGGTCCGCGACGCGCGCCTGGAGGTCGTCCACGAACCGGCTGAGCAGCCGGCCGAACGTCCGCTGGTCCTCGTCCGGCCAGTCGGCGATCGCGCCGGTGAACCAGCCGAGGACGGCCTCCAGGTAGCGTCCCGCCGCCGCGGCGCCCTGATCGGTCAGTTCGATCAGACGCGCGCGCTGGTCGTTCGGATCGGTGACGCGGCGGACCAGATCGGCGCGCTCCAGATCGTGCAGGAGCCTCGTGACGTGCGGGCCGACGACCTGCATCCGCGACGCGATCTCCCCCACCCGCAGGGGCTGCCCTGCCATGCGCAACGTGACCAGCACGGTGAGGGCAGGGCGGTCCAGCGGGATGCCCACGTGCTCCATCGCCCGCTCGACCAGCTGGCTCTTGTTGAGCACGGTGCCCAGTTGCATCAGCTGCCGCAGCATCGCCGCGGGATCCGGACTGCCCACCAATTACCTACCTAACTTAGGTATGTGTCTGCTACGGTCGAAGAAGGATACCTAAGTTAGCTAATTGGAGGGACCATGAGCACCGTCCTGATCTCCGGCGCCAGCATCGCCGGGCCCGCCCTCGCGTTCTGGCTGCGGCGGCACGGTTTCGACGTCACCGTGGTGGAGAAGTCGCATGCGTTGCGTGGAGGTGGCTACCCCATCGACATCCGCGGCAGTGCGTTAGGAGTGGTCGAGCGGATGGGCCTGCTCCCCCGGCTGCGCGAGGCCCACGTGCACACGCGGCAGCTCACGTTCCTCAACGCGGACGGCGGCCTGGTGGCGTCGATCCGGCCCGAGTCGATCACCCGCAGCGACGACCGCGACCTGGAGGTGCGGCGCGGCGATCTCGCCGAGATCCTCTACTCCACCGTGCGGGACGACGTGGAGTTCTTGTTCGACAACACCATCGTGGCGATGTCCGAGCACTCCGGCGGCGTGGACGTGACGTTCCACAGTGGACTCCAGCGCACCTATGACCACGTCATCGGCGCGGACGGGCTGCACTCGGCGGTGCGGACGCTGACGTTCGGGCCGGAGGAGCAGTTCCACCGCTACCTCGGCTACTGCTTCGCGGGGTTCACCATGCCGAACCACCTCGGGTTGACGCGGGAAGGCCTGATGTGGAACGAGCCTGGTCGCGCTGCGACGCTGTACGCGGTGGGCTCGGGTGAGAGCGTGCACGGGTTTCTGAGCTTCTCGCGTGCCGAAGCTCCGTTCGGGGCGTTCCGCGATCCCGAGGCGCAGCGCGAACTGGTGGCGTCGACGTTCGCCGGGGACGGGTGGGAGGTGCCTCGGATGGTCGCGGCGATGAAGGAGGCCGACGACCTGTTCTTCGACACGGTCAGCCAGATCCACCTGCCGCGCTGGTCGTCCGGGCGGGTCGCGCTGGTCGGTGACGCCGCCTACGCGCCTTCGTTCCTCACGGGGCAGGGATCGAGCCTCGCGCTGGTCGGTGCTTACGTGCTGGCGGGTCACCTGGCCACTTCCGATCGTGCGTTCGAGGCGTACGAACGCGAGATCCGGCCGTTCGTCGAGGCGAACCAGGGCCTGGTTGAGGAGGGCAACGCGCAGCTGTTCCCCGGCACGCCCGAGGCGTTGGCTCAGCGCAACGCCGCCCTGCGTGAGCTCACGACCATGCCGGCCGACGCGGCGCGTCCCGAGCACTCGGCTTTGACGCTGCCGGATTTCGGCTCCGTGCTGCTAGCTCCGTGACAGGCTCCGCACAGGCTGCTCACAGAAACGAGCCGCAACCTGGTTCGCATGACGGACAACCACGACCGCGGCCTCCAGTTCGACCTCGCCACGCTCTTCGGACGCCGGCGGGCGTTGTCGCTGCTCGGCGGCGCAGGCCTCACGCTCGTGGCCTGCGCCCCGTCGACCACCACTTCCAGCCCGACCACCAGCGGTTCCTCGGCAGCCGCCGGTAGCGCGCTGGAGGCCATCCCCGAGGAGACCGCCGGCCCGTTCCCCGGCGACGGCTCCAACGGCCCGAACGCGCTCACCCAGAGCGGCATCGTGCGTTCGGACATCCGCTCCAGCTTCGGCAGCTCCACCAAGACCGCCGAGGGCGTGCAGCTGAACATCGAGCTGACCGTGCAGAACGAGGACGGCAAGCCGTACGCGGGCGCGGCCGTCTACCTGTGGCACTGCGACATCAACGGTGACTACTCGATGTACTCGGACCGCGTGAAGAACGAGAACTTCCTGCGCGGGGTCCAGGAAGCCGATTCCAGTGGCAGGTTGAAGTTCGTCAGCGTCTTCCCCGGCGCGTACTCGGGGCGCTGGCCGCACATCCACTTCGAGGTGTACCCCAGCCTGGCCGAGGCGACCAAGGCGGGCAACAAGATCACGACCTCGCAGCTCGCGTTGCCAGAGGCGACGTGCAAGGAGGTCTACGGCACGACCGGGTACACGCAGAGCGTCCGGAACATGTCGAGGACCTCCTTGCAGCAGGACATGGTGTTCCGCGACGGGGTCGACCACCAGATGGCGACGATGTCGGGCAGCACGCAGTCCGGTTACACGGCCTCACTCACCTTCGCGGTTTAGGTGACCCGTCGCCACAAGGCGGGGGTGACCGGAGGCGTCCAGTCCAGTTGCGACCGGTGCGCCTGGCGGCAGACGTAGGTGGTGCCGCGGTAGACGATCACGTCGTCGATCGCGTACGCCGTGGCGTTCGCCCACGAGGGCAGGATCGGGATCTCCGAGAGGAACACGTCGTCCTCCACCTCAGCGCTGGTGTTCATCCGGATGATCTCGCCCAGCGTGTGCCGGAAGGACACTCCGTATCGGTTCTGGATGTCGGTCAGCACCGGATCGTTGGCGTAGAAGAACCTGTCGCCGTCCCGCAGGTTCTCGAACTGCTTCTTCCAGATCGCCTCCTGCAGCTCGCCGAGCTCGTGGCCGGCGCGGTGCGGCTCGGCGGACATGCCGACGAACGCGTCGAGCCGGTTCACGTCGGTGTACATCGCGCGCATCCGGGCGGCGTCGGTGGAACGCCGGGTGCCCGTCACGCCCATCGTCTCGGCCGCGGCCGGCACGTCGAGCGGCACGATGTTGCCCGCGCCGTCCCGCAACCGGACGAAGTCGATGATGTCCGGGTCGTTGATCGGGTCGTTCGGGTTGATCTGCGGGTCGCTCGGCCAGGAGCTGGTCGGCTCGCCGCTCACCGCGTCGAAGCTGGTCTTCGCGGCCAGGCCGTACGCGCGGCGCAGGTCGTTGTACAGCGGCAACCCGTGGTCGCGGCCGCGGGCGATGTCGATCGCGGCGAGGTCGCTGACGCCGCGGAAGCACTGCGGCAGCTCCGGGCCGTCGAGGCAACCGGGGTTGCCCGGCACCGGGATCTGGAACAGGACGCTGCGCAGCTGGTTGTCGATCTGCGCGTCGTTGCGGTACTCCGGCTCGGCGCCGATGCCCTGCAGCACCGGTGCGACGCCGATGCCCGCGAGCAGGTCGGGGTTGAAGAAGGCGACGTTCAGCGGCACGACCAGCACGACCTCGCCGTCCTCGTGTTCGACCTCGATGCCTTGCGCCTCAAAGGCTTCCAGCTGCGCCTCGGTGTAGGTGCCCTCTGGTGCGATCGGTTCGAGCTCACCGTGGATGAAGCTGTGCGCCCGATAGCCGACGACCGCGAACTCGTTGGACAGACTGGCGTTCACCGCCGGGTTGTAGCCGCGGTAGGGGGACAGCTGCACTCCGAAGGCGGGCAGGAACTCGGTGTAGGTGATCCACTGCTGCTCAGCGCCGACCACGCGCCGCGCGATGTCGAACGCGGCCTGCGGGGACAGGGTTCGCGGCAGGGAGTTGACGATCCTGTTGTGCTCCAACGCGAACAGCGTGTGCGTCGCGGTGAGGGCCATGTTCTCGTTGGCCCGCACGTCTCCGGCGACCATCGCTTTGTCCGGTGTCGCCTGAAGACGTCCGTCCGCGGCCATGACCGGAGCTTTGGCGGCGTCACCGCGTGAGTCACGTCGCGGCAGCATTCCCTTGTCCAGCAACAGCCGCGCGCCGTTGTCGGCGAGGTTGCCGTCGACCGTGCCCTCGCGCAGCCATTCCAGCCGCGTCACGTCCGGGCCGTAGACGCTGGAGCCGTCGATGTAGCTGTCGACGGTGTTGATCTGCTGCCTGACGGTGTCGATCCCCGTGCCAGGAGCTGCCGGGGTGCGCATGAACCCGATGGAGCCGAGATCGTTGCGGAACCCCTCGAGCGGATCGTTGCGGTCGAACGGAAGTGGCGCGTTCTCCCCGCCGGCCTCCTGACGCAGGCCGAAGGTGTGGTCCATGAACTGTCCCCACACGAAGCCCCACTGCGAGACTCCGCGCTCGGAGAACAGGTTCTGCGCGGTGTCGTTGTAGAGGCGGTTGCTGACGTAGCGCGCGCTCGGCCCGCTGACCGGCCTCGCGACTCCGTCCGCGTAGCGCGCCGGGGCGACGCGCAGGTACTCGGTGTTCGTCCTGCCCCACTCGGGATGGGCGAGGTTGTTGCAGCTTCCGTCGAGGGTGCGCGTGGTGAGGTCGCACGCCAGGACTGTGTCGTCGGTCGGGGACGCGGCGGAGGTACCGGCGGAACCGGTGAGAACCAGCGCGGCACTGGCGGCGAATGGAAGCCATGCGCCGGTGAGTCTTGCCATGAGGTTTTGCCTTCTTTCATTCCCCTTCTGTTGGCACGGCAGCGGTTTCCGCAGGCTACGCGCGTGCGGCGGGGCGGAATAAGGACGCGAACCCCTTAAGTCCTGGCGAGCGCGAGCCACAGTTCGGCGCGCAGTCCTGGCGACTCGAGCGACCTGTTCAGGGCCTGTTCTGCTTTGCGCACACGGTTTTTGAGCGTGTGCCGGTGCACGCCGAGTGCGGTCGCGGCCGGGTCCCACGCGCCGTGGTGGGACAGCCAGACCTTCAGGGTTTCCCGCGTCTCCTGATCAAGTGGCCGCAGCAACGCGTCGGCGAACCCGTCGGGGAGCTTGACGCCGGCGAAGTCCTCGAAGTTCCTGATGCCCGCGTCACGGGCCTGCCTCGCTTCGCGGTAACCCCGCGCGACTTCGGTTGCGTCCACTTCGGACGATGAGAAGCCGTCGAACTCGGGTGCCAGCACAACCGTGTTGCCCTCGTATTCGGCCCAGAACACGTCGTGCTCAGGTGGTTCGCCGATGAGGAACACCCGGAACCGCTCGGGCAGGCCGTCGACCGGCAGCCCGGCGAGCAGCAACCGGAACTGACAGGTGCGCAGCTCCCGGTGGGCGGCGTCGACCGCGTCGTTCTGCGCGAGCGCCAGGGTCAGGAGGGAGGCCGCTGTGTTGACGATGCTGAGGTCGGCGGCGTCGAGCGGGCCATCGGTGCCCACCGCCAGCACTCCCCTGGCTCGGCTGCCCAGGACCTGCAGGAAGATGTGCTGCCCGACCGCCTCGAACGCGGCGCTGGCCAGCCCGCCCGCGGTCCGCAGCCTCGCGACCTCGGCGGTGAGATCAGGTACGGGACGCGAGTCGCTGGACTGGGTCAGGCTCGGGACGAGGCGCGGATTGTGTGCGTGGACGGGTTCCCCGGCGGCGTCCAGCAGCACCACCCAGCCGCTGATCCACTGTCCGAGCCGCCGCACCACCCCCGCCACCCCTGCTCTGACCGCCGCCCTGGTGAGCGCTTTCTGAGCCTCGCTGGTCCTGGCGAGAGCCGCGTACTCGTCCGCGGCCAGGGCCTTGGACACCGCCTTGCTGATGGCGATGAACGGCACCTCGCGCGGCACCTCGACCAGTCCCAGACCCGCGTTCGCCGCCGCTTCCACCACCGCGGGCGGCACCACGTCGTGACCGAGGCCGGTGCCGAAGCCGAGCCCGACGACCCCGGCACGCACCAGGCGTTGGACGTAGTCCTGGTCGATCGGCCTCAGCCCGGTCGTCAGGAGCAGCTCGCCGCCCTCCAGGAACGGCGTGGGATCGGCGAGCTCCGTCCCGTGCACCCATCCGACCGGCTTCGACACGTCCCCCGCCAGCACCGGCAACCGGAGCTGGCGCGCGAGTTCCTGCAGCGTGATGGGCATGTGCCACTTTGTACATCTGTGTGCGGTGAGATCGCCATCTCAGACACTGCGCAGGCCCTTGACCAGGGCCATGCTGAGAACATGACCCGACTGCGTACCGCGATCCCCGGTCCCAAATCGCTGGAACTCCAGGCGCGGCGAAAAGCGGCCGTCGCCTCGGGTGTCGGCAGCACCCTGCCCGTCTACGTCGAGTCGGCCGACGACGGCCTGCTGATCGACGTCGACGGCAACCAGCTGATCGATCTCGGCTCCGGCATCGCCGTCACGAACGTCGGCAACCCCGCCCCCGCCGTGGCCGAGGCCGTGCACGCGCAGATCGACAGGTTCAGCCACACCTGCTTCATGATCACGCCGTACGAGGGCTACCTCGAGGTGTGCGAGGAGCTCAACGCTCTGACGCCCGGCGACCACGAGAAGCGGTCGGTGCTGTTCAACTCCGGCGCCGAGGCCGTCGAGAACGCGGTCAAGATCGCCCGGCACGTCACCGGCAGGCAGGCCGTCGTGGTGTTCGACCACGGCTACCACGGCCGCACGAACCTCACGATGGCGTTGACCGCCAAGAACATGCCGTACAAGCACCGCTTCGGGCCGTTCGCGCCCGAGGTGTACCGGGTGCCGGCGTCCTACCCGCTGCACGACGGCCTGACCGGTGTCGAAGCAGCTCAGAAGGCAATCGCGGCAATCGAGAAGCAGGTCGGCGCGGACAACACCGCCGCCGTCGTGATCGAGCCGATCCAGGGCGAGGGCGGCTTCATCGCACCGGCTGAGGGCTTCCTGCCCGCCGTCGCGCAGTGGTGCCGCGAGCGCGGCGTGCTGTTCGTCGCCGACGAGATCCAGACCGGCTTCTGCCGCACCGGTTCGTGGTTCGCCTCCGACCACGAAGGTGTCGTTCCGGACCTGATCACCACGGCCAAGGGCATCGCGGGCGGCCTCCCGCTCGCCGCCGTCACCGGTCGCGCCGAGATCATGGACGCCGTGCACGTCGGCGGGTTGGGCGGCACCTACGGCGGCAACCCCGTGGCGTGTGCTGCTGCCTTGGGCGCCATCCGCACGATGCGCGAGCGCGACCTCAACGCTGCCGCGCGTCGCATCGAGGAGACCGTGCTGTCCCGGTTGCGTGCTGTCGCCGAGAAGACCGGCATCATCGCCGACATCCGCGGCCGGGGCGCGATGCTCGCCATCGAGTTCACCGAACGCACGCCCGAAGTCGCCGCCCGCGTGGCCAAGGCGTGCCACGACCAGGGTGTCGTCGTGCTGACGTGCGGCACTTACGGCAACGTGATCCGTCTGCTGCCCCCGCTGGTCATCCCGGACGACCTGCTCGCCGAAGGCTTGGACGTGCTCGAGGCGGCGCTGCTTGAAGGAGCCCCAACCGCATGATTCCCTTCCACACCCCAGAAGACGTCGAGAACGCGGTCGCCAAGGCACACGCCGTCGCCCCGGAACTCGCCGCCCTGCCCGCCCACCGCCGTGCCGCCGCGCTCGACCACGTGTCGCGCAGGCTGGCCGAGCGCGCCGAGGAGTTCGCGCAGGCCATCACCGACGACTCCGGCAAGCCGCTGAAGTGGGCGCGCATCGAGGTGACCCGCGCGATCTCCACGTTCCGCTGGGCCGCCGAGGAGGCCCGCCGGTTCTCCGGCGAGCTGCAGCGCCTCGACACCGACCCGTCCGCCGAGGGTCGTCTCGCCCTGGTCCGCCGGGTGTCGCGCGGCCCGGTGCTGGGCATCGCGCCGTTCAACTTCCCGCTGAACCTGGTGGCGCACAAGGTCGCTCCGGCACTCGCGGTCGGCGCGCCGATCGTGCTGAAGCCCGCACCCGCCACGCCGAAGGTCGCGTTCCTGCTCGGTGAGCTGCTGGCCGAGACCGACCTGCCGGACGGCGCGTTCTCGATCCTGCACCTGTCCAATGAGGACACCGCCAGGCTCGTCGAGGACCCACGCCTGCCGGTCGTCTCGTTCACCGGTTCCGGCCCGGTCGGCTGGGGCATCAAGGAACGCGTGCCGCGCAAGCACGTCACCCTCGAACTCGGCGGCAACGCGGCCGCGATCGTCGCCCCGGACTGGCAGGACGTCGAGTTCGCCGCCCAGCGCATCGCCACGTTCGCGATGTACCAGGCGGGCCAGTCGTGCATCTCCGTTCAGCGCGTCTACGTGCACACCGACGTCTACGACGCCTTGTCGGAGGCGATCGTGCAGCACGTGAACAAGCTCGACGTGGCAGGCGACGTCGGCCCGCTGATCAGCGACGCCGCGGCCGAACGCGTTGAGGCGTGGGTGAACGAGGCCGGCTCGACCGTCCTGACCGGCGGCACGCGTGACGGCCGCACCTACGCCCCCACCGTGCTGACGGACGTGCCGGAGGACGCGAAGGTGAGCGCCGAGGAGGTGTTCGGCCCGGTCGTGACGCTGACCAGGGTCGACTCCGTGGAGGAGGCCTTCGACCGCGTGAACGCGTCGAAGTACGGCCTGCAGGCGGGTCTGTTCACGAACGACGTGCGGCTGGCTTTCCGTGCCGCGCAACGACTCCAGGTCGGCGGTGTGATCGTCGGCGACGTGCCGAGCTACCGCGCCGACCAGATGCCGTACGGCGGCGTGAAGGAGTCCGGCATCGGTCGAGAGGGACTCAAAGCGGCCATGGAAGACCTCACGGAGGCCCGCGTGCTCGTGCTGACGGGCCTGGAGCTATAACCGGCATTCATCCGATGAATGGGTCGATCCTGATCGTGACTGCCATGATTCACGAGTGGCAGTCACGATCAGGGATGTCGCTCGCCAAGCTCAGGTCTCCGTCTCGACGGTCTCGCGCGCGCTGAGCGCGCCGGGTCTGGTCAAGGAAGCCACCCGGCAACGGGTCCTGGACGTCGTCGCCGGGCTCGGCTACCAGCCCAACCGCGCGGCGAGAAGCCTGATCACGGGCCGCACCGGGAACCTCGGCATCGTGGTGCCGGACTTGGAGAACCCGTTCTTCCCCGCCGTGCTGCGCGGTGTGCAGACCCGCGCGGGCGAGGCCGGCACCTCGGTGTTCTTCTGCGACAGCAGGGAGGACCCGGAGACCGAGGCCGAGCTGGTGCGGACGATGGCGGCGCAGGTCGACGGCGTCGTGCTGTGCGCGTCGCTGCTGACCGACGAGCAGATCCTGGAACTGCAGAACCTGACGCCACTGGTGCTGATCAACCGCATCGTGGACGGCGTCTCGTCCGTGCTGATGGACAGCGCCGACGGCATGGACCAGGTCGTCGCACACCTGGAGTCGTTGGGCCACAAGGACTACGTCTACCTCGGCGGCCCCGCGGCGGCGTGGTCGAACAACCGCAGGATGCAGGGCCTGAACGGCCGGGCGCGGTTGCTCGGCTCGTTCGAACCGAACTTCGGCGGCGGCTACGCGGCCGCCGAGCAGGCGCTCAAGACCGGCGCGACGGCGTTCATCGCCTACAACGACCTGATGGCGCTGGGCGTGCTGAGCTATTTGGCCGAGCACGGAGTCCAGGTGCCGCAGCAGATCAGCGTGACGGGCTTCGACGACATCCTCTACGCCGCCATGTGCTCGCCGGCGCTCACCACGATCGCGATGCCGACGGAGGAGGCGGGCAAGGTCGCCGTCGACCTCCTGGCCGAGCGTCTCGACGGCGCCGAGCCGGAGCTCCGGGAACTCCCGACAAAGCTCGTTATCCGCGCAAGCACGCGCAAACATCCGATGTTAGCTTGACACCCGGAACAACGACCGGGAATGCTTCACCACGCCTCCGCCGCCCTGGGCACTAGGAGGAGCACGTAGTGAGGACAGCACGATTCCTCGGCATTCTCGCCGTATCGCTGGCACTGATCGCCCCGGCGAACGCCACAGCCACCGCAGCCGCACCGCCGTCGGACTGGTCGAAGGCCGTCGTCGACTCGACCATGAAACGCTTCACCCCGGACAAGCTCGGCGGCTGGGGCTACACCCGCGGCCTGTACCTGTACGGCCAGTACCTCGTCTACAAGCGCACCGGCGACAAGAAGTACCTCGACTACATCAAGGCCTGGGTCGACCGCTTCGTGAAGGCGGACGGCAGCGTCGACAACAGCTTCAACAACCTCGACGCCATGCGCAGCGCCACCTTGTTCATCATCCTGCACCAGGAAACGGGCCAGGCGAAGTACAAGAAGGCCGCCGACAAGGTCCGCGCCCGCTTCACCAGCTACCCGCGCACGTCCGACGGCGGCATGTTCCACGCCACCAGCAAGGTCGGCCAGCTGTGGGCGGACGGCGTCTACATGGCACAGCCCTTCATCGCCATGTACGCCAAGGCTTACAACCAGCCCTACGGCTACGACGAAGCCGTCCGCAACATGAAGACCTACTTCGCGCACCTGAAGTCCGACGACGGCCTGCTCTGGCACGCCTACGACGCGGACGGCTCCGAGTCGTGGGCCAAGAACCCCGGCAAGCACTCGGCGGAGCACTGGGCCCGCGCCATCGGCTGGTTCGGCATGACCGCGATCGACCTGTTGGAGATCCTGCCCGCCGACCACCCCGGTAGGACGGATCTCATCAACATCGTGAAGCACCTCGCCACCGGCTACGCGCGCTTCCAGGACCAGGCGACGGGCCGTTGGTGCCAGATCGTCGACAAGTGCTCGAACTCCAAGAACTGGACCGAGACCTCAGCGTCGTCGATGTACACCTTCATGCTCTCGCGCGGCGTGGAGCGCGGCTACCTCGACGCGTCCTACCAGGCCGTGGCGGCGAAGGGCTACCAGGGCGTCCTCGCCAAGACGTCGGTCGGCTCGGACGGCCTGACCAACATCAAGGACATCTCCGAGGGCACCAACGTCGGCAATGCCGACTACTACTACGCCCGCGCGCGAAACACGAACGACTTCCACGGCCTGGGCGCTTTCCTAATCATGAACGAGCAACTCGCACGTACCAGCTAGTAACTCTCCGGCCGCGAGGGAGTCGCTTCGGGTGACTCCCTCGCGCTGCGGCCGAGTAGCTCTCTAGTCGTACCCGCGAATGTGGCCGTCCTCGTCCGCAAGAATCTCGTGGCGCTCCATGTCCGGCTCCTTCCGTAGTGGCTGACGTCACAAACATAGAGCCCCAACGACGTCCTGTGGAGTGAATTTGCACCGCAACCGGGGTATCGAGCACTAACCCAAGGGGGTCGTAGGGGTGACCCCCACCACTCACCCCTCCCTGTGTTACGCGTCACACCCATAGCCTAACCCACGACTACGCAGCGCCTATCGAGACGCCATCTTCAGCCCAAAGGGTTGTCCACAGTGCCCCATATGGGGGACAAACCCATCCATGCGAATCCTGCTGACCGTAATCGCCGTGATCGCATCCCTGGTGCTACCGGCGACCCCCGCATTGGCCACCGATGCGATCACCAACACCGTCGAACTCCTCAACGCCTACCGCGCGAAGCACGGAGTGGCCCCTCTCTCCCTCGATTCCGAAGTGACGCATACAGCCCAGGAATGGGCAGATCACCTCCACGAGACGGACAGTTTCGAACACCGCCCGAACAACGTCTACGGCGAGAACCTCTACTGGATCAGCAGCCGCACGCGCGCAATCGATTCCGTGACCGTTAAAGCCCTCGAGTCGTGGTACGGCGAATCCCGCGGCTACGACTACGCCGAGGAGATGACTCAGTCGAACGTCGACTACGGCGTTCTCCACTTCACCGCGATGGTCTGGAAGTCCTCGGACCGCGTGGGCGTCGGCCTCAAGCAGGGCAAGAACGGCACCTACGTCGTGCTCGACTTCGCGGCCAGGGGCAACACCCTGAACCAGTTCGTGGCGAACGTCCTCCCACCGCTCTAGACGGTTGATTCCAAGGGTCCGCAGCCACGGACCTGCGG
>NZ_JYJG01000260.1 GCF_000955955.1 Lentzea aerocolonigenes
CACATCGACCCTGCCGCCAACACCGACCCCAAGCTCGTCGAGCAGGTGAAGCAGGACGCCGCCAAGGGCGTCAACGACCTGCTGAACCAGGGCTACCGGCTGCCCAGCGGCGACCAGTTCCACCTGAACCTGGAGTTCACCGACAACAGGGCGGACGCGCACACCACGGTCAGGGTCGACCCGAAGAACCCGAACGTCGACCAGACCCACTGGCAGCCCGGCACCAAACCCGAGGTCCTGGCCCACGAAACGCTGCACTACCTCGGCATTCCCGACGAGTACAGCGACTCCTCCCGCGTCTTCCAGCAGCACGACACGAGCTCCGGCGTGCACAAGGACGACGGCGGCATGATGGGCGGCGACGTCCGCCTCGACAACCCCGGTCTGCGGCCGCGGCACCTGTGGCTGGTCGAACGCACCGCCAACAGCCAGGTCGCCGTCCCCAACACCACGATCAACCCGGCCGGTCCGGCCACGGTGCCGGTGCCCGAGCACCTGCTGAAGAACGCCAAGCCGAACCCGGCGCCCGTCCCGCAGCCCAACACCGCGCAGGACGTCGAGACCGACACCCGGCCGATGAAGCACCGTCGCGACGGCGAGGACAGCGACACCGAGATCGCCCCGACCGACGACCGCGTCACCAAGCGCGGGCGCGGGCAGGCGACCTGGACCGAGCCCGGCCCGAGCAACAGCCGGCCGGACAGCCGGACCGATGCACTGGCCGACCAGCTGAGCACCATGTCGATCAGCGACCTCGACCCCGGCACCAAGTACAACGCGGCGTTCGCGAACCTCGGCGACGGCCGGATCGAGGTGCCCACCAAGGACACCTACCTCGACACCCTGAAGAAGAGCGTCGAGCAGAACAAGCGCCCGTCGTTCGTCATCAGCATCATCGTCAGCCACAACAACCTGGGCGACATCAACGGGGTCATCGACGCCATCACCGCGGACGCCGGCCCCATCGCGGACGACATGGTGTTCGTGATCGGCGTCAACGGCCGCACCGGCGCGAACGCCGGCATGAGCACCAACATCGATCAAGCCAACGCCGCGATCGCGAACCGGAACGAACCGATCGCGCTGGTGCCGATGGAGTTCAACGACAAGGCCTTCCCGTACGGCAAGATGCGCAACCAGACCATGCAGAGCGACGCCACGCGGTTCGCGGTCGGCGCGCTGCACGGCAAGGGCACGCACCCGTATCTGTCCATTCAGGACTTCGACACCGGCTCGCGCAGGGTGCCGAACGGCAAGGACGTCTTCACGCACTTCACCGAGTCGCTGAACCCACCGGAGATCGGGCCGATCCGCCCGTTGATGCACGGCGGCGGCTACCGCGTCGGCGACCCCGACGCGCTGATCACCGACATCCAGGCCAAGATCACCACCGAGCAGGCGAAGCTCGACGCGGACACGTCGCTGAAAGCCGATGAGCGCGCGGAGAAGCAGCGGGAGCTGGACCTCGCGACCGAACACATCTCGCCGCAGCACCGGCAGGCGTTCGTCGCGAAGTTCGAGCAGGCGATGAACGACGACATGCACGCGCGGGTCCGCCAGGCGGACTCGGCGCCGCTGACGCCGTACTGGCCGGAACCCAACCTGTTCATCGACGCGACCGTGCCACTGGTCGACCCGTCGGTGAAGTTCAGCGACGGCCTGGGCGAGTTCAACGGGCTCGGCCAGTCGATGAACGCCTTCGCCGGCAAGGATATCGTCGAGGTCCACCAGAACAAGCTCCCGGCGCCGGACACGACCAGGGCGCTCACCGAGGCCAAGGCGCAGCTCGAAGCCGACATCGCGGCACGGGGCGGAGAGCCGAACGCCAAGGAGGCCCGCGCCCTCGCCGAGATCGAGGCCGGCCTGCAGGCCAACCAGGACCCCGCCACCGCCAAGGCGAACAACGACGCCGAGGTCGACGCCGCGATCTCCGTCGACCTGCAGACCAACCGCCACCCGTTGCGCGGCGAGACCTTCCACACCGACTTCGTCGAAGGCGCGGTGGGCACGGACCTGTCCCGGCTCGCGTTCGACTTCGCCAAGGACGACGGCAAGTCGTGGCCGCAGTCGCACGTGGAGCTCACGACGGTGGCCGGCCGCACGTTCGGCGGTGACCCCGGGCCGGCGGCGAAGAAGGCGAAGTTCGAGACCTCGGCCGCGGACATCCGCAAGCAGTTCCAGGACAGCAGGACCGGCAGGGGCGGCAAGGCCCCCAAGGCCAACCCGGACAAGCCGCACGACCAGCGCGAACCCCAGCAGCTGGTCGACCACACGCAAAGCGGTCCGCAAGGCTGGAACCCCTCTCGGGTCGACGCGCTCAAGCTCGGCTGGGAGGACAAGAACACGCTCAACAAGGCGGTCTCGGCGCCGGTCCCCGGGCACGGCCACATGGGCGTCGACCCGCAGACCGACACGTCCACCGACTACCCGCCGGAGCGGGTGAAGCCGCCGGGCAGCAAGAAGCCGCTGCCTCCGCGCCAGGAGCACGAGCTCGGCCACATCGACCCGACTAC
This sequence comes from Lentzea aerocolonigenes, assembly GCF_000955955.1. Lineage (GTDB taxonomy): Bacteria > Actinomycetota > Actinomycetes > Mycobacteriales > Pseudonocardiaceae > Lentzea > Lentzea aerocolonigenes_A. The sequence goes on from NZ_JYJG01000260.1 coordinate 2,514, forward strand.
CAAGCAGCAGAAGATGGCGACGGTCGTGAACACCGCGCTGTCGGACAACAACAGCAACATCACCCGCACGTTCGGCACGTTCGAGGCCGTCCTGCCGCGCGCGGGTGAGCCGCGGCCGGACGGCATGTACAACGCGGTGCACGACGCGCTCGTCGAGGAGTCCGGCGGCAGGAAGGGCAAGAAGATCCCAACGGCCGCGGACCTGCGCAAGAACACGGTCCGGCAGGGCGCGGTCGCGTCCACGAGCGTCACCACGCAGATCGCGGACTTCCACCAGCAGCACGGCCTGGCGAACGGCCACCTGGTCAACGCGGTCATCGAGCCGGGTCCGGCCGAGATCCCGCCGGGACTCCAGAGCGGCTACGACCACCCGGTCGACAACTCCGGCACGCCCGGCGCCGAACTGACCGGAGGACAGCGCGCCGAGCAGGACTCGATCGACGCCGACGAGAAGGCCGTGGAGAGGAACAGGGCCGACATGGCCGAGCTCCTCGCCTTCCAGCTGCTCGCGACCGAGCTCAACCGGCCGATCGTCGTCCACGGCCCGAACGACGCCGAGACGACCGTCATGCCGTTGCACGACCTCCAGCCGGAGGTGCTGGACAACTCCACGCAGAAGGACAAGGACAAGGCCGCCGCGTGGAAGCCCACCCCGCTCAGCGGGCCCGAGCTGCACATCGACCGGCACCCGAACCCGGACGGCCGGACCAGGTACACCACGCACGACCCGAACAACCCGCCGGGATCGGACACCGTGGACCAGGACATGGAGGTCGACACCCGTCCGGCGCCGCCCGCTCCCCCGGCCGACGCCCCCACGCCGTCGCACAACCCGTTGCACAGCACGGAGAACAGTGCACCGTGGTTCGACCCGCAGAATCCCGTGTCGTCTCGGTCCATTGCGGACGCTCGCGCCACTACCCCGGCCACCAGCTGGGTGCGCGGTGAGGACGCCGGTGTCTTGGACAACACCACGATCAGCCCCGCCGGCATCGACATGAAGGCCTGGCGCGGCCCGATCGCCTACGACAACCGCGTCCTGGACGTCGGCGGCGTGCCGGTGCGGGACTTCACCGTCCGGCTGCACCTCGACAACGGCACCACCGACGTCCAGGACCGGACCCGCGCTGGCGTCGAGGAGATGTTCAACCAGGGCTACCGGCTGCCGGGCGGCGAGCAGTTCCACGTCACGGTGGAGTTCACCGACAACCCGGCCGACGCGCACGCCACGATCAACGTCACCGACGACCCCGAGGGCCGGGCGAACCAGCTGACGTGGCCGGCGCACACGGACTCGCGGCGGCTCGCGCACGAGGTCGGGCACTTCCTCGGCCTGCGCGACGAGTACCTCGAGACCGACGACGTGAAGCCGATCTTCCAGCACCAGGACGGCAAGGGACACGTCGTCGCCGACAACTCTCCGATGACCGCCGGGATCGGCAAGGTGGACGCGCAGCTCAAGCCGCGGCACCTGGAGCTGATCGAGAGCCGGATGCAGGCGCTGCAGTCGCACAACAAGCCGCAACCCGGGCCGTTCGAGTCCGACCTGCCCGCGCCGAACATGCCCAAGCGCGAGCGTCCGGACACAATGGACGTCGACCGGGAAGGTGAGCCCTCCAAGCGTCTTCGTGAAGACGACGTCGACGTCGAGATGACCGCGCCGGACGTCGAGCTGGTGAACGAAGGCGGCGTGCACAACGCGGCGTTCGAGAGCTTGGCGAACGGGCGGACTCTCACGCCGATCACGGCCGAGAACTACCTGCAGCGCACCAAGGACAGCATCGCGAACAACGAGCCGCCGGCGTTCGTCGTGAGCATGATCGTCCGGGCGAGCGAGCTGGACCAGCTCAACGACGTGATCAACGGCGTCATGGCCAACACCGGTGACATGAACGGCCGCGTGGCGTTCGTGCTGGGCGTGAACGCGGCGTCGCAGCAGGACATCGACACCGCGCTGGCCGCCGCGGCTCCGACGGTCAACGGCCGCACCGAGCCGATCGCGCTGGTGAGCGTGCCGCACGGGTCGAAGGGCTTCAAGTTCGGCGAGACCCGCAACGCCACGCTGAACAGCAACGCCCACGAGTACGCCGTGACGGCGCTGGCCGCCAACGGCAAGCACCCGTACGTCTCGGTCATGGACTTCGACGCTGGCGACCGCAGGACCCGCGAGGGCACTCACGTCTTCTCCCACGTCGAGCAGCTCCTGCACGCCGAGGAGGTCGGCCCGGCGGACGGTCCGGACACCCCGGCGCCGTTGCGGCCGTTGCTGGTCGGTGGCGGCTACCGCGTGGCCATCACGCCGGAACAACTGCACGCGGACGTCCTGGCCCGCATCGACGGCGACACCAAGACGAACGAGGCGCAGAAGCAGGCCTACCGGGAACGGCTGAACGAGGAGGGCTTCGCGGACCGCTTCGTGCACATGATCGACGCGGACATGCACGCCCGCCGCACCCAGCAGGGCATCCACCCGTTGCTGCCCTACACGCCGGAACCGAACCTGTTCTTCGACGCACTCGTGCCGCTCGCCGACCCGTCGGTGAAGTTCGGCGAGGGTGCGGCGGAGTTCGGGCAGCTCGGCTCGTCGCTGAACAAGTTCCACGCCGTGGAGATCGCCGCGCACTACGACCCGCGCACCGCTCAGGAGCGCTCCGGCGAGGTGCCCGTCGACCAGGCGAAGTTGGCCGCGGCGGCCGAGCAGGTCAGGGTCGACGTGCAGAACAACCGCGACCCCGTGCGCGGCCAGGCGTTCACCACGGACTTCGTCTCGGGTGACACCGGCACCGACCTGTCCCGGATCGCCTACGGGCTGATCACGGACGGCAAACTGCCGCAGTCGCACACCGCGCTGCCGAACGTGAGCGAACGCTTCTTCGACGGCAAGCCCGCCAAGAAGGGCACCGCGTTCGCCGAGGAACGTGCGCGGCTCTCGACCGGTGAGCAGCGGGTCGTCGAGCCGTTCCGCCCGCCGGCCGAGGGGCACACGACGAACACGTGGAACCCTCCTGGCAAGGTGAAGACGCAGCTCGGCGCGCCGGCGAAGAACCGGATGAACCCCGCTGTGTCGGCGCCGATGCCCGCGCCGTTCAACGACCAGCAGGCGGGCGTGCAGAAGGACCAGAAGGTCGTGGCGGCGCACGGGATCGTGGCGTCCGATCATCTGAACCACACGCTCCGGCAGGTGCGGCACCTCAACACCGACGTGCTGCGCGGCCAGAACCCGCCGCCGACCACCGACACCGGCCTCTACGCGGCAGTCGGCGCGGCGAAGGGGGTGAACCCGGCGGCGCTGCGGCTGGAGGTCGTGGAGCTCGCCGCACGCAACCCCGCGGTGGCCAAGGCGGTGGCGGACTTCACCGTCAGCAGGCCGATGCACGACGGGCACATGGTCGGCGCGCTGGTGGAGAACGTGAACTGGCACATGCAGCCGGACGCCAAGGAGAACAGCGGCGCCGGCAACGCCCGTGACCTGGTCGGACACCTCATCGCGACCCAACAGCAGGTGAACGTGCGGATCCACCAGCCGGGCGGCAACCCGGTGCTGCTCCGGCCGATGGGCGACGCGGTGACCGCAACGGTCGACATCGAGATGGTGATGAACGGCCGCCAGGTCACCTATCGGCCATACCGTGGTCCACAGGGGCTACACCAGGACGAACCGATGCTTTAGCGTGACTCGCGTGGACGAGTTCGCGGAGGCGCTCCGGTCGGCGATCACCAATCGTGGTCTCGGTCTGGAGCGACTCCGTGAACACCTCTCGCAACACGGCGTGTCCGTGTCCTTGGCGACGCTGAGCTACTGGCAGACCGGTCGCAGTCGTCCTGAGCGCAAGAAGTCGCTGCAGGCCGTTGTCCACTTGGAACACATCCTGCAGGTGCCTCCAGGCCACCTCTCGGAGCTTTTGGGGCCGCCCCGGCCGCGTGGGCGGTGGCTGCGCAAGGCTCCCGCGCCGATGTCCGCGTTCTGGCCGGAGCCGTCCCAGGTCGAGCACGCGCTGGACGACATGGAGACGCGCTGGGACGACCAGCTGATCCGGGTGAGCCAGCAGGACTTCGTGACCATCGGGGCGGATCGCACCGAGCGGTCCTTCAGGTCGCGGCAGGTGCTGTCCGCGTCGATGAACGGACCTGACCGGTGGGTCGTGATCATGCACATCGACGAGCACGACCGGCCGTTGCCCGAGCTGCGGGCGTTGAAGAACTGCGAGATCGGACGGCTCGTGGAGGACGAGACACAGGGTTTCCTGGCCGCGGAACTGTTGTTCGACAAGGTGCTGCGCAAGGGCGAGAGCATCGTGATCGAGCACGAGCTGGTGAACCGGGCGCCGTGTCCGCTTGCGACGAACTACGAGCGCAAGTTCCGGTTGCCCACCAGGGAATACGTGCTCGAGGTGACGTTCGAGGGTGCTCTGCCCGCCTCGGTCGTTCAGCTCTCCGACAACTCCGCGGTGGATCCGAGCTCGACTCTGCTGGACGTGGCGCTGGACGTGCAGCCCGGTGTGCGCGGTTTTCGGTGGGACTGGGACTTAAAAGTGAAACAGGACTTAAAAGTTACGCATTAACTTCCTGCTCATCGGCGAATTAGATTCGGGCCACCCTGCAACCAAGGAGGCCTTTCGCCATGAGAAAGGTTCTTGCCGTTTTCTGCGGCGCTGTTCTGATTTTGCCGGTGCTGACCGCGCCTGCCATCGCGGACCCCGTCGCCGATGCCGTGGCTCGTGATCTCGGCATCAGTGCTTCGGCTGCACGTACTCGACTCGTTCAGCAAGAACGTGCTCACGATGTTTCGGCCGGTCTGTCGGTTGCCGACGCCGGTCGCTGGTTCGACGCAGCCTCTGGCCGGTTGACGGTGGCGGTCACCCGTCCTGAGGATGCTGACCTTGTTCGTGCCGCCGGCGCCTCGGCGGTGCTGGTGTCCCGTTCTGCTGCTGAGCTTTCCGCGCTCGTGTCGCGGGTGAAGGCTTCGGGCCACGCGTTCCGGAGTGTCGGCGTCGACGTCCGGCGCAACGACGTGGTGGTGTCGGCTGTCGGTCCCTTCCCTGCGGTGGACGGGGTTCGGGTCGTTCGGGTGGCCCAGCCGTTCGTGCAGCAGTCCGGGGAGGTCAACCCCGGCGATCCCTGGTGGCCGGGGTCGGAGTCGAACTGCTCTGTCGGTTTCCCCGCCACGGATTCCAGTGGCGGCAAGCACTTCGTGACCGCTGGGCACTGCACGAACGACGCTTCGCAGGCCGCCTACGGGGAGAGCGGGCAGCGGAACCGGCTCGGGACGTCCAACGTCGGTGGTAACCGCTCGGTGAACGCCAGGGAAGGCGACATGGGTGTGGTCGCGGTGACCGAGCCCGGCTGGACGGTCTCGCCGGTGGTCAACACGTGGGGCTCGCCCGCGGTGACTGTCACCGGGAGCAAGGACGCGCTGGTCGGCGAGGCGGTGTGCCACAGCGGGAACACCGCGCCCCAGTTCGAGTGCGGCGTGGTGAACTCGGTGAACCAGACCGTGGACTACGGGTCCGTGGTGGTCGACGGTCTGTCGTTGACCACCGCCTGTTCCGAAGGCGGGGACTCCGGTGGTGCCTGGCTGGCCGGGTCCTCCGCGGTCGGGCTGCATTCCGGTGGGCAGTCCTCGTGTTCTCCTGGGTCCACAGAGGACAACTCCATCTTCCAGCCGGTGAACGAGGCGCTGGCCAAGTGGAACCTCACGCTGGTGACCGGGTCCGGATCTGGCGACACCGAGCCGCCGACCGCGCCTTCTGGGCTGCGCTCGACAGGTGCCACCGCTACTGGTGTCTCGCTGGAGTGGTCGGCTGCTTCGGACAACGTCGGGGTCACCGGGTATGACGTCTACAGCGGTTCCACGGTGGTTGCTTCCGTTGCCGGGCCATCGGCTTCGGTTGACGGGCTGACGCCGGACACCGCCTACTCGTTCACGGTCGCCGCCCGGGATGCCGCCGGGAACGTGTCGAAGCAGTCGGACGCGGTGTCGGTCCGGACCGCGCCTGGTTCCGGTTCCCGGACCTTCGGCAATCCCGAGGACTTCCCCATCCGGGACTTCCAGGTCGCGGTGAGCCGGGTTGTGTCGACTGCTTCGGGTGCTGCTGCCTCGTCGGTGACGGTGCAGGTCGACGCGACGCACACGTGCTCGCAGGACCTGAACATCGCGCTGGTCGGCCCCAGCGGACGGTCGTACTCGTTGCAGAGGTACGGCGGGTATCCGTGCACTCCGTTGCAGCCCAAGGCCTTCACGGCTCGGGTGTCGGAACGGGCCGCGGGTACGTGGACGTTGCGGATCGGTGACAACGGCCCTGCCGACGAAGGCGTGCTGTCGGGCTGGTCGATCACGGTCTAGGCACGGCTGTGGACGGGTGCTCCCCCGCGCCGTTCCACGGGAGCACCCGTCCACTGTGGAGCCTTCGATCAGCCGATCTTCTCGATCTTCGCCTTGCGGATCAGGAACTTGCCGGGCTCGCGGACCTGTTCGAAGGCCGCGTTGTTGAGCAGTGCACAGCTGCCGGACGCCGACGTCACCTTGACGGTGGTGGACTTGTTGTTGTCCAGGTTGGTGACCTTCAGCGTGGTGCCGACGGGGAACTGGTTGCTGGACGCCGCCGGAGCGCCGCCCTCACCGGAAAGCGTGACGGTGGAACCGTTGCAGACCTGCTGACCGGACGCACCGCCGTCGTTGCCGCCCTGGTTCGCATCGGGCTTCGGGGCGGGCTGGGCCGTGTTCTGGCCCTGGTTGCCAGCGTTGTTGCCTTGGTTGTTGTTGCCCTGGCCGGCGTTGCCGCCGTCACCCTTGCAGCCCGCCGCCTTGCGCCGCTGCTGGATGAGGTCGACCACGGCCTGCCGGTTCGCGATGCGGGCCTCGGACTGCGAGTCCGGGCTGGCCTTCTGCCCCGCGATGAAGTTCAGGTTGTTCTGCAACGCCTTGTCGAGCCCGCCGCAGTCCTCGCCGGACGTGGATGCCTGGCCCTTCTCTGCCTTGGCCTCGACCTTGTTGCCACAGCCGGCCGCCTTGCGCCGCTGGTTGATGAGGTTGACAACCGCCTGCCGATTGGCAATCCGAGCCTCCGACTGCGCGTCGGGGTTCGCCTGCTGCCCGGCGATGAAGTTCAAGTTGTTCTGCAGGGCGGTGTCCAGTCCGCCGCAGTCCTCAGCCGCGTTCGAATCGGTGCCGCTGAAGGCGAAGATGCCACCGGCGACAGCAGCGACCGCGAGCATGGCGCCCGCGCCGATCATGGCGGGCTTGCGGTGTCGAGCGCCCATTCGATTCTCCTCGGGGTGTTCATCGGTGTTGTACCGGTGACTACGGGGAGGTCACGGACGGGGTTCAAATCGGACTAGACCATGTTGGTTTAAATGCTTTTAAGGTTTTGGCGCGGTGGTGATCTTGCTGGTCAGGCGCGGTTTCTGCTGGTTCTGGGGCGGTTCGGTTCGTGGTCCCGCGAATAGACCAAGGAGGTGATACCGGTGCCGCTGGTGGTCCGGTATCGGGGGGTGGGCGGGCTCCGCGGTTCGACTGGATTCGACTCAGGCGTGGCTGGCCGTTCGACTGCGGCCGGCTCGCTGTTCGACAGGGGGTGCGCGGCTCTGGGCGGCTGGGGGGCACCAGGCAGGGCGGGCGTGTTCGCCGCTAGCGGGTCAGTTTGCGAGGGCTAGTGCGAGTTCCAGCGGAGAGGTCGCCTTGCGTGCGATCCGTCGCCTTGCGCAAGTGGGCGCGTAGGTGGCATACGGGCCTGCTTCATCGGCCTTAAAAGGCCGGGCACAAGGAGCCCGGGCTAGGCGCGTCATCACCGCTTCCCTGATTTGTATTAGGCCTGTCCGGCTCGCTTCGCATCGCCCTTGTTCTGGGGGTGGGTGCCCTCAACCAGCGCGAGATCGGTGAAGGAGATCGGTTTTCCGGTGGCGCGGGCGTGTGCGATCTCCCTGCTCGTGGACTCGCCGATGTACCCGCCGGGGTTGACGACCAGGACGCGGTCAGCCAGGTCGATCTTGTCCAGGTGAAGGGCGTCCAGCGCGGCCTTCTGCTCGTTGGTGATCTGCTCGCCTGCTTCGGTTGGCGAGACGACGATCGCACCTGCCAAGGTCAGCCTGCGGTTCGCCGCACGCAGCTCGTCCACGAACCGGGTGGAGCCGCAGATGCAAACGATCTCAGGTCGGTAGGGCACGGCTCATTCCTTCGGTGGCAACACGGCCTGGACGGGGTCAGGCGTGGATCAGGACAGGGTCGTCGGTTCGGCCGCTGGGCAATAAGAGCTCTCGGCTGGGACGTGGCACCGGGTCGGGGTGCCAGGTGGTGTGGAGTTGGTTGGTTCTCGTGCGGCGGGCCGGGTCTACGTACCCCGGTGGGCGGAAGATCGGGATGCCACCTGCCATCTGCACTTGCCAGCCGGAGTGGTGGACCAGGTTGTGGTGGCGGAGGCAGAGCAGGGCGAGGTTGTCCAGGTTGGTTTCGCCGCCGTTGGACCAGTGGCGGACGTGGTGGGCTTCGCAGTGTTTCGGGGGTCTGGTGCAGCCCGGGAAGGCGCAGCCCTTGTCGCGGGCCACGAGCATGCGGCGCAGGCCTGCGTTGATGGTTCTGGTTTTGCGGCCCACGTCGTGGATTTGGGAGCGGCTGCCGAGCAGCATGGGGATGATGCCGCTGTCGCAGGCGATTTTGCGGACCTGGTTCATCGGGATGTGTTCGCCGTTGTCGAGGCGGGCGGTGCCGATGCCTTGGCGGAGCTTGTCGTAGTCGACGGTGACGGTGAGCTGGACCCGTTCGCCGCCGCTGATGCGGTGGTGGTCGGCGCGGGCGGCCAGGTTGACGATCTCGCAGAACGCGTCGCCTTCGCGCTCCGGGGCGAAGCGCAGGTCGTTGGGAGCCGGTTTGGCGAGGGCGTCGATCTGGGCGTCGAGTTTGGCGCCGGTTTCGGCGTCCACGTCCGCGAACAACTGGTAGCGGCCGCCCTGCCACTTGCGGCGCAAGACGTTGCGCGGCTGGACCGGTTCGGGCTGTTCGGGTTCGGGGCCGTCCTGGTCCATGAGATAGGCCAGCTTCTTGCAGTACTCCTCGGCCGAGTGCGGCTCGTGCTGCAATGCGTATTCGACGAGGGGCTCTTCTGCTTTGGCGGGCAGGGTGACCATGGCTTTGGCCAGGACATCAACGTGGTCTTCGGACAGCGCGCCTTCGGCCATCGCGGCCGCGACTGCCGGTAGCGCGGGCTCCACAACAGAACCGGTGGGCGTGATCGTGGGACACAAAGCCGCTGCCTGCTTGAGCTTGCGGCGAGACATCTTCGGATCCCAGTGCACGACGTGTTTGAAGAGCTCGATGAGATCCTTGTACCCCAAGGATTCCGCCGCGCCCTGCTGCTGCAGCGCGCCGACGATTTCCAGGATCTCGAACTGAAGCTGTTGTAGCGCAGGGACTTTCCGCTTGAGCTCGGCGAGGAGCTCAAGCGGGGAGGAAAGTCCGAGGGCTGACATGCGTCCATTGTGGCATGAACACGTGTTCGAATTCTATTCCACAATCGGGTGAACGTGCAGGTCAGGGCCCTACGGCACCCGTGCGCACAAACTCTCTCTAGTACGCAACACGCGCCTATGGACCACCCACGCACCACACGGCCAACGCACGCAACGCGCCCACGCCCCGCAACCACTTACGCAACGCAAGCACAGAAGTTCGGTCCGGCACACGCCCGACGGAGGAGGGCATGTGCCGGGTCGGCGAAGCCGGACCAGCCAACGCAACCGCCACGCGCCGACGCAACGAACCACCGGCGTATCGGCACGACGCACTACACACACGGCGCACGCACCACACACACGGGACGCGCCGGGTACCCCCAATTTCAAGCTTAGTCAGCAGGTCTGACAGTGGGGCTGTGGCGACGTTTTCACCCGAACGAGCGGGTTCGTGGATTGAGGCCAAGAATTAGCTTCGGTGGCATGAGTTCCATACCCTCCACCGCGTACAGCAGGGATCTCGGCGACGAGCTGCGCCGGTTGCGTGAGACGTGCACCGGGCTGAACGGCAACGCGCTCGCGATCAAGCTCGGCTGGGATCCCAGCAAGGTGTCCACCATAGAGCACGGGAAAGCGCGCGCCAGCGAGATCGACCTGGTGCAGTACCTCTCGATGTGCGGCAAGGACATCGACTTCTACGAGGAGTTCAAGCACCGCTACCGGTACGCGTTCGACGAGTACATCGTCCAGGTCTCCGGCAACCTGCGCACTGTCGCGATGGCTGAGTCGACGGCCACGACGATCACGAGCTACTCACCGCAGTCCGTGCCGGGCCTGGTGCAGACACCTGAGTACGCCGACGGCATCTACCGGATGACCGGCATGGTCACCGAGGAACGAATTCCCGACCTCGTCCAGTTCCGGAACGACCGTCAAGCCATCCTGCGACGGCACAATCGGCCGACTTGCTTGTTCTACGTTCATGAGCATGCGCTGGAACTGCAGGTCGGCAGCAGCCAGATCATGAGGGAGCAGTACAAGCGCATGCTGTTCAAGACGCACACCATCCGGATCGTGCCCGCGGACGCTCCGCTGGCCGCGTCGGGATGTGTGCTGTGGGAGTTCGCGAAGGCGCACCCGGTCGCCTTCAGCGAGACCGATCTGACGCACGTGTTCGTGCAGGATCTGGGCGCGATCGCGCGGACCCGGCTCCTCTTCGACCGTCTGGATCGGGTCGCGTTGGATGCGGAACAATCGCGGAGCAAGCTGGCGGAATACGTCAGCGGACCGCGAGAGGAACCGGATGATGCAGGACCGCACCTGGCGTAAGAGCAGCTACAGCAACGGGACGGAAGAAGGTGAGTGCGTCGAGGTGTCACTTGGCCTTGACGCGCTGGTCAGGGACTCGAAGAACGCGGGTGGTGGCGTGCTCGCGTTCTCGTCCCCCGCGTGGCGTGCGCTGGTCAGCTGGCTACATCCGGTCCAGTAGGCGGGACCGCGCGACCTCCAGGTGAGCGGTCATGGCCGCACTGGCCGCCACCTCGTCGCCGGCCACCAGGGCGTCGACGATCGCGCGGTGCTCGGTGATGGTCTGCACCCCGAACGGCTGCTGGAAGTTCAGCCGGAACAGGTGCAGGTGGCAGTGGGTCTTGGCGAACGACTGCAGCACGGCCTCGTTGCCCGCGATGCGCAGGATCAGCTCGTGCAACCGCTGGTCGTGCGCGGTCAGGTTCTTGTAGTCGTCGTAGGCGTTGTCGGCGGGAGCTGCCGGACAGGTCGCCAGCTCCTCCTCGATCAGCCGGACGTTCTCGGGGGTCATGCGGGCTGCCGCCAGAGCCGCGGACGGCGGCTCCAGCAGCAGGCGCAGTGAGTACAGGTCGTCGACCTGCTTGCGGTTCAGCAGGTCCGTCACGCGGTAGCCGCGCAACGGGAGCCTGCTGACCAGTTCTTCCGACTCGAGGCGGGCCAGGGCCTCCCGGACCGGCGTTGGGGACACCTGGAGCTGGCGCGCCACCTCGTCGATGTTGACTCGGGCGCCCGGTTCCATGCCGTCGCTCATGATCAGCGCGCGGATCTGCTCGTAGACGTCATCCGCGAGCACGCGCCTGGTCGGTATCCGCAACACCACTCCTGGGACTCCTGTTCAGTTCTTGGCCAGTATCTCCTGCGAGACGCGTTCCATCTCCGCGAACACGTCATCGGAGCGTTGCCCGCCGAAGTAGGCCTCGAAGAGGGGCTGTTCGGCGGACTGCACCGCCGATCCGTTGGCGTAGGCGGTGGACGGGAAGAGCACGCCGTCCTTCACGTACTGGTTGAAGACGGACAGGTCGACGCCCTGCGACTTCATCGAGGTGACGGTGTTGTCCATGGCGGCGGGAATCGACGGGAAGAACGTGCCGGTGGCGCCCGCCTTGGTCTGGCACTCCTCGCTGCCCATGTAGCTGACCCACTTCCAGGTCAGGTCGGGGTTCTTGGTGCCGGCCCAGATGTTGTTGCCGTTGGAGTTCGACAGCACGGCGCGCTTGCCCTCGGGGCCGAGCGGCGTCGGCGCGATGCCCACCGGCACGCCCGGGATCTTGCCGAACGACGGCGCGGACCAGGAGCCGCCGATGGTCATCGCGGTCTTGTTGGAGCCGACCAGGTCGATGTCGGAGATCGTGGACTGGTTGCCGGTGGTGAAGGTGCCGAGCTTCGGGGAGTAGCCCTTCTCGGTCAGCGCCGTCACCCACTTCATGGTCTTCACGAAGCGAGGGTCGGTGTAGTTGAACTTGGAGGGCCACTGGTCCTTGTCGCCGAACTTCCAGCCCAGCGTCGCGACGAGCGGCGCCCACGTGGTCTCGCCGATGAAGCTGCGGCCCGCGATGGCGCCGACGCCGTAGGTGGCGATGGCGTTCTTGTCGAAGCCGGGCTCGTCGCCGCGCTTGCCGTTCTTGTCGATGGTCAACCGCGCCACGATCTTCTCGAACGTGCCGCCGTCGTCGGGGTTCCAGGTCATCTTGGCCACGTCGGCCTCGGAGATGCCGGCCTGCTGCAGCGAGTCCTTGCGGTAGTAGATGCCCGCGGCTGCCCAGTCGAGCGGCAGCGCGTACTGCTTGCCGTCGGTGAACTTCCAGTTGTCGACGCCGACCGAGTACTTCTTCAGGTCCACATCGGACTTCGTGATGAGGTCGTCGAGCGGCATCAGCTGGTGCTGCCCGGCGTAGGCCTGGAGGAACTGCACCGAGTTCTGGAACGCGTCGGGCGCGGTGCCCGCGACGAACCCGGCGGTGAGCTTGGTGAAGTAGTCGTCGACGTTGTAGCGGGTGATCTTCACGTCGGTGCCGGGGTTGGCGGCCTCGAACGCCTTCTCGCACTCGCCGTAGGCGACTGCCTGTTTGTCGTCCCAGGTCCACCAGTTCACGGTGTTGCCGGAGCCGGTGTCGGAGCCCGACGAGCAGCCGGCGACCACCAGAGCTGCTACTGCTGCCAGAGAAGCGGCGGCGATTCTCATACTTTCTCCAAGAGACGGGAACGGAAGGCGTCGAGTGCGATGTCGAGGTCGTCGGAGCCGCCCGCCTCGTGGGCGCTGTGCTCCCAGACCTGGATCTGACGGGGTCCGGCGTAGGCGTGGTAGGCGCCGAACACGGTGGACGGCGGCACGATGTCGTCCATCAGGCCGATCGAGAACCAGGCGGGGGCGACTGCTCGAACGGCGAACCCCACACCGTCGAAATAGGACAGTGTCGGGAAGATGTCGGAACGGCGGTTCTCGGCGATGTAGGTCGTGAGCTCGGTGAACGGAGGACGGCCGCACACGTTGAGAGCGCGCCGGAAATCGCACAGGAACGGGGCCTGGGCGTGCACGGCCGCCAGATCAGGCACGAGACCCGCCACCGCCAGAGCGATTCCGCCGCCCTGGCTGTTGCCGATCACGGCCACGTCCTGGGAACCCAGCGCCCGCACGGCATCCACCGCGCGAACAGCGTCCGTGAAGACACGACGGTAGAAGTAGGTGGCGCGGTCGGCGATGCCTCGGGTCATGAAACCGGCGCCGCCGCGCTGGTCCCGCACCTCGAACTGCAGGTGCGCGAACCCGGCGCTGGCCCAGGTCAGGTTCTCGACCGCGCTCCCCCGGTTGCTGCCGTAGCCGTGGTACTGCACGACAGCGGGCAACCCGGTCAGACCCTTCGGAGTGCGCAGCCAGGCACGGATCCGGTCGCCGCCGAACCCCGAGAACGTCACGTCGTACACATCCAGGGTCTGCAGCGGCGTCTCGACCGGGATCGCCTCGACCTTCAACGGAAACGAACGAGCTTCAACCAGCGTCGAGTCCCAGAACGAGTCGAAGTCGTCGGGCCGGATGTACGAGCTGCGGTAGTCCCACAGGTCGTCCAGCCCCAGGTCAGTCAGCACGAAATCCTCCCGCGCACTTCCACGACGTCACTCACGACGACCTCTGTGACCTCACCGCCGATGCTCACCGGCACGAACGCCGAGGCGTCACCGGAAACCCGCCGCACTCGCACCAGCACATCTCCGTCGTCCCACGTCACGTCGACGGCGAGCCCGCCACGGCAGCGCAGGCCACGTGCCGAACCGCGGGACCAGCCGGACGGCAGCGCGGGCAGGATGTCGATCACGCCGGTGTGGCTCTGCACCACGACTTCGGCGAGGGCCGCTGTGAAGCCGTAGTTGCCGTCGATCTGGAACGGCGGGTGCGTGCTGAACAGGTTCGGCAGCAGGCCGCCCCACTCCGAGCCGTCGAACGGCGCGTCGCGGTGCCGGTCGCCGGTGAACGCCTGCGATGCCTCGGACAGCAACGAGCGCACGGTCTCGCCGTCGGCCAACCGCGCCCGCAGCGCCATCTTCCAGGCCCACGACCAGCCCATCGCGCCGTTGCCGCGCCGGTCCATCGTGGCCACCGCGGCGTCGCCGAGCTCGGTACCGGCAACGATCTGGCCTAGCGGGTAGACCGACACCAGGTGCGACATGTGCCGGTGCGTGGGGTCCTCCTCGGTGAAGTCGCCGACCCACTCCCCCAGCCGCCCGTCGAACACCGGAACCGGGCGGAGGCGGGGCAGCGCGGCCGAGATCTCCGCGAGGATCGGATCAGCGCGGCCCGATGCCAGTGCCAGCGCCAAAGTCCGTTCGAACACGGCACGGATCAGCATCACGTCCATGGTCACGGACCACGTCAGTGCCTGCGGCTTGCCATCAGAATCGAGGAACCAGTTCTCCGGCGACGTCGACGGGCACGTGTCGAGGTAGCCGTCCGGGCCTTCTACCAGCCAGTCGAGGCAGAACTCCGCACAGCCGCGCAGCAACGGCCACGCACGCTCCAAAGTGGACCAGGTGCGGGCGAAGTCGTAGTGGTCCCAGGCGTGCTGGACCAGCCACGCGCCGCCCATCTGCCAGAGCGCCCACGACACCGCGCCGTGGCCCATGCCGACTGGCAGCGACCAGCCCCAGGCGTCGGTGTTGTGGTGCGCCACCCAGCCACGCGCCCCGTACAGCTCTCGCGCCACCTCAGCGCCGGTCACTGAAAGCTTTTCCAGCAGTTCCAGCAACGGTTCGTGGCACTCGGCGAGCCCGGTGACCTCAGCGGCCCAGTAGTTCATCTGGGTGTTGATGTTGATCGTGTAGTTCGACGACCAGGCAGGACGCAGCTCGCCGTTCCAGATGCCCTGCAGGTTCGCGGGCGGCGCACCGGGCCGGGACGAGGACGCCAGCAGGTAACGGCCGAACGCGAACAGCACGGACGCCGTCAGCTGCTCGTCCTTGCCGGTCAGCAACTCCGGCACGTCGACCTCGTCGGGCACGTCGCCGAACTGGACGTCGCAGGCGTTCAGCAACGTCATCAGGTCGCTGGACCGCTTGCCGTGCCAGTGCGACTCGGTCGTGGTGGTGCTGGTGAGCGTCAGCTTCCAGCTCGGGCCGTCCTGCTCGACCCTGGCCCGCACCACGCCGCGTTCGCCCTCTCCGTAGACAGGGGCGTCGACCTGCGGTTCGTGCCGGGGCGCCGAGTCGACGGGGATGTCGACGACGA